>JAZNZI010000142.1:0-2284 GCA_045594865.1 Eubacteriales bacterium | reverse complement strand
GAGCTTTCTCCCGAGGATATAGGAGTGTGCTTCATCACCCCCTGCCCCGCCAAGGTCAGCTACGTAAAAAACGGCTTTGCAGGATATAAGAGCGAGGTCGACGTTGTGGTATCAATAAGCGACGTCTACTTCCTGCTTATCGGTGAGATGAGCGTCGACGATCATATCGAAAGCCTTTCCGAATCGGGAAAGATCGGTATTGGCTGGGCGAGATCGGGCGGCGAGGCTACCGCTATATTTAATGAAGATTATCTTGCGGCAGACGGAATCGAAAACGTTATTCACGTTCTCGACCAGATTGAAAACGGAAATATTCCTCCCCTCGAATTTATCGAGCTCAACGCCTGCACCGGCGGATGCGTCGGCGGTGTGCTTACAATGCAGAACCCCTTTATCGCAAAGGCAAGGCTGCAGTCGCTGAGAAGATATATGCCCGTTTCGCAAAACCTTCTGCCCAGGGGAGTAAATTACATTCCTGACAACTTCTTATTCGAGAATCTGCCTGAATACGATTCCATCACCCGTCTTGGCGGAAGCATTGCCGAATCAATGAGAATGATGGCAGATATTCATAATTTCAAATCTACTCTTCCCGGCATAGATTGCGGAGCGTGCGGAGCACCTACCTGCCGCGCATTTGCCGAGGATGTTATCAAAAATTTAGCTTGTCCCGAGGACTGCCGTCTTAGAGAGGCGCGGCAGGATAAGGACGGAAAGGCATAGCTTATGACCGCTGAAGCTTTTGCAAAGGAATCCGGCTTTAAGACCGTATGTATGCCCTCCCCCGACAAAGAGGTTGACGGTGTTTATATCGGCGATCTTCTCAGCTGGGTTATGGGCAGGGCTGAGCAAGGAAGCGTGTGGATCACCATTATGTCAAATATTAATACTGTTGCCGTCGCAACCCTGGCAGACACCTCCTGCATTCTTCTTGCAGAGGACGTCTCGCCAGACGAAAATGTGCTTGAGGCGGCAAAAGCAAAGGGGGTAAACATTTTATCCACCCCGCTGTCTGCCTATGAGGCGGCTATAAAAATTTCGGAGCTGCTCCGTTGAAAAAGTATTATTACGACCTGCACGTTCACTCCTGTCTCTCCCCTTGCGGCGACGATGACAACACCCCCTGCAATATTGCAGGTATGGCAAAGCTCTGTGGGCTTGATATCGTCGCGCTTACCGATCATAACAGCTGCAAAAACTGCCCCGCTTTTTTTGAAGCGGCAAGAAAGCACGGGATAATTCCCATTGCGGGAATGGAGCTTACCACCTCGGAGGATATTCACGTGGTTTGCCTTTTTGAAAAGCTTTCTGACGCGCTCGCCTTTGACGACTATGTCGACGGATGCCGCGTTAAGATAAAAAACAAGCCTCAGTTCTTCGGCAGGCAGACCGTTCTCGATGGTGAAGACAATGAGATAGGCGAGGTGGAAAGCCTGCTGATCAATGCGTCAAGCATATCTATTACCGAGGTTAAGAAAACCGTTGAAGGCTTTGGTGGAATATGCTACCCCGCTCACATCGACCGTGAGGCAAACGGTATTATCGCCGTGCTTGGTACTCTGCCGAGCGATACCGTATTTGACTACTACGAGCTATATGATGGCAGTCGGGTGGATGAGTATTCTGATAAATACGGCATATCGAAGGAGCGATTTATTATCGACTCCGACTCTCATTACCTTACGGATATGAGGGATAAGGAAAACTATCTTGAGCTTGAGGACGAGCCCTGCGAGGAGCTTATCGTTAGCCGTATTTTTGATCTTTTACGGAGGCCGCGTCAATGAAAGAACTGTCTCTCAACATTCTCGATATTGCAGAAAACTCAACAAAAGCTAAGGCAGAATTGGTTGAGATCGAAATTACCGAGGATAAAACTGTTTTAACCATTAAAATTACAGACGACGGGTCAGGTATGAGCGAGGAAACACTTTTATCGGTATCCGATCCCTTTTATACAACCCGAACCACCCGAAAGGTTGGTATGGGAATTCCCCTTTTCAGACTTGCCGCTGAGCAAGCGGGCGGTGGTCTGACAATATCGTCAAGGCATATTGACGATTATCCCGAAAATCACGGAACGGTTGTCACCGCAAGCTTTGATAAGTCGCACATCGACTTTACCCCGCTCGGTGATATCGTATCCACGATTACGACGCTAATACAAGGTCATCCGAGTGTGGATTTTAAATTCACACACACGATTGGCGAGTCCTTCGTTTCGCTCGATACAAGAGAGATACGCGAGGTGCTTGAGGGCGTTCCGCTCGATAATTTTGAGGTT
>JAZNZI010000141.1:0-7636 GCA_045594865.1 Eubacteriales bacterium | reverse complement strand
GGCAGCGTTTCCTACGAGACATATAAGAGATACTGCGAAGAGTATCCCGACTGCGATTTCGTTGATATTGGTGACAGCATAGAGGTTATCAGACAGATAAAATCGCCCGACGAGATAGAGAAGATGCAGCGCGCTCAGGATATTACCGACGCGGCTCTTGCCCATCTGCTTGGCATTATCACTCCCGATATGACCGAGCTTGACGTTGCCGTTGAGCTTGAGTACGCTATGAGAAAGGGCGGGGCAGACTCCTTTGCCTTTGAGACCATTGCCGTTTCGGGCGACGCCTCTGCGCTTCCTCACGGTATACCGAGAAACGTAAAGCTGAAAAAGGGCTTCTTGACAATGGACTTCGGAGCAAAGTTCGAGGGATACTGTGCCGATATGACCAGAACAATAGTTATCGGTAAGGCTGACGAGGACATCAAGAAGCTTTACAACACCGTTCTGCGCGCACAGACCGAGGCTCTCGCTTATTTGAAGGAGGGCGCGGATTGCGGCGAGGCTGATAAGGTTGCACGCGATATTATCGACTCCGTTCCCGAGTACAAGGGCGCCTTCGGTCATTCTCTCGGTCACTCGGTCGGTCTCTTTATCCACGAGAGCCCCAGACTTTACTCCCGCGGCTTTGGCAGAAAGCTGAGGGCAGGGGAGATCGTCACCGTCGAGCCGGGTATCTATCTCTTCGGCAAATACGGCTGCAGAATTGAGGATATGGTTGCGATTACCAAGGACGGAATCCATAATTTTGCTCATTCTCCCAAGGAATTGATAGAAATTTTGTAAAAAATTGAAAAAAATTTAAAATAACTATTGCAAAATATCTGATTTTAGTGTAAAATAGTTGCGTATAGTGTGGGCATTTGTGCTTTTCTTGCATCACTTGGTTGTGGCGGACCGTAAATGCCCCGAGTAAAAATCTAAAAATTCGCCAAGAAAAGGAAAACATACTATGTTAACAGCAGGTGATTTTAAGAATGGCGTTACCTTCGAGATGGACGGTAAGGTTTATCAGGTAATCGAGTTCCAGCACGTTAAGCCCGGTAAAGGCGCGGCTTTCGTAAGAACCAAGTACAGAGACGTTGTGACAGGTGCTATCCGTGAGGCATCCTTCAACCCCACCGCAAAGTTTGAGAACGCAGTTATCGAGAGAAAGGACCTTGAGTACCTTTACAACGATGGCGAGCTTTACTACTTCATGGATCCCGAGACCTACGATCAGGTTCCCCTCAACTCCGACAAGCTTGGCGACAACTTCAAGTTTGTTAAGGAGAACACTATGTGCCGTATTTCCTCCTGGGAGGGCAGCGTATTCTCCGATGAGCCTCCTACATTCGTAGTGCTTGCAGTAACCGCGACCGAGCCCGGCGTTCGTGGCGATACAGCTACCAACGTGACTAAGGAAGCTACCCTTGAGACCGGCGCGGTTGTTAAGGTTCCGATCTTCATCAACGAGGGCGAGGTTCTCAAGATCGATACCAGAACCGGCGAGTACGTTGAAAGAGTATAATTAAAGCTTTATTTTGAAATGCTCCTCGCAAACCCGGGGAGCATTTTAACCTTATTAATAATTAAAAGGAGATAAAACTATGGGTATCAGTGAAAATGCAGCATACATCAAGGGCCTTTTTGACGGCTATGAGCTTGACAAGGCTTCCAAAGAGGGCAGAATTATCAGCGAGCTTCTTACTCTCGTAGCAGATATGGCTGATAAGATCAACGCTCTTGAGGCTGATAACAAGGAGCTTCACGAGTACGTAGAGGAGCTTGACCACGACCTCGGCGAGCTTGAGGAGGAGGTTTACTTCTTCGACGAGGATGAGGACGAGTACGACGATTACGACGACCTCAACGACTTTGACGACGAGGAGTTTGACGAGGACTTTGAGGACGGCTACTACGAGATCGAGTGCCCCTCCTGCGGTGATATCGTTTGCTTTGACGAATCTCTTAACGTAGAGGATCTCGTTTGCCCCGCGTGCGGCGAGAAGATCGGTGACGTTGAGATCTGCGACGGCAACTGCGCAGAGTGCGACGAGGACTGCGAGTAATTTATATATAATAAATAAAAAATAATAGTATTTTTTGTAAAAATATTTCAAAAAAGCTATTGACATTCCGCTCGGGCGGTGTTATAATAATACGACGCTTATTGATAGGCTGAGAAGTTTGGCTTTTTGCCAGCGCCTATGATAGCGATTATACACGAAAGTGAGGTGCTTTTTCATGTTCGCTATTTTCGTAACAGGTGGAAAGCAGTACAAGGTTGCTGAGGGTGACGTTATCTTCGTAGAGAAGCTTGGTCTTGCAGAAGGCGAGAAGGTTACTTTTGATAAGGTTCTCTGTGTAAACGGCGAAGCTCTTTCTGTTGGTACTCCTTATGTAGAGGGTGCTACCGTTGTTGCTAACGTGCTTAAGAACGGAAAGTCCAAGAAGATTGACGTTATCAAGTACAAGGCTAAGAAGAACGAAAAGAAGAAGATCGGTCATCGTCAGGATTACACCAAGATCCAGATCGAGAAGATCGAGGCTTAAGTCAAATGACTACAATCACATTTTATAAGTCAAACGGCCATTACTACGGATTCGAGGAGCAGGGGCACACCGGCTACGGTGAGAGCGGCGAGGATATTCTTTGCTCGGCTCTGTCTGCCATGACAATGCTTATCATCAATGCCATCGAGGTCACTTATCAGTCCAGCGTGGATTATACTATTGATGAAAAGACCACCGACATCCGTCTTATTGCAAAAGCAGCCCTTCCCAAATATGAGAAGGACGAGAGAAAGCAGTTTGCCGTATCGGGACTTATACAGGCTTATTTCTATCAGCTTATGGATCTTATCGAGGAGTATTACGACTACCTCGACGTAAGGGAGATCGAGCGAGAGATTTAAGCGCAACTTGTACGCTGCCGTAAGGACGGCGCCACGAAAAAATATGGAGGAATACGAAATGTTAAAGCTTAGTTTACAGTTCTTCGCCCACAAGAAGGGCGTTGGTTCTACCAAGAACGGTCGTGATTCTGAGTCCAAGCGTCTCGGTGTTAAGAAGGCTGACGGTCAGTCCGTTATCGCCGGCAACATCATTGTAAGACAGCGCGGCACTAAGATCCATCCCGGTAAGAACGTTGGCATCGGTTCTGATGACACTCTCTTCGCACTCGTTGACGGTGTTGTTAAGTTCGAGCACATCACCGGTGGTAGAAAGCAGGTTAGCGTTTACGCTGACTAATATAAGTTATGGGCGACCTATGTTTGTGGGTCGCCCATATCTACATTCTTTGACTTTACAGAAGGCGGGGCATTATTATGGCAATTCTTGTCACGGGCGGTACGGGATATATCGGATCGCACACCACGGTTGAGCTTCTCTCTGCGGGAGAGGACGTTATTATCGTTGATAATCTCTCAAACAGTAAGGCACTCGTTGTCGACAGAATAGAAAAAATTACGGGTATTCGTCCCGAGTTTATAAAGTGCGATCTCCTTGACCGCGCGGTGCTTGACCGTGTATTTGACGATCACCCCGAGATCGACTCGGTAATTCATTTTGCAGGTTTGAAAGCGGTTGGCGAATCCACAAGACTGCCCTTGCTTTATTACCATAATAATATAACAGGAACGCTTAATCTCCTTGAGGCTATGTCTTCTCACGGAGTAAAACGTATAGTTTTCAGCTCCTCGGCTACCGTTTACGGCACGCCAAAGACCGTTCCGATCCGCGAGGATTTTCCTCTCTCGACCACGAACCCCTATGGCGAGACAAAGCTCATGATCGAGCGTATTCTGAAGGATGCTTGCGCGGCTGACCCCGAGCTGTCTGCCTGCGTGCTCAGATACTTTAATCCTATCGGCGCTCACGAGTCGGGGCTTATCGGTGAGGATCCAAGAGGAATTCCCAATAATCTCCTCCCCTATATCACAAGGGTTGCGGTTGGAAAGCTGCCTTTCCTTAGCGTATTCGGCAACGATTATCCCACCCCCGACGGTACGGGTGTGCGCGACTATATTCACGTGGTCGATCTATCCATCGCTCATCTTCGCGCTCTTGATTATACAAAGAGGCTGCGCGGCATTGATTTCATCAACGTGGGTACGGGCAAAGGCTACTCGGTGCTTGATATTGTGAAGGCGTTTGGCGATGCCTGGGGAACACCTATTAGCTATAAGATAGGGGAGAGACGTCCCGGTGACGTGGCTGCAAGCTATGCTGATCCCACGAAGGCGAGGAAGGTTCTCGTCTGGCGCGCAGAGCGTGATCTTGCAAAAATGTGCGAGGACAGCGCGAGATGGGTGAGAGCAAATCCCGACGGCTATCCTGAAGAATAAATAATCTAGGAAAAACCGAAAAAGTTATTCAACTTTTTCTATCGTCGTTTGCTCGACACTCGACGTAGGTAACTACGCCTTCGGTCGCAAACGGCGATTTTTTCTCAAATCTATTTATCCTTTCAAATTAACGAGGAGTAAGAAAATGGAATTAAAGGACAAAAAGCTGTTCCTGCTTGATATGGACGGAACCATCTATCTGGACAACGATCTATTTGACGGAACCATAGATTTTTTTAATAGGGTAAAGGAGAAGGGCGGACGTTATCTGTTCGTCACAAACAACTCTTCAAAGTCCACCGATGCCTACGTTAAGAAGCTTGAGAGCATCGGAATACCCGCTTCAGAGGAGGATTTTCTCACTTCTACAGACGCCACAATTCTTTATATTCAGCAGAAATATCAGGGCAGAAAGTTCTATTGCTTTGGTACGCGCTCATTTTACGAGCAGTTGTCGGCTGCGGGTATAGACGTTGTTACCGAGCTGTGCGACGGCATTGACGGCATCGTTATGGGCAACGACAACGAGCTTAATTTTAAAAAGCTGGAGGATGCCTGCAAGCTTCTCCTTAACGATATTATTTATATCGCAACCAATCCCGACTGGGTTTGTCCCACCGCCTTTGGTTACGTTCCGGATTGCGGCTCGGTTGCGGAGATGCTATGGCGCGCTACTGGAAAGCGGCCTCACTTTATCGGCAAGCCCCGTCCTGAGATGCTCACTCTCGCTATGGAAAAGCATGGGTACACCAAGGAGGAGAGCGTTATGATCGGCGACCGGGTTTACACCGATATTGCCTCGGGCTACAACGCGGGCATTGACACCGTTTTCGTCCTCTCGGGTGAGGGCACTATGGCAGATGCCGAGGCGAGCGACACTCCGCCTACCTATATCTTCGAGAATATCAGAGAAGTGTACGAAAAAATTAAATGACAAATGTCAATTAGTGACATACTTTCCGCCCTCCGAGCAAAAGAGGGCGTTTTTTTTATGCAAAATATACAGATTTCAGAATCCTCGCATCCCGAAACTTTGGGAGGGTGGTATACTTACAAGCCGAAAAAAACCTGATAGAATAAAAATAAAAACGGCTTCGAGGCATACCCCGAACCGCATTCTGGAAGGAGAAAAGATGGCAAAAAGAAGAATGTTTTCAATAGCGCTCGTGGAGTCAGACAGCTTTTATGAACTGAGCGCTTTATCACAAGCTTTGTATTTTCATTTGAATCTGAATGCAGATGATGACGGACTCGTTGACAATGTCAGAAGTGTGATGCGAGACCTTAAAGCCTCAAAGAACAATCTTAGTCAGCTGATAGACGGAGGATATTTGATTGAGCTTGATAAAACGGTAATGGCTATCACGCATTGGAATCAGCATAACAGAATCAAGGGTGACAGATACACCAAAACTACTTACAGCGAGCTTATGAGCAACTTGAGACGAGATGAGAATGATAGATATTTCAAGGCTTCAGAGGACTTTTTTGGAAACATTTGTGCTCCACAGGATAGGAAAGGTAAGGATAGTACAGTAGAGGATAGCAAAGCAAAGGACAGGGTAGCAGAGCATAGGGCAGAAGAGAAAAGAGAAGAAAAGAAATATAATTCTCTCTTTCATACAGACATTCAAACGGCTTCTGCTTCGCAGAATGGCGCTGACGCGACAGCAATTAACGATCTGTCTATTGACTCGCTTACGCTCCAGGCGCTGAAAAATAATATCAGACTCTATTTTATGAAGAAGTATAATACTGTGAATACCTTTGGACTTATCGAGCATTGTGAGGCGAATAATTGGCTTACAGAGGACGGAAGACCGGTTATAGAGTGTTATAAGGAATACGCAGAGGAATGGATGGCAAAGAGGCAACGCAGATAACCTCGCCCTGCGAAAAAAACATCACGCACGTACGCGCTGTGGGGTGGATAAACGTTTTGTGTACATATAAGGCGTATTTTTAGTTCATACAAGTTGTATTTTTTTAGTTCATACAAATTGTTTAGAGAAAAAATCTCGCGTACGTACGAAGTGTCAGGTGCATTTGGGGAAATGCAGAATTCAGAATTTGGAATGCAGAATTAAAATCAACGCACGAAACAAACACCACATACGCGCGCAATAGTTATATGCATATTCTTGACGCCATAGTCTGTCATCCCGAAATCGCGGACGCTTCTCGAGGACTAAGACAAAGCCTGAGGGATCTCCTCTTTCGAACCGTATGCAAGTTAAGACTTTTCGCAAGCTCGCCCCCACGGAGAGCTCCCACGTCAGCGGGCGAGAGGGTTCTTTGGGATATATAATCGGTTTCTCCTTTGCCAAAGCCTGAAAGGAAAAAGGCTCCCACACGGAGATCCCTCGCCCGTTGGTACAGTCTCCGATTTTTGTTCCTTCCGCTCGGGATGACGGAAAGGCTTATCTATCAATTTTGCACTCTGAATTCTGCATTTTGCATTAAAAAGGCGCACCATTCGGCACGCCTTTAATACGGTTAATATTAATATTTATTATTAGATAGAGCCTACGATGTAGGGAGCCATATCAGCTCTCTCCTGAGCAAGTCTCTCTGCCTCTGCAGCAGCCTCTGCCTCGCGCTCAAGCTTTTCAGCCTCTCTCTGTGCCTTCTCAGCAGCTCTTGCCTCTGCTGCAGCAGCTCTCTGCTCAGCCTCAAGAATTGCACGGATGGAAAGAGCAAGCTTTCTGTTCTCGTTGTCGATCTCAACGATCTTAACGTTTACCTCATCGCCAACCTTAAGAACGTCAGCGGGGGAGTTGATTCTCTCGGTAGAGATTCTGGAGATGTGGATAAGACCGTCAACGTCCTCGAATACCTCTGCGAACGCGCCGAAGGGCATAATAGAAACGATCTTTGCGGGAACGATGTCACCCTCGTGATACTGCTGGGTGAACTTGTACCAGGAATCCATATCCTGAGTCTTGTAGCCGAGGGAGATTCTCTTCTTCTCCACGTCAAGCTCCTTGATGTAAACCTTGAGCTCCTGTCCTACGGATACAACCTGAGAAGGATGCTTGATTCTCTTCCAGGAGAGCTCGGAGTTGTGAACCAAACCGTCCACGCCGCCGATATCAACGAACGCGCCGTAGTTTGCAAGATTCTTAACAACGCCAACGTACTCGTTGCCAACCTCGAGAGTAGACCAGATAGCCTCCTCCTGAGCCTTCTTCTGCTCGTTAAGAATAACCTTGATAGAGCCAAGAGCCTTCTTCTTAGCTACGTCGAACTCAAGAAGTCTTACCTTCTGAGTTGTGCCCACAAGAACAGAGAGGTCACCGCCCTTT
>JAZNZI010000140.1:0-10937 GCA_045594865.1 Eubacteriales bacterium | reverse complement strand
CCCGTTACCGAGAATATCACAAACAAGATCTTCAAGGCAACAGCACTTGTTAAGAAGGCTCCGGGTCAGGGATTCGTTAACTACTACATCGACGATATTGACGGTGTGACCGGCTCTTACGTTTACACCCAGTGCAACGGCAGTGACTTTGACTGGATGGACGAGTTCGACGGCAAGATCTGCACGGTTTATCTCGTTGCTCTTAACGCGAAGTCCTCTTCCTCCGGCTGTCAGTGGAGATTCCTTCCCATCGAAATTATCGACGAGAACTATAAGTTCGATACCAAGAATGCACCCGAGTTTGCTGTAGATTACCACGGTCTCGGTCAGTTCCTCGCAAGCTACACGGGCGATCCCGCAAAGGAGCTTACTACCGGCGTTTCCTCCGAGCTTCTCGGCTTTGAGGGCGTTACCCTTTCCTACTCCTCCAATAACGAAAGCTCGGTTTACTTCACCGAGCTTGGTGGCAAGGTATTCTTCCACTGCGGTGATGCAGGCAAGACTACCGTTACCGTGACCGCAACCTATGGCGAGCTTACCTGCTCCAAAACCGTTGAGATCACCGTTGAGGAGAACGCAGACGTTGACTACATCAGCGTTGCAGAGGCTATTGCTACCGCACAGGACACCAACGTTACCGTCAGAGGTATCGTGGGTCCCTCTCTCGTAAACCAACAGGGCTTCTATCTCTTCGGCGAAGATGGCTCTATGATAGCAGTCAAGGTTAACGACGTCGCAATTTTTAAGACTATTGCTATTGGCAACGAAATCGTTATCTCCGGTATGAGAGAGAGATACATTGACGATGACAACTATACCACCTACGGTCAGGACGCTATCGTAAACGCAGAGGTTATCGCAAACTACTATGGCAATACCGCATATTCCACTGAGAAGTTTATCACCGGAAAGACCCTCGCGGATATTAAGGCTCTTAGTATTACCGAGAGCCACTCCACCGAGGTGTATGTAGTAAAGGCAACCGTAGAGGTTGTTGAGACTGATTTTTACACCAATCTCAAGATCATATACAACGGTACAGAGCTCGCCCTATATTGTTCCAGCGCGAAGCAGTATAGCTGGCTTAAGGAATATGCAGGTAAGGAGATCACCCTTGAGATTGCTCCCTGCAACTGGAACGGTAAGGAGGATAACTACAGAGGCTGCGTTCTTGCGGTTGTAAACGAGGACGGAACCAAGGTTTATAATACTCTTAACTTCCAGTAATATAAAATTTACAGAAATCCGCTCCATATGGGGCGGATTTTTTATTGACATTATTGTAAATTTTGTGTTATAATCAGGTTAGAAAAATAAAAAACAAAGGAGAATTACACCAATGGCACATTTTCTTGAGCTGAAGGCTGACGGTCTTCAGGAAATTCGCAAGATCAATCCACGCCTCGTATCCTACAACGTAGAGATGACCGAGGTTACCGGCGGCACATTCTGGAAGGCATATACCGAGGGACAGATCGCAGGTACAGAGGAATTTCCCAAGCTGGAGGGTGGATTCCAGAACCACACTGCTATGGCAGGTCTTATGCAGTACTATCCCCCAATTGACACCACCAACGAGAAGCTTATCTCTCTCGCAAAGGAGCTTGGCTCGGTTTGGGTGCGTGTTTCGGGCACCTGGGCAACCAAGACCTACTATGACTTTGACGGCGAGTGTGACGGCAAAGCTCCCGAGGGATATCAGAGCGTGCTTACCAGAGAGCAGTGGACCAACATTATTAATTTCGTAAAGGCTATTGATGCGAAGCTTCTCGTTTCCGCATCCAACTGCGCAGGCGACCACAAGGATGGGGGTCCTCTCGATCTCACCCAGATCAAGAAGCTCTTTGCACTTACCGAGGAGCTTGGCGGCAGGATAGATGCATTTGAATTTATGAACGAGCCCAATATGCTCCAGGTTTCGGGCGCACCTCTCGGCTACAACTTTGAGGATTATGTACGTGACCAGGATATCGCAAACAAGTGGGTACGCGAGAACTATCCCGAGTGCCTTATCGTAGGTCCCTGCAACACAGGTATGACCGATACCTCGGTTGAGGATTCTCCTATGGCGAAAATGGGCTCGGGCATCGGCAATATGATGACTATGGGTACCGTTCACGATCTTATGCGTGGCTATCAGGTTCCCATGGACGTATACTCCTACCACTACTACAACGGTATTTCCGAGCGTCTTGCAGGCATGATGCCCACAGGTCACTGGCCCGCAGAGGCGGCTCACACCGATGAGTACCTTCGCGTTGCCCCCGGCATCTGCTATATGAACATCCCTGCCCGTGACAAGTACGTTACCGGCGGCGAGATGTGGGTGACCGAGTCGGGTGACGCAGGCGGTGGCGGAGACACATGGGCTTCCACCTACCTTGACGTTCTCAGAACTCTCAACGAGCTTGGCAGCTTCTGCACTCTCACCAACGGTGTTATCTTCCACAACACCCTTGCTTCCTCCGACTACGGCTTCCTTCAGCACGGCAGCTTTGATCCCAGACCTAACTACTTCGCTGCTCTGCTCTGGACTCGCCTTATGGGTGACACCTGCCTCGCGGCAGAAAATCCCGCAAAGGAGGGTGCGCATGTTTACGCTCACTCCCGCAAGGACGGCAAGGATGGCGTATGCTACCTCGTAGTAAACAACTCTCTTACCGAACAGACCACCGTTTCTCTTCCCAAGGATGCGACTCTTTACGTTCTCACGGGCGAGAGCGGTATGAGAAGTAAGGTTATGAGCCTTAACGGAAAGCCCCTCACTCTCGGCGAGGGCAATGCACTTCCCTGCCTCTGCGGCAAGGACGTTCCCGCAGGCGAGTATAAGCTTCCCGCAGGATCCTGCAGCTTTATCGTTATTTAATAAAAACCTCATCTGTCACGGAAAAGCCGTGCCACCTTCCCCGACACGCTTCGCCGGGGAAGACTATACAAAAGGGACACCGAAATCGGTGTCCCTTGTTTTTTGTTTAGTTTTTGGAAGTATTCATACCCTTGCGAGTAAGAGAAATTCTGTGCTTCTTTACGTCAACGTCCTTGATACGAACCTCGATAACGTCACCCGTCTTGAAGAGCTCAGAGGGATGCTTGATAAAGCGATCTGACATCTCGGAGATGTGAAGCAGACCGTCGTGATGCACGCCGATATCCACGAAGCAGCCGAAGTCAACCACGTTTCTTACAGTACCCTTAAGCTGCATATCGGGCTTAAGGTCGTTGATATCAAGAACGTCGGTGGAGAGGATAGGAGCGGGAGCGTCGTCACGGATATCTCTGCCGGGCTTCTCAAGCTCGGAGATAATATCCTCAAGGGTGGGCTCGCCACAGCCAAGCTCACGCGCCAGCTTTGCGATACCGTACTGAGTAGCCTTGAATCTGAGGAGTGCGAGATTGTTATTCTTTACGTCCTCGGTGGTGAAGCCAAATCTCTTAAGAAGATCCTCTGCTATAGCATAGGACTCGGGGTGAACGCCTGTAGCATCAAACACCTGCTTTCCGTCGTGGATACGAAGGAAGCCTGCGCACTGGGTAAACGCCTTCTCGCCCAGCTTCGGAACCTTGAGTATCTGGGCGCGGGTCTTAAACTCGCCATTTTCCTCTCTGTACTTAACTATATTCTTCGCAACGGTGGTATTGATACCCGAAACGTAGGAGAGCAAAGAATAGGAGGCGGTGTTTACGTCAACGCCAACGCCGTTTACACAGCCCTCAACTACACCGCCGAGAGCCTCGGTAAGTCTTGCCTGCTTCATATCGTGCTGATACTGACCGACACCGATAGCCTTGGGCTCGATCTTAACAAGCTCGGCAAGGGGATCCTGAAGTCTTCTCGCGATAGATATAGCAGATCTCTGCATTACGTCGTAATCGGGGAACTCATCGGTTGCAACCTTGGATGCGGAATAAACCGATGCGCCCGCCTCGGAAACGATAGTATACTTAACTCCCTTGGGACAGGAGGCATCGCGAATAACGTGCTCTGCGATGAACGCCTCGCTCTCACGGGATGCGGTGCCGTTTCCGATAGAGATAACGTCAACCTTATGTTTGTTGATAAGGCGTAGAACGATAGCCTTGGAGCGCTCGATATCCTCTCTGGGCTTTACGGGATAGATAACCGCGGTGACAAGCACCTTACCCGTCTTATCTACAACCGCAAGCTTACAGCCGTGAGCATAACCGGGGTCGTAGCCAAGCACAGTCTTACCCTTAAGGGGTGCTGCAAGAAGAAGATTGCGAAGGTTCTCGGAGAACACCTTAAGCGCGCCCTCGCAGGCATCGTCAAAGAGTGTGGTACGAACCTCGCGCTCGATGGCGGGGAACAGAAGTCTGTCGTATGCATCTCGAATGGTCGCCATAAGGTAGGAGAGCGCGGGAGACTTCTTGTTAGTAATTACCTTGGAAACGATCTGCGCAATTCCCTCCTCCTCGGGAAGAGTGACGGCAACCTTAAGGAATTCCTCGTTCTCACCGCGGTTGATAGCAAGGACGCGGTGACCCTTAAGCTTCTTGATAGGCTCGGAGAAATCATAGTAGTTCTCGTAAACAGAGGTCTCCTCAGTAGTGCCCTTAGAGGAGAGAGAGCCGTTGCTCATAGTGAACTCACGGAGCATCTTTCTGATCTCGGCATTGTTGGAGATATCCTCGGCAATAATGTCGGACGCGCCCTGAAGCGCTGCCTCTACGGTAGGAACAGCCTTATCCTTCTCGTCGGAGATAACGATAAACTGCTCGGCATATACGGCAATCTCGGGATCGTATACGTCGCGCTGCTCCATAATATATGCTGCAAGAGGCTCAAGTCCCTTGTCACGTGCAACCGATGCTCTGGTCTTTCTCTTGGGACGGTAAGGAAGATATATATCCTCAAGCTCCACAAGAGTCTTTGCATTATTCAGTGCGAAGGTGATCTCGGGAGTAAGCTTGCCCTGTGCGTCAATGAGGTTAGAGATCTCCTCGCGGCGCTCGTCCATCTTACGAAGATAGTTGAGTCTGTCGTTAAGGTCACGAAGCGTAGCATCGTCAAGACCGCCCGTCACTTCCTTACGGTATCTTGAAATAAAGGGAATGGTGTTTCCCTCGTCGATAAGAGCAACCGTCTCCTTGACCTGCTCCTCCTTGATTTTAAATTCCTCTGCCAGAGTCTTTAAAATATCCATTGGTATTCTCCTTAATTATGTTATCCTTGGGATTCCAAGGCTTCGATTTCTTCTTTAGTCAGGTATCGCCATTCTCCTCGAGATAATGAGGGATCGAGCAGAATTCCGCCGAAGCTTATGCGCTCAAGGCTTGTCACTCGGTTGTTTCTTGAGGCTATCATACGCTTGATCTGGTGATATTTACCCTCGGTCAGCACTATTCTGCCCGCCCGTCTTGTCTCATCAAGATACAGCTCTGCAGGCTTGCACTCATAGCCGTCGGCAAGGGTGATGCCCCGCTCAAAGTCTGCCTCCGCCCCCTTGTCAAGCGGCTCGGCTGAGGTGAAGCGGTATTCTTTTTTTACGTGATGCTTCGGTGAGAGAAGCGAGTGGGCAAGCTGACCGTTGTTGGTCAGTATCATAAGTCCCACGGTATCGCGGTCAAGTCTGCCGACGGGAAACAACTCGCGGCGGCGAAGCTCCTCGGGCAAAAGCTCTGTCACGTAGGGCAGGCTCTTATCGTCTGTTGCGCTGACGTAGCCCTCGGGCTTATTAAGCATAACGTAGGTGTATTTCTGATAGGTCACTTCCCTACCCATAAAGGTAAGTCGGCTCTTATCGGGATCGATATGGCGGGAGGCGTCCCTCTCGGGCGCGCCGTCCACAAGGATGCCGCCAGCTTTCGCGACCTTTGCCGCCTCGCGCCGCGTGCAGATGCCAAGCTCGGACAGAAGCTTATCAATTCTCATATCTTTACCTCGGCTTTCTTTAGCAAAATTAGGCGCAAATTACACCATTTTGTATTATACCATAAAAATATATATTTGTAAAGAGAAAAGAGTTAATTTGATAGCTTTTTTAATAAAAAACCGCCCCGATTTTACTCGGGGCGAGGTGTTTTAGCTGTTAGCTATCTGATTCTTTTTAAACTGAAGCATATAGAGGTCGTAATATCTGCCGCGCAGCTTTAAGAGCTGATCGTGATTACCCTGCTCCACTATCTCGCCGTGGGAAAGAACGATTATCTTGTCCGCGTGCTGAATGGTGGAAAGTCGGTGGGCAACGATAAGCATAGTGCCGATATTCATCATCTTTTCCAGCGAATTCTGAATAAGGATCTCGGTCTCGGTGTCGATATTTGCCGTAGCCTCGTCGAGAATCATAACGGCGGGCTTATGAACTATCGTTCTGGCAAAGGAAAGCAACTGACGCTGTCCCGCGGAGAAGTTATTACCTCTCTCACGCACCTCCTCGTCAAGTCCCCCCGAGAGCTTGCTGATAAAGTGGGTTGCGTTTACGTAATCGCAGGTCTTCATAACCTCCTCGTCGGTGATGGAGTCATCACGCAGGACGATATTGGAGCGGATAGTTCCCGAGAAGAGGAACACGTCCTGAAGCATCTGACCGAAGTGACGGCGAAGAGAGGATATCTTTATCTTCTTGATATTGATGCCGTCAATAAGGATCTCACCCTTCTGGATATCGTAATTTCGGCAGATAAGTGCGAGAATGGTGGTCTTGCCCGAGCCTGTAGAGCCGACAAAAGCAACCGTCTCCTTGGCGTTTACCTTAAAGGATATGTCCTTCAGCACCCACTCGCCCTCGTTGTATGCGAACCAAACGTTCTTAAACTCGATATTTCCCTCCATGTGATCAAGCTCGATAGCATCCGGCTCGTCAACAACTTCGGGCTCTATGTCAAGGACGGTAAAGATCTTCTCCGCCGAGGCAAAGGCAGACTGCATTCTGTTAAACTGCTCTGCAAGATTCTGTATAGGGTTGAAGAATCTTGAGATGTACATATAGAAGGATACGAGAATGTCCGAGGTAATCATCTGACCTAAGAACTCGGTCTCAGTAATATATCCCATACCCGAAAAATAGAACAGCGCCAAAATTGAGGATATATAGAGCATATATACCATAGGTCTGAAGATACCGAAGACGAATATCTCCTTATGCTTCGCCTTGCCGAGATTCTGGTTCTTCTCCTCAAACTCAGCCGCCTTGCGCTCCTCTCTGTTGAACACCTGAGTTATCTTCATACCCGACAGATTCTCCGAAAGGAAGGTGTTGATGTCGGTGGTGCAGTCCTTTACGCGACGGTATGCCCGTCTTGAGAACTTTCTGAAAATAACGGTGAAGAGAATGATAAAGGGAACGAAGCAAAGCACCATCAGAGTAAGCATATAATTGAGGCAAAGCATTGTCACGAATACGCCTACGATGATAAAGCAATTTTTGATAAGGTTTACGAACAGGTTGGTGAACATCATAGAGATAGCGCCCGTATCGTTGGCAACTCTGGTGACCAACTTACCCACGGGCATGGAGTTAAGCTGTCCGTGAGAGAGGCTCTCTATATGTGTAAAGGTGTCCTCACGAAGGGAGGAGAGAATCTTCTGTCCGATTTTCTGCAGAATAATCGACTGCAGATAGGTTGCTCCAAGGGAGATAAGAAGAATGCCAGCGTATACAATAATATATGCGAGCAGCTCGCTCATCTCAAAGCCCGAGCTTAACACCTTCTCTATCTTACCGATAAGAAGAGGTGAGAGAATGTCGTATGCAATAGATACGAGCATAATAAGTCCGACGAGAAGGAACTGAGGGAGATAGGGCTTTGCATATCTCATAAGACGCACAAGGATCTCCGAGTCCTTCATATGTCTGTCAAAGCCGATGGCCTCCTTTTTGTTTTTCATAGTGGAGTATGCCACCACGAAGATGATGGAGAACACACCGATAATGGCGCCGAGAACTAAAAGAGGATAGATTTCATAAAGTCCCATTACTCTGCCTCCTTTTCCTCGTCAAGCTTCTGCAACTCAACGGTCTTTTTGTACTCGTCACAGGAGGAGATAAGCTCGTCGTGTGAGCCAACCGCCAGAATTTTGCCGTCGTCAACGAAGATGATCTTATCCATCTTCTCAATGGTGGAAACGCGGTGAGCGATAAATATAGTGGTTTTGCCCTTTCGGGTTTCTCTCAGATTAGAAATAATAGCGCGCTCAGTCTCGGTATCAACCGCGCTTACCGAGTCGTCAAGAATAAGAATCGACGCGTTTTTCATCAGCGCGCGGGCAATAGAAATTCGCTGCTTCTGTCCGCCCGAGACGGTGACACCGCGCTCGCCGAGGATAGTTTTATAGCCTTCGGCAAACTCCGAGATATTTCCGTGCACATCGCTGAGAGCGGCAAAGCGCTCCACGTCCGCAGCATTATAATCATCAACAGCGAAGGCGATGTTGTTCTCTATGGTGTCGCTGAAGAGGAAGTTGTCCTGGGGTACGTAGGCGCAAGCGGATCGAAGCGACTCGATAGAAATATCGTTCACGTCCTGGCCGTCCACAAACACAGTTCCGTCAGGAACGTTGTAAATTCTAAGCAAAATGTCAACTATTGTTGTCTTTCCTGCACCCGTTTTGCCGATTATACCCACATTCTCGCCCGCGTTTATCTTAAAGGATACATCTGTAAGCGAATCGTATTCTGCCTCGGGATAGCGGAAGGTAAGCCCTCTGAACTCAATATCTCCCTTTACCTGCTCGATGGTCATAACACCCTCTCTGTCGATTACGTCGATGGGGGTATCAAGCAGCTCGCTGATACGCTTTAGCGACGCTTTGCCGCGGGAGTTCATTTCTATAAGAGAGGAAACCGCCATTACGGGCCATACGATAGAGTTGAAGTAGCTGATAAACTCGATAAGCTGACCTGCGTTAAATACGCCCGTATATACGAGATATCCGCCGTAGCCGAGAATTACGCAGATAACCGACTCGACGAACAGAGTGACACTTATGTGAAGAAGAACGGAGGCGCGAGTATACTCTATGTTAGCCTTTTCGTTTTCCTTATTAAGCTTTTTAAATGCCCAAAGCTCGCGCAATTCCTTAACGAATGCCTTGATAACCGCTATGCCCGAGAAATTCTCCTGGGCAAAGTCAGAGAGAGCCGAGAACGCCTCCTGTCTTTTCTCCCATTTCTTAGTCATATACTGTCCGACGATAGTACCGACAAGCAGTAAGAACGCCATTGGAATAAGGGTGAATACCGTAAGAAGCCAGTTCATTCTAACCATCTTGACAATGGCAAGTCCACCGAGCAATAGCGCGTCAAAGAACATCAGCACACCATCGCCAAAGCACTCCTGAATGGTTTCAAGGTCGTTGGTGTAGTAGGACATCATATTGCCTACCTTGTTCTTATGGTAGAA
The DNA here is from genome assembly GCA_045594865.1 of Eubacteriales bacterium. Lineage (GTDB taxonomy): Bacteria > Bacillota > Clostridia > Oscillospirales > CAG-272 > UBA1740. Next base: position 1,577 of record JAZNZI010000140.1, on the reverse strand, counting down.
CTGCTGAGAGAGGTTCTTTGAATGATTGAACATCTTGGAGCGAAGATCGGTTTCAACCTTAATGCCCGCACCGAAAAGACAAATTCTCCAAAGGAATCTGCAGAACACCATAGCAAGTACTATGTAAAGCATAGGACCGCAGATGTGCTCCACAAGGAATTTCATATCAAATGGAAGGACGTTGCCATCAACCTCCACCTGCCCAAATTCAAGACCGTTAATAACCATACGGTACAGCTCGGGAATCTCAAGCTGAAGAAGATCAACTAAAAGGAGCGCCAGAATGCCGAGTAAAAGCATATGCGCGTATTTGAAGTAGTATTTGTTGATGTGTTTGCCGAAAATCAAACCGGTCGCCTCCTTTTCGTATAAATTTATATATTTTATATAATAGCACAAAATAACGCGTATTGCAATATGTTTTTTATTTTTTATAAAATAAAAGCGGGGCTGTCTCATTAAGATAGCCCCTTCTTTGTTTTATTAGATTTATACATCAAGATCGCTTTCGTCGATAATGAGCTTCTTGCATTTTTCGCAACGGTGAACGGCAGCGCTCGACCCAGTCCAAAAGGAAGTGAGCTTTACGCCCTCCTTGCTTCGTGCAAATAAGCCATTTTCATTAGGCGTATCCGGATACCATTTCAAAGCATCCTTATAGGACTTAATATAGCCCTTACGCATTTCTTCATTACAATAAGGACAAATCATTTTTCTCCTTTGGGGCAAGGATCGCTTGCCCCATTTTTATTATTCTCGATTTTCGGTTGCGGAAGCAGCCTTGCCGCCTACGAAGCCTGCGAGGAGAGAGCCAAGGTCGATGCCTGTGGATTCTTTCATACCCTCCATAATCTGACTTGTGGAGTTCATAACGTCACCGACAAGCTTTGTGGAATTGCCGTCACCGTACATAACGATACGGTCTGTCTGAGCAAGGGGAGCGGCTGCATTCTTAACGACCTCGGGAAGAGCGGTCAGGTACATTTCAAGGACGGATGCCTCACCCATCTTCTTCTGCGCCTCCGCCTTCTTTTCAATAGCCTCAGCCTCTGCAAGGCCCTTTGCGCGAATACCCTCGGCCTCCTGCTCCATTGCATAACGAATAGCATCAGCCTCAGCCTTCTTAGCCTCGGCCTCCTTTTTAGCCTCGTATGCGCGTGCATCTGCCTCGCGCTGACGCTTGATAAGCTCTGCCTCTGCGCGTCTCTCGGACTGGTATTTAAGAGCGTCTGCCTGCTTCTTGATCTCGGCGTCAAGCTCGCGCTCCTTGATAGCGATCTCCTTCTCCTTAAGCTCTGCCTCCTTCTCGCGACGGGCGATGTCGGCATTGGTTCTGGCGATCTCTATGGTCTTACGCTGCTCCTCCTGCTGAATGGAGTATGCTGCGTCTGCCTCTGCGCGCTTTGTATCTGCACGAACCTTCATCTCTGCCTGCTGGATTGCGAGGGCAGCGTCCTGCTCTGCAATCTTCTTCTCTGCCTCAACCTTAACGGCGTTAGCCTCCTGCTGAGCCTGAGAGGTAGCGATTGCGATATCACGCTGTGCGTTTGCCTTTGCGATCTGAGCATTCTTTCTGA
>JAZNZI010000139.1:0-2300 GCA_045594865.1 Eubacteriales bacterium | reverse complement strand
TGACCGATCTGGAGAACGTCAGCAGGCTTTGCGATCTTCTCAAGTGCGATCTGGGAGATGTGAATAAGTCCGTCAACGCCGTCAACGATCTCAGCAAATGCACCGAAGGGCATCATGGAAACGATCTTAACGGGAGCAACGTCGCCTACCGCATACTTGTCGGCAAAGATCTTCCAGGGGTTTGTAGCCTCTGTCTTGTAGCCAAGAGAAATTCTCTTCTTCTCAACGTCAAGAGCCTTAACGTAAACCTCGATGGTGTCACCGATAGCAACTACTTCTGCGGGAGACTTGATTCTCTTCCAGGAGAGCTCTGTGATATGTACCATACCGTCAACGCCGCCGATATCAACGAACGCGCCGTATGTTGTCATGCTCTTAACAGTACCTGTGTACTGCTTGCCTTCTTCAACGGTTGCCCAGAAAGCGGCTTCCTTCGCCTGTCTCTCCTCGCGGGCAACGTCACGGATAGAACCGTATGCACGGCGACCCTTAACCTCGATCACTCTGAACTTAACGGTCTGACCAACCAGAACGGAAAGATCACCGTCGCGGCGGATGCCTGTGTGTGCGCCGGGGATAAATACGCGGTTATTGTTTGCAAGAACGATAACGCCGCCCTTTACAGCCTCAATAACCTTGCCTTCAAGGATCTCCTTGCTCTCAAGAGCACTCTCGATCTCCTTCCAGCACTTGTCGGAATCTGTTCTCTTCTTGGAGAGCTCTGCGATTCCTTCGATGTCACTTACGCGGATAACGAAAGCTTCAACTTCGTCACCAACCTTGAACATCTCCTTGAGATTTACAGAAGGATCGTCTGTGATCTGCTCGGCCTTGATAATGCCGGTAACCTTGTAGCCGACATCAAGCTGAATCTCGGCATTGGATACTGATGTAACGTATCCTGTAACGGTGTCTCCTGTATTTAAAGTTTTGTTAAGTGATTCTTCGAGCATTGCTTCAAAATTTTCGCTCATTTTTTTGTATACCTCCTCTATTATGCCTGCGGGTGTTGAAGCACCTGCGGCTATTCCAACCCGTTTTTCGGGTGAAATTTGCAAATTTGTAATGTCCGAGACCTCTTGGATCCAATAAGTCTCGGGACAGACCGCGCGACAAATCTCGGCAAGCTTTGCGCTGTTTGAGCTGTCTTTTCCGCCGATGACGATCATCACGTCGGAGTCCTTTGCAAGCTCTTTTGCCTCGGTCTGTCTCGTTTCAGTCACACTGCATATTGTATCAAAAATTATCGGATTTGTACAGAGTTTTTTCAGAACTTTTTGACTTTTGTGCCATTCCGACAATTTTTGAGTTGTTTGCGCCACCATTACGGGCAAATTGTTGGTGATTTTGCTCAGATTATCCCTGTTTTCACCGCCAAAATATGCCTCTATCTCATCGGCCGTTCCAAACACGTGACAGTCCCCTCGAAAATGGCTTACGATACCCTTGACCTCGGGGTGATCGCGGTTGCCCAGAACAATGGAAATTTTCCCTTCTCCGCCGTTCTCGTCGGCTATTCTGTGGATCTTTTTAACGTAGGGACAGGTACAGTCCACCGCGTCAAAATAAGGGTTTTCCTCCTTGCATCTTGCAAGGAGCGCATCAAGCTCTGCCGTGATCCCGTGGGCGCGGATAAATACCGTCGCGGGAGCGTCTTTTGTACTTTCTGCGGCGATCCGTTCAATATCCTCTTCACCTACGGTAACAACACCCCTCTCCTCAAGAGACCGGTTATAGGTATCGTTATGTATAAGGTGGCCGAGCGTATAAATCTTTCTGCCCGGCCCGGCCGCGTTTACCGCCGCCTCCAATGTATCCGTCGCACGCTTCACGCCAAAGCAGAAGCCTGCGTGTTTTGCTATTGTGACCTCTGCCATGGTGCTCCTTTCAGGCGTGTTCGATTACTTGCCCAGCTCGCAGATCTTGTTCTTTATTATCTGTGCCATTTTACTGTACGAGTCGCGGTCCGTCTTATCGTATCCCAGCTCCTCAAACTTTATCATTTTGCCAACGTAAATATCTATCCTGCGACAAAGGCACCAGCGGTTCTTCTTCATGACCACTCTGACGGGAAGAACGTCCGCTTGGTTTTTGGAAACGATAAGAGACGCGCCCGTTTTAAACTCGGTGTCCTCAATTTCTACCCCTCGGCATCTGGTTCCCTGAGGGAATATTCCGATACAGCCGCCCTCGGACAGAATTTCACCGGTCTTGCGGATAGCCGCCAGATCGCTGCCGCCGCGTTTTACGGGGAAGGCGTGGAAAACGTTCTTTAAAAGGCCTCGCAGGATCGGTACCTT
>JAZNZI010000138.1:0-12153 GCA_045594865.1 Eubacteriales bacterium | reverse complement strand
GGAAGGTACCGTCTGCGTACTTAGCGAACGCACCAACGGTAAGGCTGTCACCCTTCATTGCGCCAACGGGAACAACGATGTCGTTAACGAAGTCAACGAGATCTGCGCGATTACCTGTAGCCTTTGCAGCTACGGGAGTCTGACCTGCGTTTGCCCACTCAGCAGGAACATCAACCTCTACGAGAGCGTCCTTACCTGCGTCGATAGCGGCATAGTTAAGGTCAACGATAGCCTGTCCCTTCTTGATGTAGGACTTATATGCAGCCTTCTTCATATACTCAATAGCCTCCGCAGCGGGAAGGATCTTAGCGAGGGTGAAGAATGCAGACTGAAGAACGGTGTTCTTAACCTTTGCATTACCGAGGTCGATAGCGATCTTGGTTGCGTTGATGGTGTAGAACTTAACGTTATTCTTTGCAATATAGGTCTTAACGGAAGCGGGAAGGTGAGCATCAAGCTCCTCTACGGTCCAAGGACAGTCAAGGAGGAATGTACCGCCGGGCTTAACGTCGGAGATCATATCATACTTGTTAAGGTATGCGTTGTTATGGCAAGCAACGAAGTCTGCCTTATTGATGTAGTAAGAGGACTTGATGGGGCTATCACCGAATCTAAGGTGAGAAATGGTGATACCAGAGGTCTTCTTAGAGTCATACTGGAAGTATGCCTGAATGAACTTGTCGGTGTGGTCACCGATGATCTTGATAGAGTTCTTGTTTGCACCAACGGTACCGTCGCCGCCAAGACCCCAGAACTTGCACTGAATCATATCGTGGGGAGCGGTGTCGGGAGCGGTGGTTTCGGGAAGAGAAAGGTTGGTAAGATCGTCCACGATACCCATAGTGAAGTGGTTCTTCTGCTCGCCTGCCATATTAGCATATACTGCGAAGATGGAGGAGGGGGGGGTATCCTTAGAGCCAAGACCGTATCTACCGCCGAGAACCTTAATGCCAGTTCTGCCTACCTCGCTGAGAGCGGTGATAACGTCAAGGTAAAGGGGCTCGCCAAGAGAGCCGGGCTCCTTAGTTCTGTCAAGAACGGAAAGAACCTTACAGGTTGCAGGAATAGCCTCTGCGAACTTCTCAGCAACGAAGGGTCTGTAAAGGCGAACCTTGATAAGACCAACCTTCTCACCGTTCGCGTTGAGGTAATCAATTACTTCCTCTGCTACGTCACAAACAGAGCCCATAGCCACGATTACGCGGTCAGCATCGGGTGCGCCGTAGTAGTTGAAGAGCTTATAATCAGTACCGATCTTTGCATTAACCTTATCCATATACTCTTCAACGATTGCGGGAAGAGCATCATAGTAGGGGTTGCAAGCCTCTCTGTGCTGGAAGAAGATATCGCCGTTCTCTGCGGAGCCGCGGAGAGCAGGAGTCTCGGGGTTGAGAGATCTGTTACGGAATGCCTTGAGAGAGTCCATATCAACCATCTCGCGAAGGTCCTCGTAATCCCAAGCAGCAACCTTCTGAATCTCGTGAGAGGTGCGGAAGCCGTCGAAGAAGTTGAGGAAGGGTACTCTACCCTTAATGGTAGCGAGGTGAGCAACTGCGCCAAGGTCCATGATCTCCTGAGCGTTGGTCTCAGCCAGCATTGCAAAACCTGTCTGACGGCAAGCGTAAACGTCGGAGTGATCACCGAAGATGTTAAGAGCATGAGAAGCTACGCATCTTGCGGAAACGTGAATTACACAAGGAAGAAGCTCGCCCGCGATCTTGTACATGTTGGGGATCATAAGGAGAAGTCCCTGAGATGCGGTGTAGGTAGTGGTGAGGGCACCTGCTGCGAGAGAGCCGTGAACTGCGCCTGCTGCGCCTGCCTCGGACTGCATCTCAACAACCTTTACGTTCTGACCGAGAATGTTCTTAGCGGGCTCGCCAAAGATGTTCTTGTCGGACGCGGACCAGGTGTCGGTTACTTCCGCCATAGGGCTGGAAGGTGTGATAGGATAGATGGCAGCAACTTCGGTAAACGCGTAAGATACGTGAGCCGCAGATGTATTACCATCCATAGAAATTTTTCTTCTTTCTATCATTGGTTTATCCTCCATATAAAAAATTTTATTTACATTTAATTATAAATAATTATAAGTGAGTGCGCCCGACGTTCGTTTGCCGGGCTCCCTCAAAGTAGTATTATAGCACATTTTTTTCAAATTGTAAAGAGCTTGATATAATATTAACTTAAATTTTATTGCTTTTCTTCAACCGTTTTCTCTGCCTTGCGGATAAGGGGAATAACCGCGAGAGCAAGGAGAGCAATTATCGCACCTGCAAGGAAAATCTCACGAGCGGGCGCAGAGGAGGTGGTGAGAATGTCGCTTCCCGATATCTCTACGTCAAAGCCGAACGCCTCGTTAAGCGCGTTTCCGATAGCGGGACCGACGATCATAGGGATAAGAACGCTTGCAAACATTCTGACACCCTGCATCTTACCTGCCGCCTCGGGAGGAGTGTGGTCACGCATAATAGAGCCGTTGAGAGCTGTGCTGAAGATGTTGCCGCAGATCATAACGAAACCGCCGATGCCAAAGAGGATCATAAGCAGAATCTTGTTCTCCGCAGGGATCATAGATGCGAAGTACATTCCGAGAAGTCCCACAGAGAGAATGATGGATGCCGCGTAAAGCAGCTTGCTCTTGGACATTCTGTCAGAGAGCTTACCGAGGTAGAGGTTTACGCCTGCGCCTGCGAGAATAGCAACCGCAAATACCGCGCTGTACTCAAGATCCGAGAAGCCGAGGCAGTACTTCATAAAGATGATGATATAAGACATAAAGGTCTGGATAGCAATACCGAAGATAGCTACAGAAAGGAGAGTAGCATAGAAGGGCAGATGCTTTTTAACGACCGAGGGACGGAAGCCGTAAACGATATCGCGAAGTCCGCCCGACTTTTCGACCGTGGGCGAATCCTTGAAGAGAAATAAGCCAAGCACACCGCAAAGTGTTATAAGAATACCGAGTCCAATGAATACGGGAGTATAACCGAAGGCGCCCGTAAGAATACCGATACCGCCCGCTACGATAAGCAGACCGATAAGGGGAAGAATAGACAGAACGCTCTCAACGTAGCCTCTGTAAGAGGGCTTGGTGTTATCCGTCACCCAGGCGTTAAAAGCAGCATCATTTGCGGTAGAGCCGAAGAGAGTCATTACACAGTCGCCCACAACGAAGAGAACGAGGCTGAGAGTGACGACCTTTGCCGCGGGCTGACCGAGAACCGCACCTATAATCTCGGGGGTAAGGCAGCCGAACAGAGCGACGGTCACACCCCAGATAATATATCCTATAGAGATAAATCCGCGTCTGTTTCCGGCCTTGTCCGACAGAGTTCCGGCAACGAGGGTGGCAAGGGTAGCCACGATACCGCTGAGCTGTACCATCAAAGTGACGGTGCCGAGAGATCCATCGGCAAGGTCAAAGCCGCTGAAGGTTTCGTAAACGAAGGTTCCGAAGAACATGTTTTCAACCGACCAGGCTATCTGTCCGATCGTGCCGAAAAGCAAAAGTAAAAACCAATTTTTTCTTGAAAACTTTTCCATAAGAGCTTGCTCCTGTGCGACAAAATTTTATCCTATATAATTATAGCAAATAAAAAATACTATGTCAACCGCAAAACATGGGTGTTTTTTTGTTTTTGAGAAGAAAAATCAGGCAAATTACCCACTTTTATTTTAAAAATACTAATTTTAAAATAAAATTTATAAAAATTTCGTTATATTTTTACATATTTCTTGACAAACATAAAAGTATGTGTTAAAATATATTTAAAAGCAAATACTTTTAAAATAAAGAATACATAAGGAGATACCGACATGCCTGAAATCAAGTATGAAGTTGTTGACAAAATTGGTATTGTAAGCGAAGGCAACAACGGTTGGAACAAGGAGCTTAACCTTATCAGCTGGAACGAGAGAGAGCCTGTTTACGATATCCGCACCTGGTCTCCCGACCACGAGAAGATGGGCAAGGGCGTTACCATTTCCGCGCAGGAGGCAAAGGTTCTTCGCGATATGCTCAACGCGCTTAACCTTGACTAATCTAAAAAAAGAAGCTGCAGAATGAATCTACGGCTTCTTTTTTTTACGTAAAATGTGTTAATTTGACAACTGTATTTTACATTTATCTCGTTTTATAGCGCTATCAATCAATTTTCTTTGAAGAAGCGATCTACAAAAGCGCGAATAAATTTTACCTTTTCCTGCTCATCCCTTGCCCTTTTATTTTCCTCGTCAATTATTCTTTCGTATCCCCGATAGTGCGTATCTGCAAGGATAAGCGTGGGCGTAAAGGTCTTTGCTATAGTATTTCCCACCGATCCCCTTCCAAATCTGCGCTCAATAGTCTCTATAGTAAAGGAAAGCACGCTGTTTGCCCGCGAATATTCTTTGAGTAAGCCAATGGCAAGCCTTTCGTTTGGCGTTTCGCTCATTTTCAGCGATTTCCGTCCCCGTCCCTGCCCTCTGATAATCAGTCTGCGAGTGCTTGCGGTTTCGGGAAAGACAAGCTCTATTCTGTATTCTCTGCCTACGGGTTCCTCGGCGGCCTCTGCAACGGCGCGCACAATATAGCTCTCGCCTCTGACTTCAATCACGCTTTCTTTATAATCATAAAGTCCGATAGGTATTCTGAAGTTTTCCCCACTCTCACGATACTCCAATATAAGCTCATCCCTCTCTCGGGTGAGAGAAAGCTCCTCAAGCCTTGAATTAAGACTGTTCTGCATCGCCCTGATGACAAGAGGAAGCATACCGACACCGTTGCTCGCCAGCGCATATTTTCCAAGCACCGAAGACCATCTGCCATCAAAGGGCGTGCGTGATTTTATACCAAGGCTGTATACCACCCCTCGTTTCTTTTCTTGGGGACGCGCCCATCTGCGACAGTTGAAAAAATCCCTCTGCTTTTCATCAAGCAGCTTGGCATCGCGGTAATTCATCCTATCGTCTATTTTGACACCGAGATATTTTCTGACTATCTCAAGGTCGGCACTCGCCTGAAAGATCTCGTTGTTTCCGCCGTTCATCACCACGACGATATCGTTTTTCGGACATATCCACACGTTCTGACCCAGCATTCCGCTGAAAAGGATTTCCTCGTTGTTTCTGCCAGCCCAGGTCTGATAGGCATAATTGAAGCTGCCGCTCTCCCGCGGGGAAATTGCCTTGACGCCGGTGGAAAGACGCACCCACTCGGGCGATAGGATCCGTCTGTCCTCAAACGTCCCATTGTGCAAGATCATAATGCCCAGCTTTGCCCAGCTCTCAGAGGAGAGATAAAGCCCCCAGCCGCCCTTTTCGCTTCCCTCGGGACCAATCTCCCAGAAATAGTTCTTTATCCCAAGAGGCGCGAAAATATACTCCTCTGCAAGCGAGAGAAATTTTCTTCCCGTCAGCCGCTCGGCAATCCTCACAAGAACGTAGGTGTTCATACTGTTATACGAAAATTTGCTGCCCGGCGCAAATTTTACCGTCGAGGCAAAAAAGCTCTCGGTCCAGCCCCTCTCGGTAATAGCTCCCATCTCGGCAAACTCCACGCCACTCGTCATACTGAGCAGGTGATCTACGGTTATCAGGGGGAATTTTTTATCCTTGTATTGCAGCTCGGGAAAGATATCCACAAGCCGCATATCCGTGCTTACAATCCCATCGTCCCACAGCCTGCCTATGACCATTCCTGTCACCGTCTTGGACATCGAGTGAGATACGTGCCATATTTTGTCGTCATATCCCGGCGCGCAACATTCGCAGATTACCTCTCCGCCCCGCAGCACCTTGATGCTATGCATATTCGCCCGCCGCTCTTGCTCAAGCTCGCAAAGCATACTGTATATCCGCCTCGAGGATATCCCCTTTTTCTCGGGAACGGTCCTGGGGAAATATTTCTCCTCGATTGCGCTTATCCCCGTCTTCTGAGGGTAATACTGCACCACGGACATATCCTCTCTGCCGCCGAAGATCAACGAGGTAAGCAGATCTATGCTTCTTCTCTTCCACTTTTCCATACTTCTTCGCTCCTTACATAATAAGTATACCGAAAAGATGGCGATTTATTAAAAAATCTCTGCCCGAAAGCAGAGATTTTTATGTTTTATGAAACAAACATAGATGCGGGGAATATAAGGTCGCCAAGCATACCAAAGACTACGCCTGCCAGAACTACTATGCCGATTATGATAAAGTTTTCCTTCGGCTTTTTATTCACCCTGCAAAGCACGAGCAGACCGACTCCCGCGCCGGAGAACAGACCCGACATCATCGTTCCCGCGGTAATAAGTCCCTCTGTGCAAAGTGTGGACAGCGCAACCGACGCCGCGCAGTTGGGAATAAGGCCGAACACAGACGCTATCAGATGGCTGATAAAGGGCTTGTCGTACATTATCGCGCCGAGATTTTCCTCGCCGACGAAGAACACCAGCGCATTGATCGCCAGGGTGATCAGCAGTACGAAAAGCGAAATGGTAAGGGTGTGATGAAGGGCGGAATAGAGTATTCCACGCTCACAGTGACAGTTGTCCTCGTCACAGATGGCGTCGATATTTATCTTCTCCTGCTCGCGATGCATAAGTCGGATCACAAGATCGACGAGCAAGCCCACCGCAATACCTACAACCGCCTTGTAAAGCACCACGAGAGCCACCGTTCCCACGGGGATATTTCCCGACACGAGAATCGGTATCATTTCATCGGATGTGGAGAGAAAGACCGCCACGATCGTTCCCATAGAAACAATTCGTCCCGCATAAAGATTAGCCGCCGCGGCAGAAAATCCGCACTGCGGAACCGCGCCGAGCAGACCGCCCACAGCAGGCGCAAAAACGCCCGCGCGCTGCATAAATTTCTCCACCTTGTCCCCTGCCCTATGCTCGATAAACTCCATAAGCAAATAGGTCAGAAACAGGAACGGAATTATTTTCAACGTATCAAGCAAGCCGTGCAAAACCACCTCGTCGAGCAGCTCGACCAGCAGATTCCCCTCGGCATGTGTATGTAATAATGCCATTTGTTTTCCTCGTTTTTTAATTTCCTATATATAATATACTCTTTTTGGGGAAATGTCAAGGGTGAAATTTTAAAAATAAAAATGAATATTATTATTAAGTCATTTGCAAATCAATCATAACGCCATTATAATTTTCTCTTGACATTTTTTTAATAACCAAACGTTTTCAATAATTTGCTACAAATATTTTTTTGAAGACGTGGAAAACTAACCATACCGAAAATGAAAGGAATTACGGTATGGAAACCGATACTATAAAACTCCTGCGCGAATGCAACGCAGGAATAAAAATGGGTGAGGATGCCATAAAGCAGGTGCTTCCCCACGCTCACAATCAGAAGCTGATACACACCCTTGAGGTGTGCAAGAACACTCACGCCGCCCTCGGCGACGAAACCCACGATATGCTGCTTAGCTACAATGCAGACACGAAGGATGCCCACCCAATCGCCCGTGCTATGAGCAGTATGAAGATTTACGCGACCCTTATGGCGAAGGAAAGCGACAACCGCATAGCCGATCTAATGACAGACGGCTGTGACATGGGGATAAAGTCGCTGCACAAGTATCTTAACAAATACAAAAATGCCGACTCCGATGCCAAAAACCTAACAGAACGGATAATCGCCTCCGAAGAATATCTGGAAAGAGAGATCAGAAATTATCTCTAAGATGCGAGAAAAATAGCAATTTTGTAAGTTATAGTTGTCATTTTATTAACAAAACATGAAAAATTAGCACAAGGCGCACGGCATTCAACCGTCAAAAACCTTGTGCTTCTTTTTTTGTGTTTTTCTATATTTTTATATATGTTTCATGAGATTCGTTAGACAAAAAATAAGCTATGGATCAAATTTCAATCGGAGCAAAGTATATCACATTCCGTCTTGTTATTATTGAATGCTTACAGCAAAAAGAAGGATTTTTATTTTTTAAAAATATTTCTACAAAAAAATCAAAAAACCTCTTGACTTTTCCTGATTCGAGTGATATAATATACTAGACTTTTCGGAATGCGCCTCGCGCGCAAACCACAAGAAAAACAACGAATCTGGGTGTGGCGCAGTTGGTAGCGCGCTACCTTGGGGTGGTAGAGGCCGCAAGTTCAAGTCTTGTCACTCAGACCAAAATCGGAGGTTCATAACGAACCTCCGATTTTCTTTTATTTTCTCGCTTAATCTCTTGAAATCTCGCGTTTTCGTGATAATCAAAAAGGGCTTGTTCTTCCCTGCTTTGGAGGTTGAACAAGCCCTTTTTTCGCCTTTGACCACATGTTTGACCACTTGCGGAGATTTTTGCCTCATTTTTGAGTAATTTTTGATAGTTTTAAGGCGGTAATTGCTATTCGTCTGCGGTTTCCCATTTGCCACCAGACTCAACAAAGCTCTGCCAGTTTTTATCGTAATACTTGAGACAACATCCATCTCTTAAGTAATTGCGTAAAATAATTAAATAATTCCTATTTATTTTGACATCGAACCCTTCATATATGTAACGCCACTCTTTGAAAGCATTAGATATCTCTTCCAGTTTTTCGTCAAAAAGAGATTCGTTAGATGTTCTAAAACATTCTTTTATGGAATTCTCAATCATGGTAGCAAAATTAGCATCTAGTTCTTTCAGCTTTTTCCACAATCCAACAAGCCCATGGCTAAGATGTTTTATTTCCGCATGTGTCATACCACAATAAACTAAAATTGATTTGATATATACTTCACAAGCAAAAACAGAATTAACTATGTTAGGAATTGTATGCCATTGGGTTCTGATTTTTATTGGAGTAGGCTCTGTTTCACAAAAATATGCACATTCTGCAAATGCACATGCGTGTTTAAACATTTTTCTTGCATTATGAAGATTTGAATTATCCACCTAACCACCTCCTTATGTACACGATAACTCCGGCATCTCTTTCCAATAGTTACTTAATTCAGGTATCTGTTTTTTGGCAGCATATATCATTTGTATTGCAAAATAATGCACAGGGGTCAGTTTTAAATCATCAGCCGTATTTATAATTTGAATAAGTGCCGAATGACCAACATCAAGATGTGCACCGCGTTTATCAGATAGGTGCTTTAAAAAAGTATATATAGACAGACTATTATATCCAATCATGTTCAAAACGTCAAAAATATACGTGTTTTTATCAACATCAGTTGGTGCGACTCGGCTATAAACATCGCATTCTTCACCCTTATATAAACCTTTGCGATTATAAAACAGATTTTCAAAATCATTTTTATATGTACGGAATCTCTTATCATTGAGCCGTTTCAAAATGTATTCGAAAGAATATTTTGGAATTGTATCCGTCATATCGGATGCGGTTCTATCAAACCATGATATCTGTTGTTCCAACCATGAGTCAATTCCTATCCATTCAGATTGCTGCCCTGTGATAAATGGAGGACGAATTACTTGTTGATCATCGTTTATTTTGGCTTCAAAGCCCTTTAATTTCGGCATTTTGAAATCTGGACACACCTTTAGCAAAACCGAGTTTTTTTCACACAACAATTTACGCAATGGCATGACAATTATTCGATTTGTAATATCAATATATTGCTCATCCAACTCATTTAGCTGTGAGATGCAAAGTCTAATAATATTGAATTCTGTTTCAATTTCTTTCAGCATTCCTGCTTTTGATAAGTTAAATTCTTCAACAAAATTTAACTCAGTTTTATAAATCTCATCAAAATTTTCCATTCCTTGCTCCTTGACATAATAATGACTTAACAGCAGCATCAACAGCAATAACAATCTAGACAATTCCGTCATATTTATATTCAAACAAACCAACAGACATCGTTAATGGAGTACTACATTTGATTTTAAGTTATTCATCACGTATATTCAATCTTCTTCTTGCTTCATCCAATTGATATCTATCAATTGAAATCATCTTTATAGTGGGCAAACCATTTTTAGTATAGTATACTACCATATTTGAGAAATAAGCGGCTTTACAATTTATGGCTTCTCGACGCATTTCTAATTCGTCCTTGGATTTACTCAGCCACGATTTCAAGATATCTTCCGGTAACTGAAAAACATATGTGGTATTCCCTGAACTCAACTGCCATACATTCTTGGGATTTCCCCAATGCAACTCAAAATGGTCTTCAAAACGCACTCGTTCTCCGTCAACCTTGTATAGAAACAAAAGCTGCCCTGAATTGGTTATGGCTATCGCCATTGATCGACCAATTTCATCCGCAATTTCATTTATTTGTTGCTCTATTTCCTCATCGCTTACAAATGCTTCTTCATATCTACCTCTGTAAATTCCATAAACACCGACATGCATTCCACATCTTCCTAACAAGTCTAAGAATGTTTCCCAAAACGGCATTTTATCGAATTCTATGAGAGGTATCCTATATGTTGCGGCAAATTTTTGTGCCGGAACAGTGAACCCATTTAAAGCTGCTACTGCAACTTGATAATAATACCGATTATATTTATAAGTAAGATCTGTTCTCCTGGTATTACGACGTTGAATCAGTTCGTTCAAATCCACAATATCAAAATGATTTACATCTTCCTTTAATCCTAATACACTTCTTAACGTATTAAGGCCAACTCTCGATTTATAGTCCTTGCATTCAATCAATAATCTTGATAAGGAACAAAACGGTGTTTGAACAGGCGGCTCCAAAAGAACATCCGCATTATGAGCCTCTCCAAGTCCTTGAATCATCTGACCTGGCGCCGCATCGTATATGTATAAGCCGTCAGACATTACCTCTGAAAAACCAACACACATAAGGAGTCGCTTAACAAAAATTTCAAACGCTTTTCCTGGTTTCATTTTCTTTCTCCATCCTACGGTGTTTTATTCTGCTTTTTCAAGTTCTGTTATCAACCACGGAACATCGTCAGTTAATGTAGAGAATATAATATCAAGATCCACATTGCCATAATCATGAACTATACGGTTTCTGAGACCTGCAATGTCAGTCCAAGGGATCGTATTATGTGCTGCTTTGTAAGCTTCGGTTAGCTTTTTGGCATTTTCCTGAATTTGAATCAAACGAAAAGACATGGAGTCTAACAGAACCTCATTTTCACCAAGAGTTCGAATCGTCACTCCCTCCATGTGCTCCACGATAAAATGTAAATCAGTTAATATTTTGCCGATATAATACTCATCATTTTTCATATTGTTCATAGACCTTTACACCATCCTTTAATATTTCATCAATCAAATCGCGATTTTCAGACAATTGCTTTAAGTCGAGCAGATCCACCTTCTTTTTCAGTGCAGTTCTTAAACGTTCTGCTATACCGAAAAATCTAAGCCCAGTTACCTCAGTTGAAATCAGCAAATCAACATCGCTCCTCTCTGTTGCAACACCTTTCGAATATGAACCAAATAGGATGCAATATTTAACCGGATACTCATCTAATACGGCTTTGCATGCACTTTTG
The DNA here is from genome assembly GCA_045594865.1 of Eubacteriales bacterium. Classification (GTDB taxonomy): domain Bacteria; phylum Bacillota; class Clostridia; order Oscillospirales; family CAG-272; genus UBA1740. The sequence goes on along the minus strand of JAZNZI010000138.1, from coordinate 710 downwards.
ATCTCATCAAGCGTTAAGATACCGTGCTCTTCATCAAGCGGAACATGCTTTTCAAGCTGCTCTAGCATATAATTGTACTTGAGCGTTCCAATCTTCCCTTCATCATTTTCATAGGTTTTGTACGAACGCAAGGACACACCAAGCAAAACGCTGGCTTCCTCTTGGGTTAATCCTTTGGCTATTCGCAGTTCTTTAAGAGTAGACATAATATCATCTCCTTTCTCTTCTCTTGCATTATACCATATTTGCACTTTTTTGTCAATATAAAAAGTGCAAATTTTGCACCTTTTCATTTTTATAAAAGTGCAAATCTCGCACTTTTCAAAAAGATGATATACTTATTATGCCTATTAAACAGCACCTTTAAAGGCGATTCATGCATGAACCGCCTTTTCTTTGTTTACTGCGTATCAATTTTTGATTTCTACGCTATCCCATATTCCTCTTTCATCTCCGCTATCATCTGTGCAAGCTTTTCTTCGCATTCTTCGATGCTGCCGGCGTAGATGTTTCGGGTGATGCGTTTGCCGTTAACGATCGGCGAGTACCGTCCTTCCCACACGTTCTTGCTGACCTGATGGATTGAGCCTGTTCCCTGCCGTCTGTACTTGCCTTTATAAGGCTCAAATTTCGTCCTTGGCGTGGGTTTTGATACTTAGGTCTGTACACCTTCGGAGTTTTTTACTATTTTATTTGACAATTTCATATCG
>JAZNZI010000137.1:0-9972 GCA_045594865.1 Eubacteriales bacterium | reverse complement strand
ATCGGTCGAAAAAGAGAGAAAAAAAGAAATAAAAAATCGTCAGGAGGACGAAATATGAAAAACAAAAAAAGATCGGCGTTTACGATCGTCGAGCTGGTAATCGTAATTGCGGTTATTGCTATACTCTCCGCAGTTCTGATTCCCACATTCGGCAGCATAATTGAGTCGGCAAATAAGGCTGTCGACACTCAGTTGGTTGCCCAGATCAACACTGTTCTCGCCATAGAGGACGTGCTCGGCGGTGGAGTTAACGACGCCGTTGAGATTCAGAAGGTCGTTAAGGAAAACGGTCTGAAGCTTCAAACCAAATCAAAAGGACAGTACATTTGGTACGATATTGAGAACAAGAGGGTTGTTCTCGGCGGACTTGATGAAAACGGTATTGTGCTTGATTCCGAAGAGCCGACTGCAGCATTAGATGCTAACGGTCCTGTTCTTTTAGCTGCGGGTGAGATGGCTTCCAAAGGCAAGTTTAGAGCTATTGTAAACAACCCCGAAAGCTTTGTGAATGGATACCTGTTCATTTCCAATGAGTCTGCTGATGGCTTTGCTCAGGCTATATGTGCGCTTCGCAACTCCGATAGTGTGGATGCTATTCAGGATGCGTTGGCAGATATTGGTAAAATCAATGGCACTGTTAGCGTAAAACTGACAAACTTTATGAAGACTGTTGCTGTTATTACTAGCACTAGCAGTGTAATTTCTACCGGCGACACTTCTACTGTTAAAACTGCTATTGTTAGTTCCGAGCTGACCCACGTTAAAAGCTCCGCTATCACAGAGCTGGCACAGTACACCGGTATTCAGGTTGTTGATTTCCATTCAGGTGTGGAAACGTTCGAAGATGGCGTTCTTGCCGCGATAAAAAATCTTAGCGACATCAAATTCTGTTATAACAGCACTGGCGTGGGAAAGATTGACAAAGCAGATGAAACCGCCACCGGCATAAAGAATAATCTTATCTCGCCCACAGAGCGCGATGAGCTTTTCAAACAACTGAATTTGGTTTATATCGATCAAAACGGTAATCAGTTTGATGCGGAAAAGAACATCGATAATATTACCGTGAGTGACGATTTCATCACCAGCTTCGCATTCCCTTATGTAATTGTTGAAAGCACCGATATTAACACGGTATATGATTTTGTATCATACTCATTCTATAGTGATGGTTCTAACCCCATTCCCTTTGGAACTACCGATTATAAGATTGAAGATTATGACAAGATTCTATCCGATGAAGAATCCGGTGTTTTAACCATATATGCAATTTACAACAAGCAGGCTGCTGATTTCAAGATAGGTAATAGTTATTACGGTAGCGGAGCTGTAACGTATAAATTAGCACATAACGGAGTTGCTACAGGAGACACTATCACCGTTGTATCCACTAAAGCAAAGCTTGATGCTTCGCTAATTGGCAAAGAAAGCGCTGAACTGACTATTCCTTCTGGCGTTGAGCTTCTGTTGCCTTACGCGGATAATTTTGCAAAAAAAGCATGGACGATAAATCAAATTGCCAATGACACGGATACTAATGGAACTACCTACAATCAAAGAGGCGCAAAATACAATGCAAGCAACTACGCCAAAGATGCTGTTTACGACAAGACAACGATGACTGGTAGAACAAACCTGACAATCGCCGGTAATGTTAAATTGAACGTAACTTCTGGCGCTGGCATATACGTAGATGCAGCATGTTATAACTATGCTACGTATTATCAATGTTACATTACAAACAACTGCGGTGTTATGGTGCTTGAAGAAGGAAGCGAGATTATTTCTTCCGGAAACATCACTGCATACGGCATCATCAGAGGTGAAGGAACTATAACTACAAACGGTGGTACAATTACCGAATTGTTGACTATGTATGACTGGTATGGTGGTACGAATGCTTCGAATGCGGTTAAAGACCACAACGTTACTCCTTTTAACAACTGGAAGATAGAGAACATTTTTGTTGAAAAAGTGACCATCAATCATCCTACACAGTATCGCGCAAAGGGTGGTATAACTGTTTCTATACTTGGTACTGTTGGAATAGACGATTTCGTTCTGGCAGGTCCTGCAGATTCTGAACCAATTTTTGCTACTGAATCTGGATCTGTAATCGAAAGATCCGTATCAGATGATAGCGGCAATATGAAGTTTGTAATTGCAGAAGGCAAAGTTGCCGATGTAGCGAAGGAATTGCCAATAAGAACTAGTGTTATAGATGCTATAACCGTTAGATTTACAGCAATTGGTCTTCCAATTTCCCATATGGACATTTACGTTGCTCCCGGTGCAGAGCTCACTGTTTCGAATAATATTTATAAGATTATGCCCGGTTCTTCTATAACAGTTGAAACTGAGACCGATGACCAAGGAAACAAGGTTGAAGGCGGTGAGAATGGTATTTTGAATATAGCCACAAAGGTTGTTTTTTACAATTCATTTGACTTGAAGTTTGAGGAAAAGAGTAGTACCGAGTGGGCACAAACAGATTTGCTTGGTAATGCTCAAGTTAAATATGATTTTTCCCTGATTAATGCTGGAGCAAAGATCAAAGTTACTAAAACTTCTAGATCTAGAGATTCGTGGTTTAGTGATTGGAAAACCCCCACGGAGACCTCGGCAGAAATTGCTATGGTCTACCCCGGTTATTCTTATTCCGGAGCTCCCGCCACTAAACTCGTTATCAATGGTGAGTTGAACTTCGAGAACGGTGCTACGTTTGCAGGTAATATTATTTCTACTGTTTCTGGTGCAAAGATTACAGTAAATGCAAATGTTAGCGGTCATGAAATCCACGAGGGCTATTACATTCAACATGGCACTATGGGTGAGAGATGGTACGATGTACACGATTCTGTGCAGCACAAAGTTCCCTTGCTCGCCGGAGCTGCTTTTGATGATGGATTCACAAGTGGCAAAACCTATATATCCAACGCTGGCGTAGTAGCCGGTAATCCGTTCTGCCAGTGGCAGGAACCCCAGCCACCTACACCAGGCCAGACACAAGAATAAAATTGTTTTAAATAAAGGTCGCCGTCGTTGGCGGCTACCCCTATAACAAAACGCACGGGAAACCGTGCGTCTTGTTAATCTATAATAGCGGAGGTATCTAATGTCTAATAAAGACGAATTTGATTTTGATATTCCTGATAAAAAAGAAAAGCCTCAACGTGAGAAAAAAGAGAGTAAACCGCTCTTTGGTGAGGATTCATTTTTAGGCGGATTGTTTAAAAAATCAGCTTCCTTTGAGGATTCTTCCCTTGACGATGAAGCATTTTTTGACAAAGAGAAAAAAGGTAATAATGGTAATTTATTTAACCGCCTGAAGTGGTGGCATATTCTGCTTATTATTTTGGGCGCTATAATAATCGTTGTGGGAATTATAGCCGGTGTAATTATTGGTCAAATAAATGATAAAGTTCCCGGCGGTATTGGTGGCATTATTGGAGGCGATGAAGGTGGCGAAGAGGAAAAAATTCCCGAACCCGAGGGTATAGTTTCGTCGGTTGGTACCTTCCTACCGAAGGACACACAGGAATATATTCTATGCGAATACACCGAGTATTTTTCAGGTGAAAAAACCTATATTGTGCAAAAAGAGAGTGATATGCGCTATGGATATAATGGATATTTCGTATTCATTTCTTACACAGGAGAACCTCTTTACAACTATAGCGGTGCATACACGGACGAATATACCCCCGAGCAAATAAAGGCAGATATGCTTGAATTTATGAGTGGTGCGGCAGGATATACACCCGAAAAGATTGCGCTATGCGATGTAAACGTTTACAATCCTGTCAGCTTCACTCGTGTGACTATCTCTGAGGTAACACTTACAGAAACCGAGGTAACTGTTAAGTACAGCGCAGGAGCTGTGGACGGAGAGATGTCTGAGGAGTATACCCTCACTGGTACTTATACCAAGACCGACAATGATTTCGCGTTCAGTTATACAAATCTTCCCGAGGACGAAAATCTGCTCCGCGTAGCAGAGAGTCTGCTCGGCAGTGCGAAGTATGAGAGCTACGTGCAGTATGGCGCTTGGGTGAACGAGCTCACCTTTGGTGATAACTATAAATTAACTCTCATTTCTCCTACCGCAGAGGAATGATTTTCAAAGCAAAAAGGCTGGGAAACCAGCCTTTTTGTTATGTTTAGTTAGCATTTTAGGGAGTTTACACCTCATCCGTCAGCTTTGCTGACACCTTCCCCTCAAGGGGAAGGCATAAGAAAAAAGGTCGGATTTTCATCCGACCTTTTTGGTTTTGTTATGTAATCTTTGATATTACACAAGAAGGTTGGTCTGCTCTTCTACGCCAAAGAAATGCATAACCTTGCCCTCGCAGGTTACGTGGAGGGATGCGCCCTGAACGAGAGAGCGACGCTGATCGTCGGTAAGAGAAACGGTGGGAATACGAACGATGAGCTTATCGCCGTTTTCGGTAACGACGTGAAGGTGAAGCTCGCTACCCATCATCTCATTTACGAGGATCTGGCAGGAAATTGCATCTGGAGCGCCTGCCTCAGCGAGAACGAAGTGCTCGGGACGAACGCCGAGAATGATGTTCTGAGAACCAACGCCCTTTGCTGCAAGAGCGGCTGCCTTCTCACCTGTGACCTCAATCTTAGCGCCATAGGGAGTTACGTAGTACTTATCGCCCTCTTTTACGAGGTTGGTGTTAAAGGTGTTCATCTTAGGAGCACCGATGAACTCTGCAACGAAGAGGTTGCAAGGCATATCAAATACCTCGGTAGGAGTGCCAACCTGCTGGATAAGGCCGTCCTTCATAATAACGATACGGTCGCCAAGAGTCATCGCCTCGGTCTGATCGTGAGTTACGTAAATGAAGGTGGTGTTGATCTTCTTACGGAGAAGAATGATCTCGGCTCTCATCTGGTTACGGAGCTTAGCGTCGAGGTTGGAGAGAGGTTCGTCCATAAGGAACACCTTGGAGTCACGAACCATCGCACGACCGATAGCAACTCTCTGACGCTGACCGCCCGAAAGGGCTCTGGGCTTTCTGGTAAGGTACTCGGTGATGCCGAGGATCTCAGCAGCCTCAGTAACCTTCTTATAAACCTCATCCTGAGGAACCTTCTTAAGACGAAGGGAGAATGCCATATTCTCAAAAACGGTAAGGTGGGGATAAAGCGCATAGTTCTGGAATACCATGGCGATATCTCTGTCACGGGGCTGAAGGTCGTTTACAACAACGCCGTCGATCTCAACCGTACCGCCGGAGATGTCCTCAAGGCCTGCGATCATACGGAGGGTGGTGGACTTACCACATCCGGAGGGACCTACGAAAACGATAAACTCCTTATCGGCGATATCAAGGTTGAAGTTATCTACTGCAACAGTGTTCTTGCCGTATATTTTCTTTACATTAGTTAATTTTACACTTGCCATAATTAATTCTCCTTATCCTTTTACTGCGCCGCCGGTGACGCCCTCAACATAGTACTTCTGAAGTGACAGGAATACCGCGGTGACAGGAACAGAAACTGTAACGCCTGCCGCACAGAATCTGGTGTACATCAAGCTGGGGTTAGCAGCCTGGAGCCAGCCCCACATACCGACCGCAACATTCTTACCAAGATCATCACCTGCTGCAAGGTATCTCGCAAGCATGAAGTCACCCCAAGGTGCCATGAAGCCCATAAGAATGGTGTAAATAATGATAGGCTTGGAAAGAGGCATAATAACCTTATAGAAGATCTGCCAACGGGTTGCACCGTCGATACGCGCCGCCTCATCAAGGCTCTTGGAAATAGTATCAAAGAAGCCCTTGGATACGTAGTATCCCATACCTGAGGATGCACAATAAACGATGACCAGGCCGACGGGTGCATTGCCGTGAGTCAAGCCCATATCTCCGAAGATCTTATAAATAAGGATCATGGTAAGGAAGCCGGGGAACATACCCAGAATGAGCATAAAGTTCATAAGAAGCTTTCTACCCTTGAATCTGAGACGGGAAAGCGTGTAAGACATAGACAGCACGAAGAAGGTCTGAAGAACCGCGCAGGCAAGACCCATAAGAGTTGTGTTAAGGAACCAGGTGGGGAAGTTTGTGTTGGTAAAGAGATAAACGTAATTACCAAAGCCCCATTCCTTCGGAATCATATAGTCCTCACGGCCTGTGCTCTCCATTCTGAGAGACTCGAAAACGATGCCAACGTAGGGGAAAAGCCAAACCAGAGTCATTATAATAAGAACTATGTAAATAAGGGTATTGGAAATAGTTCTGCTGGCTTTTGCGCCGAGGCCGGACTTTTTAATCAAACCGGTTTTTTTATCTTTCATTATCCGAAGTCCTCCTCATTCTTAGTAGACGGAATTACGTTATAAACTATAAGCGAAAGTACGGCAACTACAAGGAAGATAAGAATACCGAGTGCAGATGCCAGATAGTATCTTGCGCCCGCGCCTGATCCCGTACTCAGCTTAAACAGCCAAGTGATAAGAAGGTCTGTATGACCCGGGACAAGTCCCTCAAGGCTCGGGATATTCATATCGTAGTTGGTTGGGCCACCGCCCGATAACAGGAAAATAACGTTGAAGTTGTTAAGGTTACCAACGAAGCTGGTAAGAAGATAGGGACCTGTTACGAAGAGCATATAAGGCAGGGTGATCTTGGTGAACTGCTGATAGCCGTTTGCACCGTCGATTCTCGCGGACTCGTAAAGGTCGGCGGGAATGTTCATAAGAATACCCGTAGCCATAAGCATTACGTAAGGAATACCGATCCAGATATTGATAACGATGACCATTATCTTAGCTGCCTCGGGAACGCCCCAAAGGGTGTTGGTGTTATTTGCGATCAAATACTCTCTGATGAAGGGAATGTTCTTATAAATAAAGGATCCGATAAATCCGTTAAAGTCGAACATCTTGGATATGTAAAGAAGAGAAACGAACTGAGGGATCGCGATGGTCATAACAAGCACGGTACGCCAGAACTTCTTGAACTTGATACCCTTCTTGTTGATCATAATAGCAACCATCATACCGAGGAAATAGTTGGTGAAGGTTGCGAATACAGCCCAGGTAAGAGTCCATACGAGAAGCTCACCGAAGGCAACGCCGATACCGCCCTCACCGAAGTTAAGAAGCTCGGCAAGGTTCTTGAAGCCTACCCACTCATAAAGCTGGCTGACACCGTTAAGCATACCTGTGGTACCCATAACGTCACTGTAGTTAGTGAACGCGATGATTACCATAAAGATCATAGGAAGAACGGTGAACAGAAGAATACCAACAAGGGAGGGGGCAAGAAGTGTCTTATGGAACTGGTCGTCAAGAAGCGACTTAAGGTCATCCTTTCCGCTCTTGATCTTCTTTCCGCTGGCTTTGATATCCATACAGATACGGCACTGCTTTACCTGCATTCTCCAAGTATAGATAAATGCTATAATGAAGATAACTGCAAGGAGAGCGTTAAAGAGTACTCTAGTAGAGTCCTCTCCCGGAATGGTGACGAAAACGTCCTTCACGGGATCGTATACGCCTGACTGCTGCTGATGTGTACCGACGGTGTTGCCAACGTCAAACCAGTTTACACTCTTAAGCCAGCCCAAACCGCTCTGAGTACGGAAATCCGCGCTGCAGGGGATAAAGAACATATATACGATAAAAGCAACCTCAAAGAGGAAGAAGAGTATGCCCCTGGCGATCTGACCGTAGTAAATATTACCTAAACCGAAGATAAGGAAGGAGAGCTTTACAGCCCAATTGCCCTTAACGAAGGTCATAATAATATCCATAAAGCCATCCTTGATCTTGATGGCAAAGTTCTTTATGAGTTCCCAGAGAGAAACGAAAAGTCCGACAAACCATGCAGGGATCGCGCAGAAGAACTCTCTTAAATCATAAAGAAGCTTTTGAAACTTATTCAGCTTCAAATATTCTAAAGTATTTAATTTCTTCATAAGTCAAAATATAAACCGAGTTTATATAACTCCTTTTCATTTTGAAAGGCATTGTTAGCCGATACACAAGACAACTGTCGTCCTTGTATGTCGGCTAACAATGCCTTTTTGCTTGGTTGGGTGAGCCCTCGGGCTCACCCATTTCAAGCGTTAGCTATTAAGTTTTATGTAAACTCAATAAATTAGTCCTTGTTAAGAAGACCGTTAACGCTCTGTTCGTAAGTATCAAGAGCAGCCTGAATATCCTCTACGTTATCCTTGCCTGCATTTTTGGATTCGCCACCAAGAAGCTTAGCGATATCCCACCAAGAACCGTGGATATTACCCTGAGGAATAGCATACTTGTTCTGCTCTGCGAGAGCAAGAAGAGAAACGTTAGCCTTTACGTCTGCGTTGCCCTGTGCCTCAATGTTAGAGGGACCCCACTGGAACTCGTTATATCTGTCAAGCTGGCAATCCTTGTTAGTAAGGTACTGAGCAAGCTGGTGGAGCATAGCGAGCTTGTCGGAATCAGCCTGAGGCTTAACACCCATAAGCTTGTTACCGGAGAAGGAAGCAAGGTGGTAGGTCTCACCGTCAACGGTGAAGGAAGGAAGATCAGCAACTGCGAAGTTCTCACCAAGCTTCTCCTGAGCGGTGTTCGCGTTCCAGATACCGGTAACTACGATACCAGCATTGGTGAACTCGGAGGAAGAATTGAGGTAGTACTCAGACTTAGTAACGATCTGCATACCTCTCATAGCGATGATACCCTTTTCGGAGTTCCAAGTATCGTTAACTTCAGTAAACAAACCATTATCATCTGTTGTCCACTCAGAAACACAACCGGTAGCCATGAAGAAGGAAGCGGTGTACCAAGCGTTCTCAAGCTCAAAGCAGATGTTCTTGCCTGCAGCCTCACAGTCAGCTACGATAGAAGCAAGATCCTCGGGATTCTTAACTACGCTCTTATCATAGTACATATAGTAACCGTTGTCGGAGGTGAGGGGGTAAGCGTAAAGAGTACCTCCCACGGAAGCCGCTTCAACAGAAATGGAATCGTTAGAAGCCTTTACGTTAGCGGTAGCCTGCTGACCGGGAGCAGCAAGAGCGTCAGCCTGTACAAGACGAGCGAGCTGGTCCTGTGCGAAGCAGAAGAGGTCGGGAGCAAGAGCTACGTCAGTAAGAACCTGAGAAGCAGCGTCTCCCTCGGACATACCGGAAACCTCAAAGGTATACTTTGCATCATAATCAGGGTTAGCTGCAAGGAACTCTGCGATCTGAGCCTCAGCAAGATCTGTAGCGCCTTCAAGCTCGGAAACCCAAACCTTTACAACTTCCTTTTCGGGATCTTTGTTAGGGTTGACACAAGAAGCGAGACAAGCAACAACCATAACAGCTACAAGAATGAGAGAAATGATTTTACTCATTTTCATAAGAGTAAATCCTCCTTAAAATAATAATATTTTTTTACGCATCCTAGCGCATACAAGATTATAACACCTTTATGCATTTTTGTCAACACGCAATACTTCAAATAAGTCAAATTCGGCAGGTTGCACAAATCGCCCTGACATTTTTTTATCAAAATGCCAAGGCGATTTTCTTATTAAATTATAGTTTAAACTCGTCAAAGGCGGGGAGCTTTTTTCCCTCATAATCGAACAAGCACTGGTTCGCCCATTCGTTAGAGGTGGATTTTCCCTCCTCGTGAATATATGCCTGACCTGCCTCGCTCGCCCAACAGATGCCCTCACCCGGTAGCCAGAGAGGCTCCCAATAGAACACTCCACCGATACCGTTCTTACGAACGAGAGCGATAAAGTCCTTGATATATTCCGCCTGTCCCTCGGGGGTGAGAGGATATCTGTCGGTGACGCCCGGAACTACTGCGCGCTCGGCGTCGATTACAAGTCTTCGCTCCTCGCCGTCAAGAGTATAACCCTTGTCGGTAAAGCCGTAGCCAAGCTCGACTACCATTATTTCCTTGCCAAAGCGCTTGCAGGCGTTAAGATTTTCCATAAGCTGACTGGGGGTGCCGTGCCAATAGGGGTA
>JAZNZI010000136.1:0-5495 GCA_045594865.1 Eubacteriales bacterium | reverse complement strand
GAGAGCTGGAAGCAGTACTACAAGCCCGTGCCTCTCGGAAAGGTGACCATCGTGCCCGCCTGGGAAAAGTACGAGGCGAAGGACGGCGAGGTCATCATCAGAATGGATCCCGGTATGGCATTCGGAACGGGTACTCACGAGACCACGAGACTGGTTATCCGTCTTATGCAGGACGAGCCTCTTGCTGACAAGAGAGTTCTTGACGTGGGAACAGGCTCGGGTATTCTTTCCATCTGCGCGTCAAAGCTTGGCGCGAGAAGCTGCAACGCATACGACATAGATCCCATGGCGGTCAAGGTTGCGAGAGAAAACTGCATAGCCGACGGCTGTGACAATATCACCGTCGGTGTCAGCGATCTTTTGCGCGGAGTTGACCTCTCGGGCGGAAAGTACGACTTCTGCGTTGCCAATATCGTGGCTGATATAATAATAAGGATGCTTCCCGACGTGAGAGCCTACGTAAAGGAGGGCGCGCCCCTTATCCTCTCGGGCATTATCGGCGAGAGAGCCGACGAGGTGAGAGAGGCGGTTATTAAAACGGGCTTTACCGTTGAGAAGGAGATAAAGGAAAACGACTGGGTAGGAATGCTGGTAAGAGTATAATGGCAAGATTTTTCGTTGATAAAGAGAAAATAGAGGAAAACAGAATAATCATTGAGGGCGCGGACGCCCATCACATCGCCAGATCTCTGCGTATGGCAGAGGGGGACGTGACGGTGGTATGCGACGGCGAGGGCAAGGAATATCTTTGCAGGCTCGTCCGCATACGCGACGAGGAGTGTGTCTGCGAGATCATCGAGGAGACAAGCTCGGCATCCGAATCCCCCGTCAGCATAACTCTCTGTATGGCTTATCCCAAGGGCGATAAGCTGGAGACGGTCATACAGAAGGCGGTGGAGCTTGGGGCAGACAGAATTATCCCCTTTGAGTCCTCAAGATGCATCAAGCGTCCCAAGGCGGAAAAGGCGGAGAAGCAGACCGCAAGGCTTCAGCGAATAGCTGAGGAGGCTGCAAAGCAGTGCGGACGGGCGAAGATCCCCACCGTCACCCAGGCTATGTCTTACAAGGCAATGCTCTGCGAGGTGGCGGATTCGACACTCCCGCTTCTCTGCTATGAGAGCGAGGAGGGGCGTACCATAAAGAGCGTCCTTGCAGGCAGAAAGACACCCGCGAGCATTTCTGTTATCGTCGGCTCGGAGGGCGGATTCTCTGCCGAGGAGGTAGCCGAGGCAAAGGCAGCGGGCTGTATTTCGGTTTCTCTCGGCGTAAGGATATTGCGCTGTGAGACGGCTCCCTCCTATGCCCTATCGGCAATTTCTTACGAATACGAGCTTTAATTTATAAATCAAGTGCGTCACCGCGTAGCTTTTCGCCTCGGTGGCGCTCGCTTTTTGTAATTTTTTGGTTGTATCGTTAATATTTACAAAGATTATTTCATTTTTTTGTTGATTTTTTTGACTTTTTTTCAAAAACCTATTGCAAATTGTCCAAAAATGAGTTAAAATATAGTACAGTATACACAAAATTTGCCTAAGAGAGTTTACTGATTACCTTAAAGTTAAGCTATCAGAGGTATTTTTTTGTTTTAATTAAGTTGTTCACACATTGACTTTTCATAAGAAAGGATTGACAAAATATGTCTAACCGCTTGTATCAGACAGTGCTTCATCAGATGAAGGACGTAATAGGCCGCACAATTGGTATTATCGACGAGAACGGTATCGTTATTGCCTGCAGCGAGCTACAAAAAATTGGAGAATCCAAGCAGAGAATCAGAGAAGAGCTTGCCTACTCGGGCGATGCAGTTATCTACGAGGGCTATACCTACCACTTTATTAACGCGGGCGATAAGAACGACAGCATCTGCTTCGTTGAGGGTAGCGACACCCACGCGGGCAGTATGGCTTCTCTGCTCGCTATCTTCCTCGGCAATATGAAGTCTCTCTACGATGAGAAGTACGACAAGGGCTCATTTATCAAGAGCATTCTTCTTGATAACATATTACCCAGTGATATCTACATAAAATCTAACGAGCTTCACTTCTCCAACGAGGAGCATCGCATTGTATTCGTTATCAAGTTCCAGAGCGCATCCTCCACTCCTCCCTATGAGATCGTACAGGAGATCATCGGCTCGGGTGACAAGGACTACGTTATCAACATCAGCGAGCAGGACGTTGTTCTCGTAAGAGAGATCCCCGCTGACACCGACGCAAAGGATATGGAGGACTATGCACGCGAGCTTGTTCACACCGTGCAGAATAAGTACGGACTCCGCGCGACCATCGGTATTTCCTCCGTGGTTGACAACCTCAAGCATCTTGCAAGAGCCTACAAGGAAGCGAGAATTGCCTTTGAGGTAGGCAAGGTATTCGATATTGAGAAGACCGTTATCTCCTACGAGAACCTCGGCATCGGAAGACTTATTTACCAGCTTCCCACCACCCTGTGCGAGATGTTCCTCTCCGAGGTATTCAAAAAAGGCTCGCTTGAGTCGCTTGACCACGAGACTCTTATGACCGTACAGTGCTTCTTTGAGAACAACCTTAATGTTTCCGAGACCTCGAGAAAGCTGTTCGTACACCGTAATACCCTGGTTTACCGCCTTGAGAAGATCAGAAAGCTCTCCGGTCTTGACCTTCGTGAGTTCGATCACGCAGTCACCTTCAAGGTAGCGCTTATGGTAAAGAAGTATCTCTCCAACAAGCCTACTAAGTATTAATCTATCCTTATCTTTACAAAAAATAATAAGCGGATGGGAAAATAAGTATTTTTTCATCCTGCAAGTACAAAATATAAACACAGTAATCGGGGTTGTTGGTAATACAACAACCCTGAAGTGTGTAATTTTAACCCAAGAGGTAAAAGTTTAATGAAAAAGCTCTATAAGGGAGCTGTAGGCAGACTGCTTCTGCTTATACTTTCGCTCTCTATTATTCTCTCCTCATTCACATCATGCGACCTTTTCTCGTACGTGGCAGACGAGAAGAACGAGATACAGGGCAACATTGACTCCACCGAGGAGCCTAAGGAATTCGAGTACGTTTCCGAATATCTTCGCGACTGGGGTATGCCCGTTTTTGATACTATAAAATTCCAGTTTTTTGAGTCCTGCTTTATACAGCTCTACAACCTGAACGCAATGCCCGACACTCTCACTCACGCAAAGGAGACCGCAAGGATCTTCCTCGATGAGCATTACGACGTGATCAATAAAAGCAACAAGAGCGAGGTGACAAACACATTGCTCGCCTGCTATATCTCGGTGCTTGGCGACCCCTACTCTATGTACCGTCCCCCCGTTGAGACCGAGGACTTTATGACCGATATGAGCGGCAAGTTCGGCGGCATTGGCGTTATGGTCGAGTACAACGATCTGGACGAGAGCATTATGGTAAACACCGTTTACCCCGAGTCACCTGCGGAAAGGGCGGGTGTCAAGGTCGGCGACTTTATCTACGCGGTTGACGGCAAGACGGTTGAGGAGCTTGGCTACACCAAGGCGGTAAATTACGTCAGAGGTGAGATAGGCACCGACGTCACCCTTACCCTTCTGCGCGACGGCGAGCTTGTCACCGTAACGGCTACCAGAGCCGAGGTTGAGGAGATCAACGTTTCCTACACGATTATTCCCGACACAAATCTTGGATACGTACAGATCGTATCCTTTAAGGATAACACCTTCCCACAGTTTAAAGAGGCTATCGACGAGCTTGTGACAGAGGGCGTGGATGGTATCGTATTCGATCTGCGCGGAAATCCGGGCGGATACGTTGACAGCGTTATTTCGGTTATTTCCTACCTTATTCCCGACGGACACGTGGTTATGAGCTATCAGTACAAGGGCAAGGACACCGTCACCCTCTTTGCAGACGATGCGGGAGAGGAGGACCACGTGGTAAATCTTCCCTTCACTGTTATCTGCAACGAGTATACTGCCTCGGCAGGTGAGATCTTCACCGCGGCAATGAGAGATTACCGCGATATCGGCATAATCGACGCCACTATCGTAGGAACAAACACCTACGGCAAGGGCATTATGCAGAACACCTACTATTATCCCTTTGACAAGTCCACGGTCACATTGACCGTAGCCTACTACAATCCTCCCTGCGGAACTAACTACCACGGCACAGGCGTTCAGCCCGACCGTGCAGTAGAGCTTGACGAGGGTGGCGAGGACAATCAGCTTTCAGCTGCCATCGAGGAGCTAAAAAAGCTTGTTAATGACAACTAATCTTTACAAAATAAACTTTTTTTCAGGAGAAAACAATTAAAATGGAACAGAAGACCTACACCCAGGCAGGCTACGATGCGCTCAAGCGCGAGCTTGCTGATATAAATGAAAAGATCGAGCTTAATAAGAAAGATATTTCCACCGCGCGCTCCTATGGCGACCTTTCGGAGAACTCCGAGTACGACGAGGCAAAGCAGGAGCAAGGCAAGCTTCACGTAAGAAAGGCTGAGCTTGAGGAGATGATCGCAAACGCAAAGATCGTTGACGAAAGCCAGATCGACGAAAAGAAGATCAGCGTTGGCTCTATCGTAGTCGTTAAGAGCGACAGACTCGGTGAGAAGACCTACCACATCGTAGGCTCCTACGAGACCGATCCCAAGAGCGGAAAGATCTCCGACGCATCTCCCATCGGACTTGCGCTTATCGGTGCTACCGAGGGTGACACCGTTGTCGTAAACGCGGCAAAGGGTACAATGGAGCTTAAGGTTCTCAGCGTGACCAGAGCCAAGATCTAAGCACGAACATACGAAAGGACGTTTTAAAATGGCAAACGAGAATGTAAATCAGACCCAAAGCAGCACAAGCGAGCTTGCGGTTCGCCGCGAGAAGCTTAACAACCTTTATGCTTCGGGCAAAAATCCCTTTGAAATAACCAAGTTTGACAGAACTCACGAGGCGCCCGATGCTATCGCTCTCTTTGAGGAGAAGGAAAGCACTCTTGCCGAGGGCGAGACCATTGAGGTTTGCCTTGCAGGTAGAATGATTAGCCGCAGAATTATGGGTAAGGCATCCTTTGCTCATATGCTTGACGGCGCAGGCAAGATCCAGCTCTACGTTTCCCGCGACGGCGTTGGCGAGGAGGTTTACGCAGGCTTCAAGAAGTGGGACGTGGGTGATAATATCGGTGTTGGGGGACATCTCTTCCGCACCAAAACAGGCGAGATCTCGGTTCATGCAACCGGTATTACCCTTCTTGCAAAATCGCTTCTTCCCCTCCCCGAAAAGTTCCACGGTCTTACAAATCTCGAGCAGAGATACAGACAGAGATACGTTGACCTTATCGTAAATCCCGAGGTTAAGGACACCTTCGTAAAGAGATCCAAGATCCTTTCTCTTATCAGAAGCTATCTTGACAGCAAGGGCTATCTTGAGGTTGATACTCCTATACTTCTTCCTATCGAGATCGGTGCATCTGCCCGTTCCTTCAAGACTCATCACAACACCCTTGACATTCCTATGTACCTCCGTATCGAGACCG
>JAZNZI010000135.1:0-32057 GCA_045594865.1 Eubacteriales bacterium | reverse complement strand
ACTTTAATCACTATAGGTCTTTCGATTATTGCAATTTTAGCATTAAAGTATGCTTTTGAAAAGTGGAATAAGATTAATCCACAGCTTGTATTAAAAATACTCGCCGTCTCTTTCTGTCTGATGGGAGTAGTCAGATACTTTCTTTCCGATTCATTCGTAGAAACGGTCGGTCCTTTGGATGATCCCCTGCAGTCATTTATGCGCTGGGCATATCATATTGGATATGCGGTTCTGCCTATGTCCGTGTTCTTTGACAGCAGACTTTTCCGCAATATTGCAAGCTACTTTTCCCTACCTGTAAGCATACTTGCCGCTATACTTTATGACGACACCTTTGCATACTTTACAGCAGAGGGCGCAGGCGGAGAATATATCAACGTTCACGTAAGGCACGTATTATATACCCTTGAGCTGATATTTGCTATTATCATTCCCGTGCTTATGAAGCTTACCTACAAGCATAAAATCAGCATGAAAACACCGAGAGAGATACTTATGCTTCTCGGCATTACTCCGCTAATTATGATGCAGATGATGCCCTCATATATACCGAAAACCCTTTTCGATAATATGGGACTTTCTGCTAAAATGTTCGGCAACCTTCATTTCATCTGGATTGGCGCGCTTATCACGGAGATCGTCGTGCTTCACTTCGTGTTCAGAAAGCGCAGCCAAAAGGATAAGTTCACGTTCTTATCATTTATGGTAATCGCGCAGGTTATGCATACCCTGTCTCCCTTCTTACGCGGATTTACCTTTTCAAGACTTCCGCTTCAGCTTTGCAATATCGCCGCATTCTTCTATCTTTATATAATAATCACAAGAGATAAGAAAATGTTTGATTTCGGCTACGTTGCAAATCTGGTTGGAGCGGCGATTGCAATAACTCTGTTCACCTTTGACGTTGACGCGGTTTCATTCTGGCCTATGCACTATATTTACGAGCATAGCTTCGTGGTTATGTTCCCCGTTCTCGGAGTTTCTCTCGGCGTATTCCCAAGGCTTGATAAGAGCGCGTTCAAGAATATGATAAGAATATTTGTGGTCTACTTTGTCTTCATCTTTATTTTGGGTACGATAATCAACGGTATTGACGGCGTGCCGGGATACTCTGTTAACCATTTCTATATGTTCAGTCCCGAGGTTGCCGTTGACTATCTCCCCTTTGCAGGCTTTACAGGTCTTGTTCACTGGCAGTTCGGCAAATTTGAGATATATCCTATCCTTGTAGTCACCGTCTTTGTTCTTTTCACTGCGCTGAATTTTGCCTTTATTGGCATTACGCTTCTCAGCTACAAGATCATTGACAGAATCAAAAGCAAGAAAACGAACAAGCCCGAAACGGCTACTGTTTAATTAAAAGGGGCTGTCTCATTAAGATAGCCTGTAAAAAAGAAAAAAGCGGATGCTTTTTACCGAAAGGTATTGAGCATCCGCTTGCTTTTTAGTATAATTAAATCGCCAAAAATAACCAACACAAAGCAGCGAGGTAATTATACAACAATGAAAGAAAAAATCAAGTAGTTTTACCGTTAGATTTAGGAATTTGTATTCCCGAGGGAGATTTTGTATTCAAAGTAGCGGAAATTTGCGAGAGCTTGGATTATACAGAACTGTTCAATACGTATCTTCGCAATTGGAGAAAGGTGAATCCAATCACAATATTTGAGGTAATTGTGTATGGGTATATGAAGCACTTGTATTCCGGAAGAGCTATTGCTGAAGCCTGCAAAACGGATATACGCTTTATGTGGCTCTTAAACGGAGAGCCTGCGCCAAGTCACGCAACAATTTCAAGATTTGAGGATGAGAAATTATCCGAAGCAATAGAGGGATTGTTCTACCAATTTGTAAATAAGCTTTATGAAATGGGAGAGGTTAAATTCAAGAATCTTTTCGTAGACGGTACAAAGATAGAAGCTTATAACGATATTCAAAAGTATTTCCCGCGCAGTTATACACCGAAGCAAATAACGGAAACGATCTTTAAGCTACTTGAAGATTGGCAAAGAAAACGAGATGATAAGGAGGATCGGTCTTTTTGAGAGAAAACCCAAAACAGAACGTAAGGCGCATCCTTATCCCCGAAAGTAATACGGTCTATCACTTCAATGGCGTTATGTATCTTGTCAAAAGCAAATTTCGAGAAGGAAACGGACACAGTATGAGAAGCCGTTTCGGAAGAATTTTGGAAAATAATTTTCCCGCACATAAACGATACCGAGCAGAGTGATTTGAAGAAACAAATCCTCGCTTTGCGGGAACGTCTGAGCGAGCTTGACGGAATGAAAACCTCAAAGGACAATTTTATCAAGGCGGTACGGAGATTTATGGAAATGCAAACGCTTACACCCGCAATGCTCCACGAACTGATTGACAAGATAGAGGTTCATCACATCACAGGAACGGGCAAGTCGAGAGTGCAGCAGATCGTCATTCATTACCGCTTCGTCGGTTGCGTGGAGATACCCGATGCACCGCAAGTAAAGCACACCCTCGATACAAGACAAGGTGTTTCCGTAACCTACCAAGCAATAGCGGTATAAAAGAAAAAGGTGCAGAAAACCTGCTCACAAACAACACAATATTTGAAAGCTAAGGCAAAAAAGTATCGAGTGTTCATCACTTTCGTTATGAACACTCGATATGGTGCGGGCGACAGGACTTGAACCTGCACGGAAATCCACCAGATCCTAAGTCTGGCGCGTCTGCCAGTTCCGCCACGCCCGCATTGCCTTTGTTATTGTATCACAGAACTAAATAAATGTCAATAGAGAAAATGATAATAAAATTGACGTTTTTTGTCTTTTTTCATATACTGCACTTGGGAGGGAAAATGGCCCTCCATAAAAGACAAGGAGAAACAAATGGCAACTTTTTATAATCAGGCAACGCTCACCTTTGCCGGCAGGGTGACGAACTCTAACGTGACCGAGGGAGAGCTTGTTTCGGGGCTTTGCTTAACCAAAACAGCCGTTTCAACCGATTACGGCCCCGGCGACGGAATCGTTTACGCGATAACGCTGGTAAACGCCGATTCGGTAGCAAAAAACGGCATTACGCTTACCGATGACCTCGGAGCATACACTCTCACAGGCGGTACGGCAGAATTCGTTCCCCTAACCTATGTAGACGGTTCTGTGCTCTACTATCAGAACGGTGTTCTGCAGTCCGCTCCAACCGTTGTAGCGGGTGATACGCTTGTTATCAGCGGAATTGACGTTCCTGCGGGAGGAAACGTTATTATTCTCTATGAGGTAAGAGCGAATTCCTTCGCTCCCCTTTCGGCAGGATCTTCGATTTTCAACTCGGTATCCGCGGGAGGCGAGGGCATATGCGAGGAGCTGACCGATAGCGCACAGATTCCCACAAGAGATGAGCCACTTCTCTCAATTGCGAAGGCAGTCAATCCCCTGACACTCACCTGCGGTGACGAGGTCACCTACACCTTTATCATACAGAACACAGGAAATACCGCAGTAGTGGCAACAGACAATCTTTCCGTATCCGATACCTTTAATCCTATTCTTACGGGCATCACCGTGTCCCTGAACGGAGAACTATTAAACGAAGGAACAGAGTACACCTACGACGAGCAGACGGGTGAATTCACCACGATCGGCGGAGCAATTCCCGTTCCTGCAGCCACCTTCACGCGCGACAGTGAAACGGGTGTAGTCACAACCACTCCCGGCGTTGCCGTGCTGACAATCACAGGCATAATTTAACCGAATAACAATTCTGCCTAAAATTATAGCCGTGTTTTGCGTTTTAGCAAAGCACGGCTTGTTGTTTTTTTTATTTATCCGACGGTGGCTTTCTCTTCTGCGGCTGAACTCCCTCGGTCAGAGTAAACCAGAATTCGCAGCCGTCATTGTCGATGGATTCAACGCCGATAGTTTCTTCGTGAGCATCAATAATAGTCTTGGAAATATAGAGACCAAGACCAACACCCGTCTTATCAAGTCCGCGACTCTTATCGGTCTTGTAGAATCTGTCGAAGACCATTTTTGCATCCTCGTCAGTTAGGCTCTGTCCCTGATCGTAAACAGTCACCTTAATCTTCGTATCGGTGATCTTGGAGATGGAAATTCTGAGCTTTCCCTCTTCCCTTGAGAACTTTATCGCATTGTGACAGAGGTTGTACATTACCTGATAAATAGCGTCCTTATCTGCACGAACGTACATAGCATCTTTTTCAGAATAGAACTCTACGTCCAGCCTCTTATCCTCGATCTTCTGCTCAAATGAGATAAGAATAAGTCTCGCCACCTCGGCAATATCGAAATCTGTATAGTTGAACTTTCTCTCGCCCGATTCAAGTCTTGAGACGTCAAGCAACTGAGAAACAAGCCTTGACAGCCTGTGTACCTCTGCAGAAATAACGCCAAGGTAATACTCGTGCTTTTCGGGTGGAATAGCGCCCGAATTGATGCCGTCAATGAAGCCCGATATGGTAGTCATCGGAGTACGAAGATCGTGGGAAATATTCGCGAGAAATGAATTACGCATTTTTTCAAGATTCTCAAGCGAATCCGCCATATTATTAAATGCAGTTCCGAGGGCAGCTATCTCATCGTTGCTCTTGTTAACCGATACTCTTACGGAGAAATCCCCCTTGGCAAAGCTCTTTGCGGCATTGGTCATTTTACGCAGAGGATGTACAATACGTTCTGTTATAAAATAAGCAGCAATAACGGCTGCAAGAAGAACACATATAGAGCTGTTGATTACCACCTGTCTTGTAATTTTTACGAAATTACTCTCTCGGTTGGTGGAGGTCATGGTCATAACGTAGCACTCGATCTCACTCTCGCGCTCTACAGGCTTGGCAAATGCCATATACTGATCCGAAAGTGATCCGCCAATTGTTCCGTTATAAACATAGCTGACCTCACCGCCTTCGCCCGTGCGTCTTGTGAAATCCGAAATATTTATATTTCCAAAGCCACGTTCAAGATCAATTAGCGCCACCTTATGCTCATCATCATCACTTTCGTGAGCGGTTGACAGAATGATTTTACCTGTTTTGTCTAAGATCATAACGTCATAGTCGGAGTTAAGGTTTACCATAGGCTCTATCGCCTCGGCAACCTCAAATACCTCTTGGGATATAGGGAGGACTCCGTCAGCCTTAATAACCTCTACAATAATAGAGCTTTCCTTATCTAATCTCTGCTCAGTATCACTAAACGCATAATTTCTAACAAGCGAAGTGATGATACCTGACAGAATAATGAAGCTGACAAGTATTATGATTACCAGTGCGGTAAGATATTTTGAAAAGGTCGTCTTGAACACTCGGTTTTCTCCTGATTATAGTTTGTTAAATGTATTTTAACATATTTTATCATAGATTGTCAAATATTTTTACACATTTAGATTGACTAAATATTAATTTTATGTTAAAATAAAATGTGAATTTTTTGATATACCTAAAAAGGAGTAAATAAAATGACAGTAACAAGATTTGCGCCCAGTCCCACAGGCTATATGCATATAGGAAATCTGAGAACAGCGCTTTATTCTTATCTTATCGGCAAGCACGACGGAGGTAAGTTTATTCTTCGTATTGAGGATACTGATCGCGAGAGACTTGTTGAGGGGGCGACCGACGTTATCAAGTCCACTCTTGCAACAACCGGACTTAACTATGATGAGGGTCCCGACGTTGGCGGTGACCACGGTCCCTACGTTCAGTCAGAACGTAAGGAGATCTATATGGAGTATGCAAAGAAGCTTGTTGAGATGGGACACGCATACTACTGCTTCTGCACCAAGGAGCGCCTTGAGCAACTTCACGAGGCTGATGCGCTTGGTGGCTACGACAGACATTGCCGTAATCTCTCAAAGGAGGAGGTTGAGGCAAATCTCGCCGCAGGACTTCCCTTTGTTATTCGTCAGAAAATGCCCACCGAGGGTGTGACAAGCTATCACGACGAGGTCTTCGGCGATATCTCTATGAATAACGAGGAGCTGCAGGACCAGATTCTTATGAAGGCTGACGGCTACCCTACCTACAACTTCTGCCACGTTATTGACGACCATCTTATGGGCGTCACCCACGTTGTTCGCGGCTCGGAGTACCTGACCTCCACACCTAAGTACGTGCTTCTCTACGACGCGTACGGCTGGGAGAGACCTACCTACGTTCATCTTCCTCTCCTTATGGGTAAGGACGCCGAAGGAAATATCTCCAAGCTCTCGAAGCGTCACGGCGCTGTTTCCTTCCAAGATCTTGTTGCTGACGGATATCTTCCCGAGGCAATTATCAACTACATTTCCCTGCTCGGCTGGTGTCCCAAAAATAACGAGCAGGAGTTCTTCACTCTTGAGGAGCTGAAGGAAGCCTTCACCATTGACGGCGTTTCCAAATCTCCCTCCGTTTTTGACTTTGAAAAACTGCTTTGGTTCAACGGTGAGTATATCCATAAGCTTGAGGATGAGAAGTTCACCGAGCTTGTTGCCCCATTTATAAAGACCGAGCTTCCCGAAAATATCAACAAGGCAAAGATGCTTGGTCTGCTTAAGACCAGAATCGCAAAGCTCTCCGAGATCAACGACAGAATGGCGTTCTTCATCACTCTGCCCGAGTATGAAAAGGAGCTGTTCCTCAACAAGAAGAACAAAATCGCCGACTACGAGATCGTTAAGACCGTTCTCACCGAAACAAAAGCTATCCTTGAGGGTGTAGAAAGCTTTGACAACGACACCCTCTTCGCCGCTCTTATGCCTATTGCAGAGAGGCTCTCTATCAAGACGGGAACTCTTATGTGGTGCGTACGAATCGCAGTTTCTGGTATGACCGCAACTCCCGGCGGCGCAACCGAGATTATGGAGGTTATCGGCAAGAACGAATCTCTCTCAAGAATTGATAAGGCGCTCTCTAAGCTTTCGTAAACTATTCTTCTACAAATGAAATTATTAAAAGCGAGTCTCGTTGTGAGGCTCGCTTTTTCGTTATTATTAATCAAGCTCCTTAAGACCCGTATACAACTCGTAGTACCTGCCCTTTTGAGCTAAGAGATCGTCGTGGTCTCCGCGCTCAATGATCTCGCCCTGCTCAAGCACCATAATGGCATTTGAATTGCGGACGGTGGAAAGGCGGTGAGCAATTATAAAGGTAGTTCTATCCTTCATAAGTCTGTCCATACCTCGCTCTATGTGACGCTCGGTACGGGTATCGACGGAAGAGGTTGCCTCATCAAGAACGAGAATTGGCGCCTTTGACAGAGCCGCGCGGGCTATATTAAGCAGCTGACGCTGTCCCTGAGAGAGATTTGCTCCGTCCCCCTCGAGAACAGTATCATAGCCGTGCTCAAGACGCATAATGAAGCTGTGAGCGCTGGCGGTCTTTGCCGCCGCAATAACCTCATCGTCAGTAGCGTCAAGTCTGCCATAACGAATGTTCTCACGCACAGTTCCCGTAAAGAGATGAGTATCCTGAAGAACCATAGCTATATTTTTACGGAGAAAATCGCGCTTGTAGGATTTTAAGGGCTTACCGTCAATGGTAATGGTTCCCTCTTCAATATCATAGAAGCGATTTAAAAGATTTGTAATAGTGGTCTTACCCGCACCCGTCGAGCCAACGAAGGCGATCTTCTGACCGGGTCTTGCGTAGAGAGAGATGTTCTTAAGAACCACCTTGTCGGGATCATAGCCAAAGGTGACGTTCTCCATAATAACGTGTCCCTTGATAGGCTCGTCAATGGCATCCTCAGCATCGGGAGCCTCGGGGGTCTCATCTATAACGTTAAACACGCGCTCTGCACCCGCGAGAGCTGCAAAGAGGGTGGAAACCTGCTGAGAAAGCTGACTTATGGGCATAGAGAACTGCTTTGAGTAGTTAGCAAATACGGTAAGCGCACCGGGAGTAAAGCCCGTGGTAACGATTAGAATTCCGCCGACGCCGAGTGTAATGGCATAGGATATAAGGCTAATATTGTGCATAATCGGGCCTGTGACGCCACCCCAGAATTGCGCTTTCTGCTGCTTGTCACGAAGATCCTCGTTAAGCAAATTCATCTCGTCAATGCACTCGTCCTCATGGTTAAAGACCTTGATTACCTTTTGACCGCTGATCGTTTCCTCGATATATCCGTTCACGGCGCCAATAGCCGCCTGCTGTGCGCTGTAATATTTAGAGGAATTCTTTGCAATAGTGCCTGCCGCAAACATAAGCGGAGGCAGGAAAAGAATAGTTATCAGCGTGAGCCAAATATTTGTGGTAAGCATAAAGATAAAGGTTCCCGTGAGTGAAATAACACCGCTGACGATAGAGGTAAGCGAGTTATTAAGCATAACGTCGATGTTGTCGACGTCGTTGGTAAAGCGGCTCATAATTTCACCCGTAGGGTGAGAGTCGAAATATCTGACGGGAAGCTTCTGGAGTGCCTTGAAAAGATCGTCCCTGATAGTCTTAATAGAATTCTGCGACACCGAGAGCATAAGTCTGCCCTGAATGTAGCTTCCAACGGCGGATATACCGTAAACCAAGGCGAGAATTATCAGCGCAGCAAAAACGTATACCGTCACCTCGGCAGCGGTATTTACCATAAGCGAGGAGATAAGCGGTGTATCAGCAAAGGCCGCAATAACCTTATCAGCCATTATTTCAAGCGGGCTGGGATCAAGAATTGCATCAGACTTAACCATACGGTTGATTATGGGAGCAATAAGATATCCTGCGCAAAGCGAGCTTACGGTAGTAAGAAGCATACAAACGAAGACAAGAACGAGGCAACCCTTATACTTTCCGACGTAGGAGAGAATTCTGCTGACGGTCTTACCCATATTCTTAGGCTTTCCCTTTGCACGCCCGCCGTTCTTATTGCCCGGTCCGCCACCGCGGAGGGACATACCGTGGGAGACGCTGTTATATTGCTTTTTAAGTTCTTCAAGATTTCTTGCCATATATTACGCCTCCTTTCTGTCCATTTGCGAGTAGTAAATCTCGCTGTATTCTTCATTGTTTTCAAGCAGCTCGTCGTGAGTACCCACGCCCGTCACACTGCCGTCGTTCATAACAATAATAAAATCTGCATCCTTAACCGAGCTGATACGCTGGGCAATAATGATCTTTGTACAATCTGGCAGATCTGTGGCAAATGCCTCTCTTATCTGCGCCTCGGTTGCGGTATCGACCGCGCTGGTGGAGTCGTCGAGAATAAGGATCTTAGGCTTTTTAAGCAATGCTCTGGCAATGCAAAGTCTCTGCTTCTGACCGCCCGATAGATTTGTACCGCCCTTGTCAAGCGAGGTATCATATCCCTCGTTAAAGGTGGATACGAACTTATGTGCCGCAGAATGCTCTGCCGCCCTGACCATCTCCTCATCGGTCGCATCCAAATCACCCCAACGGAGATTATATTCAATGCTTCCCGAGAAGAGAAGATTCTTCTGCAGAACCATACCGATGCCGTCGCGGAGATTAACGAGCGAGTAGTCCTTTACATTCACTCCGTCAATAACGACCTCGCCCTCGTCAACGTCATAAAGTCTTGGAATCAAAGATACGAGAGTGGTCTTTCCACAGCCCGTAGAGCCGATGATTCCAACGGTAGAGCCTGCGGGAATAGTAAGGCTAATATTGTCAAGCACAGGCTCGTCGCTATTCTTGTAATAACGGAAGGATACGTTCTTAAACTCTATATCTCCGCGGCTGATTATGTGTTCTGCCGAGTAATTTGTGTCATTTATATCGATTTTCTCATCAAGCACCTCGCACACACGTCTACCGGATGCAAGCGCACGGGAAGCAAACATAAAGAGCATTGACACAGTCATAAGCGATGAGAGGATCTGTGTAGTATATGTGATAAACGCAGAGAGATCTCCAACGAGCATTCCGCCGTCAAGCACGATGTTATGACCCGACCAGATTACTGCGATAACCGAAACATACATAAAGATATTCATTACAGGCATAGCCCAAATGATCACCTTGACCGCATTCATTCCGCTATTCTTAAGGTCTGCGTTATCCTTAGAGAACTTCTCTATCTCATAATCCTCACGAACGAAGGACTTCACTACTCTTACATTTGTGACGTTCTCGCGCACTGTGGAATTGAGCTTATCGACCTTTTTTTGCAGCTTCTCAAATCTGGGAAAGCCCATTCTGATAAGGAATAAAAGAACTATAAGCATCGTAGGCATCGTCACGGCAAGAATAACCGAAAGGCTGGGATTTAATCTTATAGCCATAATTATACCGCCGATCATCATACCCGGTGCTCTTAGTGCCATACGGAGAAGCATATTTTCAAAGTTCTGCAGCTGGGTGACGTCATTCGTCATTCTCGTCACAAGCGAGCTTGCAGAGAATTTATCAATATTAGCAAAGGAATACTGCTGTACCTTAGCATAAAGATCACGTCTTAAGTCAGCGGCGAAGTTTACCGATGCCTTAGCACCGAAGTAAGCGCCTGCCACGCCACCCGTCATCATAAGAAGAACGATAACGATAAGAGTGCCTGCTATACCAATACTACCGCCGATAGTGAGCTCTCCCTCGTTTGCGCGGTTAATAAGCTCGGCAAGCAAAATGGGCATAAACATCTCGCCGATTACCTCTACTATCATACCGACAGGTCCGAGAATAAAGGACGAAAGATACGGTTTTATATATTTCCACCATCTTTTCATTGGTTGGTCTTCCTTTCACAATGTTTTTTCATATTTGCCTGCAACCTTTCAAGGCAGGAGATGTAAATGTCAAGCTCCTCGTCGGTAAAGCCCTCGAACATTGAAGCATCTACCTTGCCGAATATCTTGCAACTCTCGGTGACGAGCGCTCTTCCCTTTTCGGTTATCCTCAACTCGTTGTATCTGTTATCCTGACCGAGCGTGCGCTCCACATATCCGTCCTGCTCCATTTTCTTAAGTGCACCGGTGACCGCCGCAGGTGTCACGTTAAGATGCTCAGCAAGCTCCTTTTGCGACGGAAGACTTGCGTGACAGGCAAGGTGCATAAGTATCCTATGCTGCGTACGGTGAATACCAAGCGTACCCACCTGTGAATCTATAAGCGACCTGTGCATATGATCGGTCTTTATCATCATATTTATAGCTCTTGAAAGCTTTGATTCTGCCATAATTTCCCCTTTCTGAAACGATTAAGTCATTAATAATTAACCTCTTAACTATTATACACATTTTACAACGAAAGTCAAGCGCTTTTGTATATTTTAACAAAATATACATACTTTATTTTTCTGCTTGCATTTTCCATCAAAAAATGATAAAATAGTTTCAGAAAGTGAGGCAGGATATATGTTTAACACTACTCTTTGCTATATAGAAAAAGACGGTGCATACCTAATGATACACCGCATAAAGAAGATAAACGATATGAACAAGGACAAGTGGATCGGCGTCGGCGGAAAGCTTGAGGAGGGCGAGACACCCTTTGACTGTGCAAGGCGTGAGATAAAGGAAGAAACCGGTGTCGACGTGATAAATCTTAATTACAGAGGCATTATCACCTTTGTATCCGACCTATACGGAACAGAATATATGCATCTGTTTACCGCGACGGAATACGAGGGCGAAATAGACTACAACTGTGATGAGGGCGAGCTTGAATGGGTGAAAAAGGAGATCATTCCCACTCTGCCAATCTGGGAGGGGGACAAGATATTCTTTGAGCTTATGGAAAAGGAGGAGAGATTCTTTTCACTTAAGCTCTGCTACGAGGGCGACAGACTTGTGTCCCACGCCCTTGAGGTTTAATAAAAAAGGAAAGCGCGAGGTGAACGCTTTCCTTTTTTATTGCTTCAGTAGTTTTTTTCTCTCCTTATAATCGGGCAAAACCGCCTCAATTATTTTATAAAATCTCGGCGAGTGGTTCATCTCTACAAGATGGGCAAGCTCGTGAACGACCACGTAATCGATAGCTTCTTCAGGATAAAGCATAAGGCGGTATGAGAAGGATAAATTCCCCTTTGACGAGCAGGAGCCAAATCTGGTCTTTGCACTCGTTATGGTAATTCTGCCAAACTTTAAACCCATAATATTGGCAAAATACGTCACTTTTATAGGTAGTATCTGTTTTGCATATTTTCTGAGAATTTCGATCTTTTCCTCAGTCAGATCCTCGAACTTTTTATTGCGCTCCTTCTGTCTTTCTATATGCTTGTCGATCCAATCTTGATGAGATGCAACAACGCTTTCAATTTTACTTTTTTTCGTTCCAAAGGGTGCCTTGACAACAAGGTCGCCATCTTTAATGCAAAGTGATATAGTTTTTCTCGATGAATAAACAATCTCGTAGGTCACGCGTCACACCTCCTTTTTTCTTATTTTAACACAAAGGAGGAAAAAAGTAAATAACTATTCGTCATGAAGATAACAATTTGAATTAAACTGTTTTTTATCCTTGCTTTTGCCGACGAATACTCCGTCGGGAAGCGCATATTCAAAGTACGGCAGGTCATAATCCTGCGGGCGAGGAGTATATCTGTCTATATCCCGGTAAACGAACTCTGCATCGGTGACGGTAATTTCCTTTGGAAAGCTTCTGTCGCTTACCGAAATCAGAGCAACCTTTATAATATTCTCCTCGGGACAGCCGTCACACGCAACCGCCTTTGTTATACTGTCGTATTTACAAAGCACGTGCCTGTCACATTTCCCCACGGGCAGATTATCCTCGGTAAAATAGCCTATCTCCTGTCTGTTTCCGCGAGGATCAAATCTGCACACCTCGGTGTAAAGTCTACCCGAATCCTTGCAGTAAGGCAGACGTGAAAGTCCATCTGTTGAAAATTCCCTTTTGTATTCACTATTCAGTATATCCTCGTGAAGCAGATGCATCACCTCGTCCCATATTTTAAGATGACTCTTTGACAGAGAGCCGATGGCTCTGTCGCCGTCATATCCGCACCATATTCCCGCCGTATAGTATGGCGTGTAGCCTATAAAGCTTTTGTCCTTATTTCCGCCCGAGGTTCCCGTCTTACCTGCGGTATTGATTTTATTGTTGAGAGTAATGCTTTTAGCCGTGCCGTCCTCCGTGACGGTCATCAGAAGCTGATTCATTATTCTCGCGGTAGTGCTTTTGAAAATCTGCCTTCTCCCCTGCTCTTTTTCTAAGACAGGCTTACCGTTATAGTCCACGAGAGCAA
Source organism: Eubacteriales bacterium (assembly GCA_045594865.1). Classification (GTDB taxonomy): domain Bacteria; phylum Bacillota; class Clostridia; order Oscillospirales; family CAG-272; genus UBA1740. The sequence goes on along the minus strand of JAZNZI010000135.1, from coordinate 18,927 downwards.
TATAGCTTGTCGCCTCGCGCCACTCTCCCTCTCCAGAAAACACGCTGTAGCTTTCTGTCATTTTTTGAAGCGACACTCCCCTGCCAAGCTGACCGAGAGCCATAGGCGCAACCGCAATATCCGTAAGTCCCCCATCCCTCTCGATAAGGCTTGAAAAGCCGAAATCATCTCTCAGAGAAGCAAATACACTCTTCGGTTTTCTTATATTACAAAGCCTTACCGCAACAGTGTTCTTTGAATTGCGAATTGCATCCTTAACTGTAGTAAGTCCGTCGTATACCGCCGGCGAGTTCCTCGGATATTCGCGGTATCCTTCACCATCCTCTATAAAGCTTACCGGAACGTCATCAAACACCGTTGCCCAGTTTATCCTTCCCTCATCTATAAGGGGCGCGTACAGAGCAATAGGCTTAAGTGTTGAGGCGGGAACGTAAGGCGTGGTAGCTCGATTTAATAGTCTGTTTCCGTTCTTTTTACCTACTCCGCCTATAACGCCTACGAGATACCCCGTATCTGCATCGGTCACCGTCATAGCGTAATTCAGTCCATCTCTTATCTCCTCGGGAAAATTGGCTGTATTTTCAAAGTAGCTTTCAAGCTTCCTTTGCACCTCAATATCCATAGTAGTATACACCTTGTATCCGCCGCTAAGCAAGGTCATTCTTGCCACAGAGGAAGAAACGTTATATTTATCAGAATAATCCGCTACCACCTCATCTATTACCGTCTCAACAAACCAGGAGTCAAATCTGTCCTCTCTCTCCTCTCTTGCAATTACAGATAGTGGCGCACTTTTTGCTTTTTCATACTCTACCTTGCTTATCACTCCGTCATCATACATAACCGATAACACAATATCCCGCTTTCTCTTGCAGGCGTCGGGATTGATATACGGATTATACGCTGTAGGCGCATTTGTAATACCTATTAGTGTTGCCGCCTCCTCGGGAAGAAGCTCTGACGGATCCTTTCCGAAATATGCTCTGGCAGCCGCTCCAACTCCGTATATATTCTCGCTCATTGGAATTACGTTCAGATATACCTCCAGTATTTCTTCCTTAGTGTAGTTTCTCTCTATATGAAAGGCACGGATAATTTCCTGCATCTTCCGCTTGATGCTAATCTGATTATCTCCGCTTATATTTTTAATTACCTGCTGAGTTATGGTAGACGCGCCGAAAACCTTATCTTTGCCTGACAGATAATTTGCCGTTGCCATAATCGTTCTTTTCAGATCAATTCCCTTATGCTCAAAGAATATCTTATCCTCTACGGCAACAAATCCCTGCTTTATTAACGGACTTATCTCATCAAGAGAATAAAAGGTCTTTCGCATTCCTCCGCTTGCTTCGATTGCTATTGGTAGGTATTCTTCATTTCCCTCCGAGCCGTTTGCGTAAAAGGTGGTGGAATTAAAGCTTCCCGCGCTCTCAAAAAGCCGCTCATCTCCCTCAAAGCTAATCTCACGATATACCTTAATCGTAAGCACGCCGAATACTATTGCCGCAACAAGCGCGCAGGAAAAAATAATAAACGCTATAAGTTTGATTTTACTTTTCTGTCTGTTCATGTTATCTCCCAACAAAAAGCTCCGTATGACTTTTTCTAATCTTGTCACACGGAGCAAATTTTTATTTTGTTGTTTTGGTGGAAACCGAGGAAATCAATAGACAACCTTGTTTAAAAACAAGCCGTCGGCAGGCGCGGTCATTCCCGCGCGGGAGCGGTCGCGTGATGATATAATATCGGGAATACCGTCGGGAGATATTCTGCCGAATGCCACCTCGGTAAGAGTGCCTACGATTATGCGTACCATATTGTATAAAAAGCCGTCGGCACAAATGCGAACCTCAATAAGATCGCCACATCTTTCAACAGAAAGTGCGGTCACATTTCGTACCGTATCCTCCACGTCAGAGCCTTCGGACATAAAGGTGGAAAAATCCATTTTACCTATAAAATGCTTTGCCGCCTGCTTCATAAGCAGAAGTCCCTCGTCTGTGATTGGTCTTGATAAGAACCAGGCTCTGCCAAAGTCGAAGGGATCGTATATCGGTCTGTTGATTATTCTGTATAAATATTCCTTTTCCTTTACGTCATAGCGGGGGTGAAAATCATCCGAGCATTCCTCGGCATAGAAAAGCGAAAGATCGGTCGGCAGAAAACGCGCTACCGCGATAGGCAGCTTGTCTGCAGGGATAGTTCCTCCGTCACATTCAACGGTGAGGCAAAACTCATTCGCGTGAACACCTGCATCGGTGCGACTGCAGCCTGTCACCCTGCAAGGAAGTCCGAACGCCTGATTCAAGGCAGCGTTAAGCTCGCCCTGAACGGTACGAAGCCCCGGCTGCACCTGAAAGCCGTGAAAGGCGGTGCCAAGATAGCTTATCTTTGCAAAATATTTCATAAAACCACCTTATACCCTGTAGAATAGCAAATCATAAATTATGCCGAAGGACTCAAAATTATAAGGCAAAATTGCAAGGCAGATAATTCCTGCAAGGAGAAGCGCGAAAATCGACATAAATGCAAAGTCACAGCCGTGATATTCAAGCTTTACAAGCTTGGTTCTGTTTTTATCACCTCTGTAGCATCGGCACTCCATAGCCGTTGCCAGCTCCTCTGCCCGCTTGAAGGATGACACGAACAGCGGAACGAGAAGAGGAATAAGCGCCTTTGCGCGCTGAACGAGACTACCCGAGGTGAAGTCTGCTCCGCGGGATTTCTGCGCGTTCATAATCTTCTCGGTCTCCTCCACGAGAGTGGGGATAAATCTGAGCGCAATAGACATCATCATTGCAAAGGTGTGGACTGGTACGTTTATTTTCTTCAATGGATAAAGAAGCGACTCAAGACCGTCTGTCAGAGAAATAGGTGACGTGGTATAGGTTAAGAGAATACTGGTACCCACGATGAGAATAATAACGCGAAGCGCCATCATAACCGCTCTGGCAATACCCTCCTCATAAATATTTATGATCCAGAATGACAAGAGAGGTGTTCCCTCGCCCTTGGTCATAAAGATATTAATAAGAGCCGTGAAAAGTAGAATAAAAACTATAGGCTTTATGCTTTTCAATATCACCTTAAAGGAAATACGGCTAATAGCAATAAGCACAAGTGTAAGCACGGTAAGCAAAAGGAAGCTTACGGGATTTACCGCCACGAATACAGCTATGATAAACAACGTTGCAAGAATGATCTTTGTCCTGGGATCAAGCCTGTGTATAGGTGAGTATCCAGGGAAAAATTGACCGAGGGTAATATCAGAAATCATCTTCCACCCTCCTTTACGTATTCAAGTATTGCCGCCTTAACTCCCTCAACGGTATAAAGCTCACCCTTAAGGTCAATACCGCGCTTTACAAGCTCGCCCGCAACCCGAGCGATCATAGGAACGTCGAGTCCAACGGATATAAGGTCGTCTGCCTCCGAGAAGATCTCTTTTACAGTTCCCGTACGATAAACCTTGGCAGAATTCATTACAACTACGTTGTCGCAATAATGCGCCATATCCTCCATAGAGTGACTGACGAGGATTACAGAGGCGTTCATACTCTCGGCATAATTGCGAAGGCTGCCGAGAATCTCACGTCTGCCGCGAGGATCAAGACCCGCCGCAGGCTCGTCAAGGACAAGCACGTCAGGACGCATAGCGATAATACCCGCGATAGCAACGCGGCGCTTCTGTCCGCCTGAAAGCTCAAAGGGGGATTTATCAAGCATATCAGCTTCGATGCCTGCAAAGCGGGCGGCTAAATTAACCCGCTCCTCTATCTCCTCGTCGGATAGCCCGAGGTTGCGGGGGGCGAAGCCTATATCGGCTCTTACGGTTTCATCAAAAAGCTGATACTCGGGATACTGCATAACAAGGCCTACTCTAAATCTGATCTTGGATATTTCCTTGGGATTTTCCCAAATATCCTTGCCGTCAAGATAGACCTTACCCGAGGTGGGCTTCAGCAGTCCGTTAAGCAAATTTACAAGTGTGGATTTACCGGAGCCTGTGTGACCGATAAGTCCTGTGATTTTGCCCTTTACAAAGGAGACACTGATATTATCAAGCGCAACCTTTTCAAAGGGTGTTCCCTTTCCGTAAACGTAGGAAAGGTTTTCTACTCTTAGAATATCATTCATTTTTTGCTTTCCTCATCTTACGAAAGAAGTTTATAGAGTGTTTCAATACACTCATCCTCGGTGAGAGATTCACCGTTAATTTTAAGTCCTGCCTTTTTCAGCTCAAGCACAAGCTCGTTGCCCTGAGGCGCTTCAAGTCCCATAGAACGAAGCCTATCCACCTGACCGAACACCTCTCTCGGAGTTCCGTCAAGGGCAATTTTACCGTCGTTGATAACGATAACGCGGTCGGCTTTTGCAGCCTCCTCCATATAGTGAGTAATATTAAGAACGGTTATACCCTCATCTCTGTTAAGGCGCTCCATAATATCCACCACCTCGCGTCTGCCCAAAGGATCCAGCATAGCGGTAGACTCGTCAAAGATAATAACCTGGGGCTTCATAGCGATAATGCCCGCTATGGCAACGCGCTGCTTCTGTCCGCCTGAAAGCTTGTGAGGTGCGTGGCGGGCATACTCGGTCATACCAACGAGAGCAAGCGAGGAATTGACCCGTCTGCGTATCTCCTCGCGAGGAAGTCCGAGGTTCTCGGGGCCGAAGGCAACATCCTCCTCCACGATAGTAGCTACAAGCTGATTATCGGGATTCTGGAACACCATACCAATCTTGCGGCGGATGTCGAAAACGTCATCCTCGCTGAAATCCTCGGCGGTAATATCGGTGCCGTCGATATATATTTTTCCCACGGTAGGCGCAAGTATCATATTTAAGAGCTTAGCGAGGGTGGATTTACCCGAGCCGTTGTGACCAAGGATAGCAACGTACTCGCCCCGCTCAATATTTATATTAACCCCGATGAGTGCGGGAATCTCGGATGAATTTTCCTCTGCGGAATCCTCATAGGTAAAGCCGAGATTTTCGGTTTTAATAATATAATCTTTCATTATTTTTTCCTATCTTATTTTTTGAAGGTCACGCGTACGCTGGAGCCGCAAGGAAGTGCGAGTCCGGAGTCGCCAACAGGTAATCCAAGCTCGTCTGCCTCGGAATATCCCCCTCTTTTTGATAAAAGACGTACCGACGTTATGTACTTCATCGTTGATGCCGAAAGACCTGTGGTATAGGAATTAAGGAGGAAGAAGATAGGCTCATCCGAGAGAAGATTTGCAGTAAGAGCAACAAACTCGTCGATATTCTCCTCTATCTTCCACACCTCTCCCGTAGGGCCTCTGCCATAGGAAGGAGGGTCCATAATTATACCGTCGTACTTATTTCCTCGACGGATCTCACGTTCGATAAATTTCTTGCAATCGTCAACGATATATCTGATAGGCGCATCTGCAAGTCCCGAAAGCCTTGCGTTATCCTTCGCCGCCGCAACCATGCCCTTTGCCGCGTCGACGTGAACGACCTGCGCGCCCGCCTTGGCTGCTGCTACGGTTGCACCGCCTGTGTATGCAAAAAGATTAAGCACCTTGATAGGTCTTTCTGCGTTCTTGATCAGATCGCTAAACCAATCCCAATTTGCCGCCTGCTCGGGAAAAAGACCCGTATGCTTAAAGCCCATCGGCTTAATGCGGAAGGAAAGGTCGCGGTATGAGATCACCCAGCTCTCGGGAAGCTTGTTATCACTCCACGCGCCTCCGCCCGAGCGACTGCGCTTATAGCTTGCATCAGCGGTGCGCCAAAGAGGATTTTTCTTATCTGTCTTCCAAATCACCTGGGGGTCGGGACGAATGAGGGTGTACTTTCCCCACCTTTCAAGCTTCTCGCCCGAGGAGGTATCTATTACTGTATAGTCTTTCCAATTATCTGCTAACCACATAATTCTATCCTATCTTTGATTAAAGTATTTTCCGATTGCCGAGCCTGCACACTGTGAGTGGCAGATGGCAATAGCAACCGCATCGGCGGTATCGTCGGGCTTCGGCGGCTTTTTCAGCTTCAATATTGAGGTGACCATTGCGATAACCTGATGCTTCTCTGCCTTGCCGTATCCGACCACCGCCTGCTTTACCTGCAGGGGTGTGTATTCGCTGATCTTCAAGCCCTTGGCTTGAGCGGTGCAAAGAATAACTCCGCGCGCCTCTGCAACCGTAATACCCGTGGTAATGTTTGTGTTGAAGAAAAGCTCCTCTATCGCCATCTCGTCGGGATGATACTTGTCTATTATGCTCTCAAGATCGGTCTTTATAGTAAGAAGCCGAGATTCCACCGAGGTGTGCGCGGGCGTGGTAATTGCGCCGAATGCAACAGGCCGAAGCTGACCCCGATTGCTGTCAAGAACAGCCCAACCCACGATAGCAAGTCCAGGGTCAATACCAAGTATTCTCATAGAAGCGCCTCCCATCTGCCAAATGGCCATATTTTTCTATTTAATTATTATAGCACATTTATTTATGATAGTCAATTTAAAATAAGTAAAATAATATTGAAAGAAGTAAAGTATTTTTAAATCTATTGTTAAATTTATTAAAACTATAGACTTTTCCTTTTATTTATGTTATAATATACTGATTTTGTATGCGCTGATGCGGATTTCGGTTGGATTTATATGAGATTATCGGGTGTTCCCCGCTGCAAAGGCGAAGAAAGGTAAAATAAAATGTCTGATAGAATAGATATATTTGAAGAAATGACGCTGCCCTTGATCCCACTGCGCGGACTGGTCGGCTTCCCTGCTGTACAGGTAAACATAGAAATAGTAAGACCTATGTCGCTTAAGGCATTTACCGCCGCGGCAACTATGCACGACGCAAGAGTGCTGCTGGTAACGCAAAAGGATATTTCCTGCGAGGAGCCTAAGGACGAGGATCTGTACCGTATGGGTGTTGTGGCAGAGATAAAGCACGTGGTTAAGAATCCCCACGGAAATCTGTCGGTAATCTTCGAGGGACTTTACAGAGCGAAGATCGGTCCCGTTCACGAGGAGAGCGGATACCTTATTGCTTCGGTTATCGCTAAGAAGGAAAGACAGAGCTTCAAGCCGAACGAGCAGCTTCAGGCGCTGATGCTTGAGGCCAACAATATGCTCAGACAGATGGTCGAGGTGCATCCTAATTTTGACGAGGAGATAAGAATTGCCGCAGAAGCCATCAAGTCTCCGGGGTACTTTGCCGATTTTGTTGCATCCTCGGCAATTATCGACTATAAAAATAAGCAGACGGTACTTGAGGCTGTCACATCAAAGGCGCGTCTTGAAAAGCTACTTGTAGCTCTCGCCGAGGAGCTTATGATCCTCCGGTGTGAGAGAGATATTCAGCGCAGCGTGCGCGAAAAAATTGACAAAAATCAGAAGGACTACTTCCTTCGTGAGCAAATAAAGGCGCTTCAGTCCGAGCTTGGCGAATTCGAGGATGACGACGAGCTTAAGGAGTACGACGAGAAGATTTCCGCAGCAAAAATGCCCGAGGAGATCAAGGAAAAGCTCTATAAAGAGCTTTCCAAGCTTTCAAAAACTCCCTTTGGCGCGGCTGAGGGTACGGTTATTCGCAGTTATCTTGACACCTGCCTTGACTACCCCTTCGGCATCAAGAGCGAGGAAAGGATCTCCGTTGAGGAGGCAAAGAACATTCTCGACAGCGACCACGACGGACTTACCAAGGTTAAGGACAGAATTCTCGAGTTCGTGGCTGTAAGACAGTTCAGCCCTGACGTAAAGAATCAGATAATCTGCCTCGTAGGCCCTCCCGGTGTGGGTAAGACCTCTATTGCGGCATCTGTTGCCCGTGCGCTCGGCAGAAAATATGCCCGCGTTTCCCTCGGCGGTATGCACGACGCGGCAGAGATCCGCGGTCACAGCAAGACCTACCTTGTCGCTATGCCCGGCCGTATCGTCACTCCGATAATCAATCCAAAGAGCGAGAACCCGGTTATCGTTCTCGACGAGATAGATAAGCTCTCCTCTAACTTCCGCGGCGATCCCACCTCTGCACTGCTTGAGGTACTTGATCCCGAGCAGAACAAGTCCTTCCGCGACAACTTTATGGAGATTCCCATCGACCTGTCGGATACTCTGTTTATCGCAACTGCAAACAGCTACGACGGTATTCCCTCTCCCCTACTCGACCGTATGGAGGTTATTGAGATTTCCACCTACAACGACTCCGAGAAGCTGGATATTGCAAAAAATCATCTTATCCCAAAGCAGCTTAAGCGCAACGGTGTTCCCGCACGCGTGTTTAAGATCACCGACGGAGGTATTCTCGCCCTTATCCGCAACTACACCAAGGAGGCGGGCGTGAGAAATCTTGAGAGAGAGCTCGCATCTCTTATCCGTAAGAGCGCGAAGAAAATTGCCGAGGGCAAAGCAAAGAGCGTTCGCATCACTGAGAAGAACATTTCAGAATATCTTGGCAAGCGCAAGGTAATTCCCGAGCGCCTTGAGGAAAGAGATCCTATCGGCATAGTAAACGGACTTGCCTACACCCAGGCAGGTGGCGATCTACTCAAGGTAGAGGTTGCCGTTATGGAGGGCGGAGGTAAAATTGAGCTTACAGGCTCACTGGGCGAGGTTATGAAAGAATCTGCAAAGATCGCTCATTCCTACGTTCGCACCGTGGCAGAAAAATACGGCATCAGTCCCGACTTTTATAAAGACAAGGATATCCACGTTCACTTCCCCGAGGGTGCAATTCCCAAGGACGGCCCCTCCGCAGGTGTGACTATGGTGACTGCTATGGTCAGCGCCCTCGCAGGCATATCCGTAAAGCGCGACGTGGCTATGACGGGCGAGATCACCCTGCGCGGAAAGGTTTTGCCTATCGGCGGGCTTAAAGAGAAAACTCTCGCAGCATACAGAGCGGGTATCAGCACCGTGCTTATTCCCGAGGATAATATGCGCGACCTTGACGATATTGACGCCGAGGCAAGAGAGCATCTTAAGTTCATCCCCTGTAAGACCGCCGACGACGTTCTTGTGGCGGCTCTCTGTCGCTAAACTTTTAAAAGGACGGGCATAACAATGAAAATAAACGTCAATAATTGCGATATCGCTCTTACCGCGGGTGCGCAGAGGCAGTTCCCACGCGATCCCAGACCGCAGATCGCTCTCTCGGGCAGATCCAACGTGGGCAAGAGCTCGCTTATCAACACTTTGCTGAGTAGAAAATCGCTGGCAAGGGTTTCATCTGCTCCCGGAAAGACCATAACCATAAACTTCTACAATGTTGACAAGAAGCTTTATCTGGTTGACCTACCCGGCTACGGGTATGCAAAGCGCTCCATGGACTCAAAACGCTCCTGGAGCACGCTTACCGAGGATTATTTTCTTAAAAACCCCTCTGCTGATGCGCTTAAGCTGGTAATTCAGCTTATAGATATCAGAACGGGACCCTCGGACGATGATATTATGATGATCAATATGATGCTTGAGCGCGAGATCCCCTTTATCGTGGTGGCGACGAAGACCGATAAGCTGTCTAAGACCGCCCTTAAAAATGCGCTCGAGGATCTGCAAAACCAATATTTTAACGGTACGGGAATAGAAGTTATTCCCTTCTCGTCGGTGACACGTGACGGCAAGGATGAGGTTTGGAGAAGAATATCCGACGCAATTTCTTAATTCGGAAAAGGATTATTTATGGAAACTGTGATATACTATATTTTATCCGCCCTTGCCGCGCTTATTGCTCTGACGGTACACGAATACTGTCACGGCTATGCGGCGTATAAAATGGGTGATGATACTGCGAAGAATATTGGCAGACTTACTCTCAATCCGCTGAAGCACCTTGATCCATACGGCGCGATCTGTATGGTGCTGTTTCACGTTGGATGGGCGAAGCCCGTTCCGATCAACGCGAGAAATTTCAAGGATCCCAAAAAGGGCTTTGCGATCACTGCGGCGGCAGGACCGCTGTCCAACCTGATACTCGGATTTTTTGCCGCGTTTCTTTATCTGCTTACCTTTGCGCTTGTAAGGGATATGACCTTTGAGTCAAAGAACTTTTTATACCACGTAATCAACAATACGCTCACGTTTCTCTTTATTTTCCACTCGGTAAATATCGGTCTTGGCTTATTTAACCTGTTGCCTATACCGCCCTTTGACGGCTCAAGGCTGCTTAACGTTTTTCTGCCTCCAAAGACCTATTTTGCCATTATGAAATACGAGCGTAAAATATATTACGGCGTAGTTATCTGGCTATTGCTCGGCGACTATGCGGCGCAGGGCGTGCGAATGATTCCCTTTGTTGCAAGCAATCCCGTGCTTTACTGGCTTGCGGGAATACTCTCTCTGTCGGATATGCTCGGTACAGTAATCGGTTGGGTCTCCGACCTTATGCTCGGCTTCTGGCAGCTGATCCCCTTTTTGAAAGTTTGATTTTAAAGTAGGACGTTTTTATGATTGAACAAGTGACTTATCGCCTCGATCAATTCGAAGGACCGCTGGACCTTTTGCTTACACTTATAAGCAAAAACAAGGTCAGCATTGCGGATATACCGATCGCCCTTATCTGCGATCAGTATATGGAATATATTGAAGAGGCGCAGAAAATGGACCCCGACGTTGCCAGCGAGTTTATCGTTATGGCAAGCGAGCTTATGCTCATAAAGAGCCGTATGCTTCTTCCCCACGAGGAGGGTAACGAGAACGATCCCCGTCGAGAGATTGCCGATGCGCTTATGCTTTATCAGCAGGCAAAGCTGGTGGCGCAGGAGCTGAAGCCGAGATACGATGAGTATTCGGGAAGATTCGTCAAGGGAACCGACGAGATACCACCCGAAAAGGGACTGCCCCTGAATCTCGACTCGGGAATGCTGATCAAGGCTCTTGAATCGGTTCTCAAACGAATGAAGATCGCCGATGCTCAGAAGCATCCTACCGAGCTTGTAAATCCTCTTATCAAGCACAAGATAATATCCGTCGAGGAGAAGATTGAGCAGATGTGCGAGGTGCTTGCCGAAAAGGAGGAGGCATCGCTATTCTTCCTGCTCCGTGACTCTGAATCACGCTCGGAGATCGTGGCAAGATTTATGGGTATACTTGAGCTTATCAAGCTGCGCAGAATACTTATCACCACCGTGACGGTAATAGACGATGTGGTGGAATACAACGAGCGCGGTCTGGATATGATGTTCAGGCTTAACCCCGACTACGATCCAAACCAGGCGACAGAAAGCGAATTTGACTCTGATCCAACAGAAAATGACGAAGAAAAGGATAAATAATATAAATGAGTGACATAATAAGAGATGAAGCGGCGGCAGAGACCGAGAACAAGGAAACTGCCGAGGAAATACAGCAGAGCGAGCGCGCTGTTGTTTTTGAGGAGGCGCTTGAGGCTATTCTCTTTGCCGCAGGACATCCTATTACATATGCAACCCTTGCAAGAGTATTTGAAACCACCCCCTCAAGAATCAAGGAAAAGGTAGCAAAATACTCGGCAATTTACAACAACTCCGAGATTCCGAGAGGAGTTATCCTGCTTACATACGCCGATTCCTGCCAGCTCTGCACCAAGAAATACTATCTCACCGAGATACGCGATGCGCTTGGTATCAGAAAGAGCGGCTCGCTTTCCTCCTCTTCTATGGAGGCGCTTGCGATCGTTGCGTACAATCAGCCCGTGACGAGAGTTTTCGTCGACACTCTCAGACGCGTTGACTCCTCCTATGCTATGAACAATCTTATCGACCGCGGACTTATTGAGTCCAAGGGACGTCTTGATGCACCCGGCCGTCCTATGCTCTACGGCACGACCCCCGATTTCCTCCGCGCATTTGGACTTACAAGCATTGACGCCCTGCCCCAGACGGCAGACGAGATCAAGGCTATGTTTGCAAGAATGGACAGCGTTGACGAGGCTCTTGAGGAGACCGAGCAGATCGCCATCTCCGACGAGGATCTTGCCGTACCCGAGCAGTCCGAGGAAGCAGCAGCCGAAGATAACGCATCCACCGAGGCTGTGGCATACGAGGACGAGCATTCGGCTGAGGACGATATTATAGTCGACGATATGTAAGGAGGCCTATGGCAGGGGTACTGATCGGACTGATTATTTCGTTTTTACTCTTTTTCATTCTGACGCGAAAGGTGTGGGTCAGAGTGATAAAGGAAGAAAAATTAAGAGTACAGTTCCATCTTCCCCTGCTGGCGCTTCATCTTATCAGCGAGGAAAAATCGCGACAGAATGAGGACAAGAAAAAGAAGCTTAGCACAAGAGCATATATTCGCGTGATTGCAGGCACGCTTGCCAGAATCAGCGAATGCGAGCTACTGATCAAGCGGATAATTCTGCCCTGCAAGATAAAATCCTTTGACGGAATGTCTCTCGTCCGTCCCTTTGGCTACCAGGGACTGATCTATGCCGTGATAGCCTATCTAAAAACCAAAACGCAAAGGCTCGCCCTCGAGGATAATGCAATCATTTCATCCCCCGACGTCACAGGAGCACAATATCATATTACCGCAAAGCTCCGTCTTTATCAGTTAATCTACGCCCTTTTGACCTTTAAGCGTGGCATAAACGAAGAAAAGAAACGGAAGGAATAGCTATGTCGGAGAATAAAATGAGTGACATTATAAAGGCTTCTATGGACGGAATAAAAAGCTTTACCGATATGGAAACGGTTATAGGAAACGCCATAACAACGCCAAGCGGAGTGACGGTTATCCCTGTGTCAAAGGTGGCTATGGGAATTGCGACCGGCGGCATCGACTACGGCGGAGGTCGGCAGGAAACCGATCAGAATTTCGGCGGTGGCGGTGGCACGGGACTTGCCATCACACCAATTGCCTTTTTAACCGTCGGCAGAGATGCCGAGGTCAATCTTATACACATAAACGGCGGTGTCGGTGATATTGACAAGATCGTAAATCTTGTCGAGAAGTCTCCCGAGATAATTGAGAAAATAAAGAATGCGCTGTCATAAATTTCATTGAATAGAAAAATCCTTTCTTTCAAAGGATAAGAAAAAAAGGATCTTAAAAATGAAAAGAAACAGCATAAGTATATATATTGCCGTTTTGCTGATAGTGGCGTTTATATTTTCCTTCCTCACCATATATGCCTTCGGTGAGCATAAAAGCGGTGGGTTTTCGGTAAGTGCCAAGTCTGCCGTGCTTTATCAGCCTGAAATTGATAATTTCCTCTATTCAAAGAACGCAGACGTAAGGCTGCCCATGGCGAGTACGACCAAGATAATGACCGCTCTCGTGGCTCTTGAAAACAGTGACCCGAGCGAGCTTGTTGAGATCGACGATTCGGCTATAGGCACCGAAGGCTCATCCGCCTATCTGCGCTTAGGCGACGTTCTTACTATGGAGGAGCTTCTGTACGCGCTTCTGCTTCAAAGCGCAAACGACGCGGCGGTGGCTATTGCCTGCCATATTGGCGGTGACATCGAGGGCTTCTCTGCCCTTATGAACGACAGAGCCTTCAGGCTTGGTCTGACCGACACGCATTTTACTAACCCCCACGGACTTGACGATGATGAGCATTATACCACGGCAAGAGAGCTTTCGCTCATAGCTGCCGAGGCACTGAAAAATCCCGCCTTCAGGAAAATTGCTTCTACTTATAAGAAAACCTTTGCCACCGAGGACAGAACGCGCACCTACGTTAACCATAACAAGCTGCTGCGCCTTTACGACGGATGCATAGGAATCAAGACAGGTTTCACGAAGAAAAGCGGCAGATGCCTCGTCGGAGCAGCGGAAAAGGACGGCCTTACCTTTATCACGGTCACTCTTGATGCGCCAAGCGATTGGAGCGACCACGAAAAAATGCTTGACTATGGCTTTGAGAGTCTTGAAAAAATCACGCTGGCGCGCGGGTTTGATCATATGTATAAAATCCCCCTGCTTGACGGCGAAAGCGAGTACCTTACAGTAGCAAATCCCGACGGAGCCGATATAATCGTAAAACGGGGAGATCGATATATCACCGAGCACGTAAGGCTTATTAAATACGGAATTGCACCCATTAGCAGAGGCGAAAAGCTTGGAGAGATCATTTACACCGCAGACGGCGAAGAGGTTGCACGAGTGCCTCTCGTGGCCTTGGAAAGCGTGAACCAAAAGGAAAGCAAGGGATTTTTTGAAAGAATCCTATCTATATTTGACTAACAACAGGACAACGGAGAAAATAATGGAAAAGATCAGACTTCAGAAATTTATAGCAGATGCGGGACTTATGTCCAGAAGAGCGGCAGAGGCGGAGATCGAAAGAGGAAACTTCTCAGTCAACGGTCACGTGGCTTCTATTGGAGTGAAGATAAATCCCGCCGAGGACGCAGTAGCATACAAGGGCAAGCGCGTAAGATACGAGAAGCGCAAGTACACCTATATTATGCTAAACAAGCCGAGAGGATATCTCTCCTCTACCACCGATGACAGAGGTAGGAAGTGCGTGACCGATCTGCTTGTGGGTGTGGATGCGAGGGTTTATCCCGTTGGCAGACTTGACATGATTAGCGAGGGTATGATCCTGCTGACCGACGACGGCGAGCTGAAAAACCGTCTTACCCACCCAAGCCACTCCATACCCAAGGTATATCGCGTTAAGGTTGGCGGCTCGGTTACCGAGAGTCAGCTTGATATACTCACCTCTCCCCTGGAGATCGACGGCTATAAGATAAAGCCCTGCGACGTTATAATAACCGGCGAGGACGAGAATGGCACCGTGCTGAAATTCACTCTCTTCGAGGGCAGAAACAGACAGATAAGAAAGATGTGCGAGGCTGCTGACCTTACGGTAAAGCGTCTGTCCCGCGTATCTATCGGTAATCTGAAGCTTGACGGACTTCCCACAGGAAAGTGGAGATACCTTGAGCAGAGTGAGGTAGATTATCTTTATAAGGCTACGAAGGAAGTAAAAAATGTTTAAGATCACACCTGTTCAGGATAAGGAGAAGCAAAAGGAAATATGCAAGGAGTGCGGCGTGAAATACCGCGCGGACGCCTTCGCCTACGTTATGTTTGATATAGACAGCGGCGAGATCATGGGTATGTCGCAGTTTGAGATCGGCAAGGTGGGATACATATTTGACCTTAAGGAAGCGGGTGAGAGAGGCGACTTTGAGGCAATGTTTATCCTTGCAAGACAGACGATGAACTTTATTGATCTGTGCGGCGCGCATATCTGCGAGGCAGCCAGCGATGCCGCGGATGAAAGACTGCTTCTCGCGATAGGATTCAAAGAAAACGACGGCAAGTTTACCTGCGATATGACAGGTATGTTTGACGGTCATTGTAGTGGGGATAAGCTTAAATTGGATTAATAAAATCTAAGGGAGAACCGGTTGGTTCTCCCTTTTCATATGTAGAAGATTTTTCGTGCGCTTTCAACGCCTTTTTATGAGAATAGTGACAATTATTATCAGCGCAATTATTATACCTACAGTAATACCGATCGGTGGATAAAGCAGCAACGCAAGTGGCGAAACTAAAACATCAAGTAAAAACATAATATCCTCCTAAATTATCTCTTCTTTTTAAAAAGAAGTATACCAAGAATAAGCACAATTACAACGCCTATGACACAAAGTACCGTTGTAAACTCAGCCTCGGATAATCTATAAAAAAGAATTTCTGACGGTGATGGCGGCAAGACATCAAGCGAAAACATAGTGTATCCTCCTTAAATAAATAATGGCAAGAAAATGAGTCCAATAATAAAGCTGGAAATATTGCATACAGCGCTATATTTAACGCTCTTTAGTTTATCTTTGGTATAGGCAAGACAGAATAGAAATTCGCTTATAAAGACTAAAATCTCAATTACAGCAGCCGTCAACCAATACTGAAAATTATTTCCCGAAAAGACAAGAACAATATAAAGATTGGCACACAGGTTGGTAAATGCAGTCAACGCCACCCAATATACATATAGTATTTTATCTCGTTCTTTAAGGAAATAGAGTGCTATACACTCAATTATTTCTGTTAATACTAAAGCTTTTATCAGCATTTTTTATTCTCTTTGAAACAATGATTATTATAAGCATCGATATAAGGCAAAGTATCGCTGTGATTACTCGCATAACGGTTGAATATGTAAATGACATAGCGATAAAAAATCCGGGTATCAAGGCTGCAGCAAGTGTGCCGAAAGCAAACCCCTCGCTTCCCTTCATAAGAATATTTGCATAATACAATGTTATGGGCATTGAAAAATTAAATGCGAATATTCCAAGGATAAATATCGGTATACTTTCCGTTCCAAGCGTCAGACAGATCGCAGAGGCAAGCATTGAGATATATGTGGTAGCTTTAATTCCGATGAATTTGGAAAAGATACCTCCTGCCGCCTTGCCGAGAGCTGTTGCAATCGCCATAACTAAAAACATGTTTCCCGAAAGGGGAAAGACGGGCGAGGCTACCTTTCCAACAAAAGAGCGTATCACAACAACAGCGATTATAGCAAGTATAGCATACGTTTCGCCTTTATTCGACTCGTATTCCTCCGGATAGGACTTAGTTTCGCTGTCCTCGAAAAAAATCACAAGAAGTCCGCAAATAATAAGCACGGAAAAGAGCAAATAAGGCAGGGGCAGGAAGGATAGATATCTTTGCCCGAGCACAAGCCCAATGGCTCCGGTAGAAACGAATATTCCGAGATGCGAGATATCATTCCCGCTCTTGTCGCTAACGTACTTTCCGCCTGCGACGTGAAATATAGAATTACTTATACCAATAAATATTACCGACAAAAACCACAAATCACTGAGCAGATAGCCGAGAATCATAGAAATAATGCTCACCGCGAGAAACAGCTTAGGCTTATTATATTTATCAATCATCATTCCTACAGGAGACTGGGTTACGAACGCTAAAATGTTATATCCAAAGAAAATAAATATGCTCCCTTCGGGATTATCCGGATATAACTTTACAAAAGCAAGATACGCGCACAGTCCATCGGTCACAAGATGCATAAGCGAGAGCAAAATCAACTTAATTTTCGGTGAATAAATAGACAAATTTCTCATACTCTCCCCCATATTATTCGTATTTATAACATAAGACACACAAAAGCACCAAAAGGTTACACGATTAATAAAATTTTAGCATTTTTTTACAATATCTATCTGTCAAGGAATGAGTATATTCTATCCCATACCTCTATATCCTGCTCGGTCATTTTATTCCAGTCGTAGGATGCGATGAATTTAGCCTTTTCCTCATCGGTGGTGAGAGTTCCCTGCTTTTTATGCTTGGCAAGCGCCTTAAAGAACTCCTTTTTATACTCAACCGCTGCTTTTGTAAAGGTAGGATTATGATTCCTGTCTGTTAGAAGAAGAAACTCGGTATTAGGTCTGCCTGCAAGTTCGCGCTGAAGGCGCATAAAATTCGCCCTTGCACTAACGGTCATATCGTCGGCAGAGTGAATGACAAGAGCGGGTGTATCGCACTTTGACAGAGCGTCTATCGCCGAGCAGTAAACGTACTCGGGATTGTACTTCCGCTCAAGCTCGAATATCTGCTTTCTGAAGGGCGCTAAGATAAATGGCGCCACCTGCTTCTGCATTACCTCAAGCGAAATAAAGCCCGACATAGCAACGATCTTTTTTACCTCGGGATGAAAGGCGAGAATATTGAGCGTTGAAAATCCGCCCCAGCTATGACCTACAATGTAGATCTCCTTATCCGAAAGCTCCTCCAAGCCGCGAAAAACGTAAAGGCAATCGTCAAGATCGCATAGCGAGCCGCAAAGGCCCATAACGTGCTCTCCCTCCGAGTCGCCACAGCCCGTATGATCGTAGGCATAAACGGCGTATCCCTGACGGCAGAGCATCTCTATCTCACGCATATAGGATCTGTGCCAAGGGGCAAGTCCGTGGTCAAAAATGATTATTCTATCGGTTCTTGGGTTCGCATAGAAGTAAAACTGACCGCGGAGCATATATCCCTTACTGCTCTCAAAGGAGTACTCACGTCTGAGAAGTCCCCCAAAATCTCTGTGAGAAAAGTAGTAGATTCTATCGTCGGGATCGTGCCTGGAAAAAAGGACTTTTCTATATCTATCCTCTATCTGCCTTGAAATAAATCCCATTTTAATCCTTTCTGCGTTCCGCAAGAAGATCTACGTAGGTGTGGTAGAATTCCTCGTAGCGTCCCTCGTCAAGCGCATCGCGTATCTTCTGCATAAGGTCGTTATAGAAGTAAAGATTATGAAGCACGGCAAGTCGCATACCAAGCGCCTCTCTCGCCTTGAAGAGATGTCTGATATAGCTTCTGCTGTAATTACGGCAGGCAGGGCAACCGCACTCCTCTGCGATAGGTCTGCCGTCCTCGGCATACTTTTCGTTTAAAAGATTGATCTTACCCTTCCAGGTAAAGAGGTTGCCGTGTCTTGCGTTACGGCTGGGCATTACGCAGTCAAAGAAATCAACGCCGCGATAAACCGACTCTACGATATTCTGGGGCGTGCCCACCCCCATAAGATATCTGGGCTTATCCACAGGCATATAGGGCTCAACGGTCTCAATGATGTGATACATAACGTCAGCGCTCTCACCTACGGCAAGGCCTCCGATAGCGTATCCGTCGCATTCGATCTCGCGGATAGCCTTCATATTTTCAATTCTAAGATCCTCGTAAGTACCGCCCTGGTTAATGCCAAAAAGCATTTGATGAGGGTTTACAGTTCCCTCTTTTGCATTAAGTCTGTCCATCTCCTCGCGGCATCTCTTCAGCCAGCGGATAGTGCGCTCGTGAGAGTTCTTTACGTACTGATAGGGTGCGGGGTTCTCTACGCATTCGTCAAACGCCATAGCGATAGTAGATCCAAGGTGTGACTGGATCCGCATAGACTCCTCGGGGCCCATAAATATGCGCTTTCCGTCCATATGCGAGTTGAAGGTAACTCCCTCCTCGGTGATCTTTCTCAGTTTAGCAAGTGA
>JAZNZI010000134.1:0-51746 GCA_045594865.1 Eubacteriales bacterium | reverse complement strand
ATTCTATTTCTACAAGCCCTAACTTGCAGCAAATTAGAGATATGCTAAACGGATTATTTGAGAAACTTCCTGCCGATGCACGACCACTGTTTCACTCTGATCAAGGTTGGCAGTACCAACACGCTGAATACCAGCGACTTCTTGCCGAGCACAACATTACGCAAAGTATGTCCCGAAAAGGAAACTGTATGGACAACGGCATAATGGAAAACTTCTTCGGCAGGTTAAAGGTTGAAATGTATTACGGCGAAAAATTCGAATCCCCTAGGGGATTCGTTGAGAAGTTGGAAGAATACATACATTACTACAACAATGAGAGAATTTCTCTCAACCTAAAAGGAATGAGCCCAGTACAGTACCGAGCTCATTCTCAAATGATTTAATATTTAATTTTGTCTAAACTTTTGGGTTCACTTCATTTTGTGGTTTGTTTTGCTTCTGAACAATTAGCACCTTGTCGTTATCTGCAACTTCTTTGAAAATTTTAGAAGCCTGACCTCTCAAGAAGGGAGTAACAGACTCATAGTCAGGTATGATATTTTGTTTCTTTGACAATGAGCTACACCTCCTCATAATATAATTGCATTATAATTATATCAAAAGTAATTACTTTTGTCAATAGTATTTTACAAATAAAAGTAATTACTTTTTCCAAACAGAAGAAAAAAGAAATATATCCGTTCTCCCTTGAACTCTCGGCTGCTTTGTGGTATAATGATGCTAACAACTTAATCCGTTGCGGCGGATTTGGCGGACAGAATGTGGCTTGCCACGGGGCGTGTCGGGGCGGATTTATCTAAAACTTTTTCTAAAAATCTTTAGAAATTGTTTTAGAAGCGGAAATTCTTGCACCGTCTACGGTTTTGGATTTTGGGAAAGACAAAACGCCGAAAGCCCTTGATTTTACTGGGTTTTCAGCGTTTTCTACCGTCTGATATTTTCGATTATTTTGCGTTAATGTCGGATTTGTCAAAAAGTCTTGAAAACCGTTTGCCTTCACGGGCGCGTGAGTTCGAATCTCACACCCTCCGCCAAATTTTGAGGCTGTCTCAAATGCAATTTTAAGAGTGTTTGAGGCAGCTCTTTTTTATGCATTTGATCGAAAAAACACAAGATAAAGAAAAAAGCCTCGAAACGAGGCAAAAAAGAGCATGACGAAAAGAGGATCGGCAAAATCCTCGTTTTTGAGAGTTATACAATTCCGCAGAGAATTGGTTTAAGAGGCGTTCAGAGCGAACAAATCCAAGCCAATTCTTCCTTTTTTCGTGCGGTTGCAGAGTTTTTCAATATTTAATGCAAAAGCAAGAAGGAAAAATTGCGTTTCTATGTTCTTCTTTCCGCGAGTTAAAAAACGTCTGAATCCGTAATTCTCTTTAAGCACACCAAACACACCTTCGACTTGAATAGATCTGTTCATACGCAGAAGCGTTCCTTCTTCACTCATTAAAGCTTCAAGTGCTTTTGCTCTGTGCTCCGGTATTACTTGGTTTACCTTAATCGTTCTGTACCCATTTTTAGATTTGTGACACTTATCTCTATAAGGACATCTTCCGCATTTGTCGTTGCTGTAATACTTTGTTGAGATCGTGTATCCGTTCTCGGTGGTTTTTGTGCTCTCTCTTCTAAATTTATGTTTATATAATATCTAATATAGGAGCCTTTGGTCCAGATATATAAGATTGGTATGACACGACGCCTTGAACCGGAAGACCGAATTTCCGAGTTGAGTGGCGCTTCTGTTCCGTTTAGATTTGATGTACATGCTATGATATTTTCCAATGATGCTCCTAAATTAGAAGCAGCTTTACATAATGCTTTCTCAGATAAAAAAGTTAAATTGGTCAATGGAAGAAAAGAGTTTTTCTGAGTAACTTTAGACGGAATAAAAAGGGTTGTCCGTGAAAATCACGATAAAACCGTTGAATTTATTAGCCTTCCTGATGCTGAACAATTCAGAGAAAGTGAAATGATTCGCAAACGTTACACTTCACCGCAACATCTTCTTAATAAACCACTTTATCGCCTTCTTATTCCATTCCGACTTTGGCTGCATGGCAAATCTCTTGTCGCTGGCGAAGAATTCTATTACGCCCTCTTTTGAAATTATATATTCGTCATTCATCATTACGCTTTGAACTAGTCTGAGTATTGTAGTTCTCAAATAACCGATTATCTTTTCAGCCGAGCCCAAAAAGCTCGGTTGTTTTTTTCTTTATTCTTGAAAAACCGATCTACCTATGATATAATAAAGAAAATAAGCTTTTGAGGGAAGCGAGATGACCAGAGAAGAATTTGAAGCGCTTGTGCTTGATAGTTATAACGTAAAGGCGGATTATCCCTTTGAGGAGGACTTTGAGACTGGAGTTTTTCGTCACGAGGGTAGCGGAAAGTGGTTTGCCATCGCCATGAATATAGGCTACAACCGATTGATTTCGGGCAGAGAGGGAAGCGTTGACATAGTCAACCTGAAATGTGCGCCCGAGGTTATCGAATCGATAGCGGGCATCGAGGCGGGCATCTATCGCGCCTATCATATGAACAAAACCCATTGGCTCACCGTGGCTCTTGACGGCAGCTGCGACAACGATACTATCGCCTGGCTTCTCGGCATCAGCTACGACCTCACCAAAAAGAAAATCGCTGCGAGGAAAAGGAAAAATGAAGCTTTCTGATATAAAAAACAATAAAAACATAATAATTTACGCCGCTTTGATGCTGATAATCATACTGCTCGCGGTTTCGGTGGTAATCCTTGCCTGCCGTCTGACAGCCGAGGTAGATGATCGCACCGATATGCAGAAATACTATGACAACAAATGTCAGTCCTACGCGACTCAAAACGTGAATCTGTCCAAGGGACAGATCGTTTTTATCGGCGACTCCATTACCGATCTGTATATTCTTGACGATCATTATGCCGATCTGCCGCTCGCTTGCTATAACCGCGGAATTGGTGGCGATACCACCTCGGGCGTGCTCCGTCGCCTTAAGGTGTCCATATTTGATATAAGTCCCTCAGTCGTCGTGCTTATGATAGGTACAAACGATATTAACGGTGGTGTAGACGAGGCGAAGATCCTTTCAAACTACGAGCAGATCATAGACGAGATATATTCGGCTCTGCCCGAGGTGAAGCTGTACTGTATGTCTATAATCCCGCAGAACTCTCAGATCGAGGAATACTCTCACATAAAGCTGGCTGATACCACAGCCAGAATAATAGTCATTAATCCCAAGATACGCGCTCTCGCTGAGCAAAAGGGCGCAACCTACCTCGACCTGTTTTCGCTGATTTCGGATGAGAATAATCACCTCATCCGCGAGTACAGCGACGACGGACTTCATCTTAATCCTACGGGCCTTGCCGTCTGGACCGAGCTGCTCAAGCCGTATTTGGCTTCGGAAGAATAGCAGGAGGGAAGAACAATGCTTTGCGATCTGCACACCCATACCAACCACTCGGACGGAAGCTATACCCCCACCGAGCTTGCCCTCGCGGCAAAGGAAAAGAATTTAATAATTGCCCTGACCGATCACAACACCGTGACGGGGCTTCCCGAATTTTTGAGAGCGGCAGAGAGGGAGGGCGTCACCGCCATAGGCGGAACCGAGCTTTCCACCGAGTATGAGGGCAAGGAGTTTCACCTGCTCGGTCTGTTTATTAACCCTGAGTATTATGACAAGGTGGAGAGTCTCTGCACCGAGTTTATCAAGCTGAAGGAAAAGAGCAATATCGACCTTTGTAATAAGCTTGGCGAGCGGGGTTACCACGTAGACTTTTCAGCGGTCAAAGCGAGAAACGTCAAGGGCAACGCCAACCGTGCCCATATCGCCGCCGAGCTTGTAAAAAACGGATATTTCAGCTCGGTAAGAGAGGCATTTGCGTGCGTTCTTGATGAAAAATGCGGTCTTTATACACCGCCGTCAAGACTTCAGCTGACAGATGCAATCGCATTTTTGAAAGAAATAGGAGCCGTACCCGTGCTTGCCCATCCCTTGAAGGAGGTAAGCCCCGAAAGACTGAGAGAAATTCTCCCCGTCCTTATCGGAGCAGGCCTTGCTGGCATTGAAACGATACACTCATCCTACTCGGATGAAACCATAGCTATTGCCAAGCAGATAGCGGCAGAATTCGGTTTGCTTGAGAGCGGCGGAAGCGATTTTCACGGACTCGTAAAGCCCGACGTCAGTCTCGGTACGGGCAAGGGAAATCTTGAGATTCCCGAGAGCATATACATCGCGATGCTTACCCGACACAATCTTCTCTGCGGAGGTAAAAATGAATAAGAAAAATATTATTTTCATCGCCGTAGCCGTGGCAATATGCCTTGCATCTCTGATCGCGGTTTTACCGCTACAGCAGGCAGGGCAGGACAGAAGCGACTGGATGGCAGAGCTTGATGACGATAGAAGCATTAACACTCTGTCTATTCCCGGCACGCACGATTCGGGCGCAACTCACTCGATTGCCGACCTGTCTGGCAAGTGTCAGTCGCTCACGATTGAAGAGCAGTTGGAGCTTGGAGTGCGATTCTTTGACGTGAGACTTCAGCTAAAAAATAACAAGCTTGTGGTGGTTCACAGCTTCGTTGATCAGGGAACCTCCTTTGCCGACGTTCTTCGCCAGATGACCGAATTTCTCAGGGAAAATCCCACTGAGTTTCTCATAGTGTCCTTTAAGGAGGACAACGATCCTGTTGGCTCGAGCGTAAGCTTCTCGGAGAAGCTTGAAGAAATGCTAGCCGCATACGATAACGTAAGCAGAGAGTGCTCTTTGCCCGAAACCGTAGGCGAGGCGAGGGGAAGGCTGCACGTCATTTCAAGGTACAATTCCACCGTTGGCATCCCCGCATACGACGGCTGGCGTGACTCCACCTCCTTCGAGCTTGGCGAGCTTTACGTTCAGGATCACTATCGGGTTGATAGCGCGGAAGCTAAGATCAAGGATATAAAGTCTGCGCTTGCCATTGGTGAGACGGGTGAATACGCCCTCGTTCTTAATTTTACAAGCTGCTATTATCCCGACGGTTTCCCACCCACCTATGCGGGCACTCCTGCATTGACCATTAATCCTTGGCTTATCGACACTCTCGCGGAGAGGGACGGAGCAAACTGCGTATTTCTTTGCGACTTTATTACGTCGGAGCTTTGCGATGCTATTATAGAGGTGAACTTCAGATGAAAACCTTAGCACGAATTTTAAACCTCATCACGTCGGTCCTGGTTATCATAATCGGCGCCGCCTTTGCGTTTATTGAAGGATATCTTCTTTTCTCGGGCGATTTTCTACTATTTGAGTCACAATTTTTAGCATTTTTACAGATGCTGCTTCGTCTTTGTATGGCAGCAGGAGCAATTATCCTTGGGCTTTTCACAATCATCAAAAAAGACAAAAGCTTTCTCTATGAAAGCATAGTAGCACTTATTTGTACTATCGTTTTTTCTCCGTTTTTAACAAACGGCTTCGGAATGTATTTCATAATATTTGCCATGCTGTTCGTGTTATCCAACTTATTCTACACAAAACAGATGGCAAAATAAAAACAGCCAAAATGCATATCATTGTTTGCATTTTGGCTGTTTTTTATCTTAAATTATCAATACAGCTTAGAGAAACCAAAGCTGTTTACAAGTCCCTGAAGTCGTTCACCTCTGCGGCACATAGGACATTCGTGGGGAGTAAACGAGCTGTATCCGGGAAGATCGTTTGGGTTGAATGCGGATACTACGGGGTAGCCCATATAACTGTCAACTGTTGCGAATATGCCCGAAATTCCGGCCACGCAACCGCCGTAATAGGTAATCGCCTCAATAGCCGACTTTGCTGTATATCCCGTGACCACCGATGCCGCGAGGATAAGCACGTTCTTGCCTGCTATTGCGGGAGCAATATTGTCGCGGAAAATGATCTGGCTGCCCGCAGTATGCTCGGGAGTGACAACGTATATAGTCTGGTGGGCGTTAAGGTTCATAAAGTTGTTGTTCGTCAGCGCTTCAGCAAGACATGTGCCGACCACCTGCATTCCGTCAAGGCAGAGTATGGTGTCGATTACGGTAGTCGACTGATAATAGGAGAGTATCTCCTCAGCAACCGCCTTCGCCTCAGAAAGACGCGTCTTTTGCATCGTCACGTCAATAAAGTAATTTATATGGCTATGGCTGGTGGCAAAATGTCCTCTTTTCACACGCAGAGGCAAGTTCTGTCTTCTGGTGGTTATGGTGTAGATATCATCAAACTGCATATTGATTCTCCTGTTCTTTATAGGAATGCTGAGATAAATATATTTTACAACAAATATTCCGTTATGTCAAGATGAATTTTATTCAACTTCAATAAGCTCGTATTCACGGCTTCCGTAGCCCAGGGCTGCCGCCGCCTCAATGGTGTGTACACCGTTTCTTGATTCTATTCGTTCGAGTAGATGAGGTCTGCCCGGATCGGAGCAAGCGTAAACAAGATCGATACAAGCCTGATCAATGGCAATTGGATCGTCAGAAACGAGAATACCTATGTCTGCAATGCAGGGATCTTCGGCAACCGCGCAGCAATCGCAGTCAACGCTCATATTTTTCATTACGTTAACGTAAACAACATTTCCCTTGAAGTACTCTACAACCGAGCCTGCCGCGTCTGCCATAGCTTCAAGGAAGGAGTCGTGGTCTGCGGTCCAGATATTCTCGGGCACGCCGGCGCCGTGAATGTATGCTTTGCCGAAAGAAGAAGCCACACCGATAGATAGCTGCTTCAGCGCGCCGCCGTAGCCACCCATAGGATGTCCCTTGAAGTGGGAAAGCACGAGCATAGAATTGTAGTTCTGTATATTTTTGCCGACGTAGTTCTTTTTTATAACCTTTCCGCCCGGAATTGCAAGCTCAAGGTCAGGACCCTCGGCGTCAAGCAGATCGAGGGGGAAGTACTTGGTCCAGCCGTGGTATTCAAAGAGCTTTACGTGCTTTTTCGTCACGTTTCTCTCTCCCTCGTAGGCGGTGTTGCACTCAACCACCGTGCCTCCAACGTGATCTACCACGCTCTTCCAGAAATCGGGACGCAGGAAGTTCTGATTGCCCTTCTCGCCCGAGTGCACCTTGATAGCAATCTTTCCCGGCAGATCTTTGCCGAGGAGCTTGTAAAGCTCAAGCACCTTTTCGGGTGTTATTATTCTTGAAAAGTAAACCTTTGTTTTCATTATTTGAATTTCTCCTTGTTTAATAGCTTTTCTACGGCAGATATTCTCTCTGTAAGCGGTGGATGACTGTACTCAAGCAGTATACTGATATGGGTGGGCGCAAGCAGAATAATATTCACCGCACCGAATAACCCGTGCTGATAACCGTCGGCAGAAGAATGAGCAATTTGAGTTCCATTTTATTGCTCCTTCTTATCGTGATCCTTAAGCTCGGTGTATTTTTCCTTATGACCGCGGGATAGCTCGGCTGGGTACTTAGCACTGTTTTTCTTCATTTTCTCGCGGATGATCTCGTCCATATCAAGACCGCATCTGTCTGCCATAAGGATAGAGTAGCAAAGCACGTCGGCAAGCTCCTCCTTTATCTTGTCAAGCTTGTCCTCGCATATAAGATCGTCACCGCTCCACTGGAATACCTCCAGCAGCTCCGCTGCCTCAAGGCTTATGGACAGCGCCAGATCCTTAGGATTGTGAAACTGCGCCCAGTCCCGCTCGTCGCGAAAGCCTGTCACGATCTCAATAGTTTCTTTTGAAATCATATCTATTTCGTCCTTTATGTTTGTTTTGTTATATATTATATCACAAGATTTGCTTAAAATCAATTCTCAAGCATAAGAAATATACTTTAAAAGAAAATTTTAAAAAGCCCTTGACAAAAGAAAAAAAGTTTAGTATAATATACGGGTGCATAGGGGTGTAGCTCAGTTGGTAGAGTACTGGTCTCCAAAACCATGGGTCGTGGGTTCGAGTCCTTCCGCCCCTGCCAAAAGCCGAAGTTTTTACTTCGGCTTTATTTTTTTATTAAGAAATATCAAAATACTTGCAATATCCATCATAAAATGCTATAATTAGTTTACAAAAACTTTTAAAAGGAGTAATTACTATGGGACTTATTAAAGCAGGCATTGGCGCGCTTGGCGGCGTGCTGGCAGATCAGTGGAAGGAATTCTTCTATTGCGATGCATTGGATATGGACACCTTGGTCGTTAAGGGACAGAAAAGAGTTTCAGGACGTAGCTCCAACACCAAGGGCAGTGACAACATTATTTCTAACGGATCGGGCATTGCCGTTGCAGACGGTCAGTGTATGATCATCGTAGAGCAGGGAAAGGTTGTCGAGGTTTGCGCCGAGCCCGGTGAGTATACCTATGACAAGTCCACCGAGCCTTCGATTTTCGCAGGCAAGTTCGGAAAGAGCCTTGTTGATACCTTCAAGACTATCGGCAAGCGCTTTACTTACGGTGGAGATACAGGCAAGGACCAGAGAGTTTATTATTTCAACACGAAGGAGATAATGGGCAATAAGTTCGGTACACCCAGCCCCATCATCTTTGAGGTTATCAACAAGCGCCTCGGCATGAGCCGCACCGTAAACGTGCGCTGCAACGGCGTTTATTCCTACGTTATCACCAACCCTGTGCTCTTCTACACCAAGGTTTGCGGCAACGTAGAGTATGCATTCACCAGAGATCAGATCGACGAGCAGATGAGAGCGGAGTTCATTTCGGCTCTTCAGCCTGCATTTGGCGCTCTTGCAGAGCTTGAGCTTCGTCCCGCCCAGATTCCCGCAAGGGTAAACGAGCTTAAAGCGGCTATGAACGATGCCCTCGCGGCAGAGTGGGTAGAGTCCCGCGGTATCAGCGTTGAGAAGATAGCCCTTAACCCCATCACCCTCAATCCCGAGGATATGCAGAAGATTCAGCAGATGGAGGATGCGGCAACCCTCGGCTCCAACGCATTCATGCAGGCGGGCCGTATGACCGACGCAACCGCCAGCGCTATGGAAAAGGCTGCAAGCAATGAAGCCGGCGCTATGAACGGCTTTATCGGTATGGGCATGGCAGGCGGAGCTATGGGTGGCGGCTTCAACGCTGCGCAGAGCTTCTATAACGCAGGCGTTCAGCAGGCACAGTCACAGGCCGCGGCTGATAGCTGGAGATGCAGCTGCGGTGCGATTGCAACGGGCAAGTTCTGCCACGAATGCGGCGCAAAGAAGCCCGAGGCTAACGGTTGGAGATGCAGCTGTGGCGCAACCGCAACAGGCAAGTTCTGTCCCGAGTGTGGCAGTCCCAAGCCTGCCGCTGACGGCTGGACCTGCTCCTGCGGCACTGTAAATAAGGGTAAGTTCTGTCAGAACTGCGGAGCAAAGAAGCCCGCAGGCATTCCTCAGTACAAGTGCGATAAGTGCGGTTGGCAGCCTGCCGATCCTACGAAGGCACCTAAGTTCTGCCCCGAGTGCGGCGATCCCTTTGATAACGGCGACTTAATCTAAACAATACTACAAAAAGACCGAAAGGAGTGATCTTTTTTGTCAGTAATACATCAGTATAAATGTCCTTGCTGTGACGGAGCGATAGAGTTCGACAGCAACCTGCAGAAGATGAAGTGCCCCTATTGCGGCACCGAGTTTGAGACCGAGACCTTGAAGGAATACGATGAGGTGCTGAAGCAGAAGCCCGAGGACAATATGAATTGGGATGCTTCTGCGGGTAGCGAATGGCAGTCGGGCGAGGAGGAGGATCTTCGCGTTTATAGCTGTAATTCCTGCGACGGCGAGATCGTTTGTGACGAAACCACGGGAGCTACCGAGTGTCCCTTCTGCGGCAATCCCGTCGTTATGATGGGACAGTTCTCTGGCAGTTTGAAGCCCGATCTTGTGATACCCTTTAAGCTGGATAAAAAGGCGGCTATGGAGGGACTGAAAAGGCACTATAAGGGAAAGGTTCTGCTTCCCAAGGTATTCAAGGACGAAAATCGCGTTCAGGAGATCAAGGGAGTATACGTTCCCTTCTGGCTCTTCAACGCGGATGCGGACGGCTTCGTAAGATACCGCGCAACCAAGGTCCGCTTCTGGAGCGACAGCAACTATAACTATACCGAAACAAGACATTACAGTGTAATCCGTGCCGGCGGACTTGGCTTTGATAACGTTCCCGTGGACGGCTCGACCAAGATGGACGACACCTTAATGGAATCCATCGAGCCGTACGATATTTCCGAGGCGGTTGATTTCCAGACCGCATATCTGTCGGGCTATCTCGCAGATAAATACGACGTGGACTCGCAGAGCAGTGTTGACCGCGCCAACGAGCGCATTAAGCGCAGCACCGAAGAGGCGTTTGCCTCCACCGTAGTAGGCTATAATACTGTGACACCCGTCAGCACGAATATTGGACTTCATAACGGCACGGCAAAATACGCGCTTTATCCCGTATGGATACTGAACACGAAATGGAATGGCAAAACCTATCATTTCGCTATGAACGGACAGACGGGTAAGATGGTTGGCGATCTTCCTATGGATAAAAAGTCATTCTGGACCTGGCTTCTCGGTGTGACTGGCGCGGTCAGCGCCGTAGCTCTCGCCTTAAGCTATCTGTTTTGGCTTTTGTAAGGAGGTGCGGAAATGACTAAACGTATTATAGCGATAATTTTTGCCCTCGCTTTGTTTGTGGGACTGTCGGTTGGCAGCCTTGCCGCTGAGATGGGCGAGGAGAGCTTTGTTTACGATCAGGCAAATCTGCTCAGCTCCTTTGAGGAGAGCGAGCTTGCCGATCTCCTTCGCGATATAAGCCATGCGAACGGGGTCCAGGTGGTTGTGGCTACGATCGATTCTACCGACGGTAAAAGCGCCGATGCTTACGTAAACTACTTTTATGACAGTATGGATCTTGGATACGGCGCAACCCGCGACGGAATTCTTCTGCTTGTGTCTATGTCGAACAGACAGTATCGTATATTGAGCAACGGCTCCGCGGCTGACGTGATCACCCCGAGCGCTATTGACGAGATATCCGATTCTATCGTTTCATTTCTTTCCGACGGCGATTATGCGGAGGCGTTTCTTGAGTTTGCTGATGAATGTGACAGCTATTACAGATTTGACCTTGTTGATCATTTGATTCCTGCGTTGATAATCGGTGCTGTGGTAGGCGTTATTGTGGCTCTTGTTCTTAAGGCACAGCTTAAATCTGTGAGAAAACGCTATACTGCCCACGAATACGTAAGGGCGGGTAGTATGAATATCAGCAAGTCGGCAGATCTGTTTCTTTATAGAACCGTCAACAGAACAGCGAGACAGAAGAGCAGCTCCTCAGGCTCGGGAAGAAGCTCGGGAGGCTCTCGCAATGTGGGCGGCGGCTCGTTCTAAGCTTAAAAAACATACATATAACAAAGCACAAAAGCAGCGAGGCGGATAATACCGTCTCGCTGTTTTTTTGTCAAATAATGCAAACTAAACTTGTCATATACCTTGTTTTTGCCTCGTTTCTTAAGATGAGACTCCGTGAAGCCTGATATCAATTATGCTATCGAGAGGAATGGTATATCCCCCCACTAAGGTAATTGTCCTCATGTGCTCGTCGATGCGACACAGCTCTCCGCGTACGGTGATATACGCGCCCCCGGATTTGTACTCATCGGGGCGAAAATAGGTAATAGAAACCGTCCGAACCTCCTCGGAGTGCATCAGGTCGGTCAGGGTGGAATTTATTTTTTCCTTTTCGTATTCGTCAAGCTCTATTCGCCTGTCGGTCAGCCTTGCCGTCTCCTCCACCGCCTCCTCATATCCCGATAGGGCAGAGTAGGGAGCAAACTGAGCCGCTCTGTCATACCTCGGCATCGGTTCCCGCGTTAGCGATACGTGGTGCGGCATATCTATTATCTTCTCGTATTTTTCGTTCATTTTAAATCAAATTTACCTTAATTTTGCACTTAATTTGTTGCAATGCATCAAGCATTTTTTTGTAAATGCAAAAATGCACCGAGCAGCCGCGCTGTGTTAGCACTAATAAACCGCTGCTCAGGTTTTGCATTTTGCATTCTGCATTTTGCATTTCCATCACGCCTTATGACCGCCGATCTGCATATTTCTGTCGATAGCCGTAGCTCCGTCTTCAAGGCTCATTCCTCGTATTATGGAGTTTCCGCCGAACTTCTTTCTTATGGCTATCACCGCGCTCTGTCTCTGCTTTTCCTTGGCGTAGTTTTCCTCGGCTTCCCTCGCTTTTTTGTCCGCGTCGGTGTAATCGGTGAAAAAGTTCATCTGCTCCGCTCTCCCCTCGCTCTTTCTCACGGACTCGCTCGCCAGATTATTCACCCCGATATTCAGCCGGCGTATCAGCAGGGCAGGGTTTACTATCCTGTCATAAAGGTCGAGAATTCCGTCTGTTATCTCCTCGGTAGAGGAGGTGTGTCGATTGAAATTCACTGTTCCGTGGGCGTGCTTCGGCACCTCTCTGCCGTAATGATCGCGGGTTATATCTCCGCGGTAGGTCATCCCGGGGATACTGAGGCTTTCCACGTCGTATCCCACCGTCAGCACAGCCTGATTTGTGGCAATTCCTTTATCTACCATATCAAGCACCAGCGCGTCGCACATCTCCCGAAGCACCAGCCTCGCGGTCTTGACGGCGTACGGTGAGTGCAGCACCTGCCCCGAGGACAGACTTCGGGACATAGGCTTGTATGCCTTGATATCTGCTATGGTACAGCATTCCCAGCCCCACGCGTGATCTATCAGCAGCTCGGCATTTATGCCGAAAAGCTTGTACAGCAGCCCCTCGTTTTGCACCGAGGTAAGCGCCACGTCACCCATAGTATAGATGCCGTGGGATTCCAGTTTTTTCGCATATCCTCGTCCAACCCGCCAGAAATCGGTCAGCGGCCGATGCTCCCAGAGTATGCGGCGGTAGCTCATCTCGTCAAGCTCGGCAATTCGCGCGCCATGCTCGTCGGGCTTCATCCGCTTGGCAACTATGTCCATAGCCACCTTGCAGAGATACATATTTGTGCCGATTCCCACCGTGGCGGTAATTCCCGTGGTGTTAAGCACGTCCCTTATAACCACCTCGGCAAGCTCTCTTGCCGTTTTTTTGTAGGTCTTCAGGTAGTGCGTCGCGTCTATAAACACCTCGTCGATAGAGTAGACGTGGATATCATCGGGCGAAAAATACTTTAAATATACCTGATATATCCTGGTGCTGTATTCAATGTACAACGCCATTCGTGGCGGGGCAACGATATAATCCACTGCCAACCGCCCATCTTCGATAAGCAGTCGGTTATCGTAGGTCGCACCGATAAGCTGCCTTGCAGGCGAAGCCCATCTGCGCAGTCGGTTGACCTCTTTTATTTTGGAAACCACCTCGAACAGCCGTGGTCTGCCCGGCACACCGTAGCTTTTCAGGCTTGGCGATACGGCGAGGCAGATGGTCTTTTCAGTCCTCGCGCCGTCCGCTACCACAAGATTTGTGGTAAGCGGGTCGAGCCCTCGCTCAATGCACTCAACGGAGGCGTAAAAGGATTTCAGATCTATAGCGATATATTGCTCTTTCATTTTTACCTCCGTTACGCATTTTGGCGAACAAGAGTTCGCGATTAAATTATATCACTCGTTAAGGCTCTTGTCAATAGGGAAATAGCGGAAAATGTAAAATTATCGGCACATCTCCCGCCGCCCGAAACAATTTATTCATATTTTCGCGAAAATAAAATAATTATTGACAACACAAAAGCCGTTGTGCTATAATTATAATATTGTTTATTAGAAAGGACTAACTATGAGTGGAAATTTCTTAAAATTCAAAAGACGGCTTTGCGTGATACGCACAATTCGCGCCGGGATAGTCGGTAGCTCTGTCGGACTTCTGGCGGCAGGCGTGTGGCTCATCCTGACAAAGCTTGCCGTTATAGATTTTGAGCCTATATCCTCTCTTTTTATAGGATTGGGACTTGCTCTTGTCGTGGGCGGTGTTCTCTTTCTCTTTGGAGGAAGGTCGGATAAATCGCTTGCCGAGGAGCTTGACCGTGAATTCGGGCTGAAGGCGAGAGTTCAGACTATGATAGCCTATCAGGGCGAGGAGGGAGAGCTTGTTGCTCTTCAGAGAGAGGATGCCGAGGAAAAGCTGTCGGCAGTTTCTGTAAAATCCTATAAATTCAAAGGCTTACCCATATATATCACCGTGCTTGCAGCCTGCGCCGCCGTTCTTGTGGCGGGCTTTATCGTTCCCGATATGCGTGACTTCGTTCCGCCTGAGGAGATAGAGGTGTTTGAGCTTTCGGATATGCAGAGAGCAGGTCTTAACGAGCTGATAAGATACGTTGAGTCCTCAAAGATGGAGGAGGAGTTCCGTGCTCCAATAGCCGACGAGCTGCGGGATCTGCTCTCCCAGCTTGAAAACATCAACACTGTTCCTGATATGCGTGCAGCTCTCGCAAAGAGCATGGCGGTCATCTGCGATATTACATACGCTTCGTCCACCGCGACCGAAACGCTTGACTCCCTTTGGGACAGTAATAACGTATATCTCAAGCATCTTGCCGTTACACTTGATGCAAGCTCCTGGTCGATGCCCGATTGGGGCGACTTTGCAGAGAGCCTTACCGAGTATTCGATGGTGCTTATGGGTGATACAAGCGAGGACGAGAATGCCCTCGTCGGCAAGGCGTCGCTGAAGCGCGCTCTTGACAGTATGAAGATATCTCTTGATATTTTGCAGCTTGATACCGAGGATGAGCTTTGCGCGGCTATTGATAAGCTCTTCAACGGAAATCCGGGCGGACTTTCGCTGATCCTTGCAACCATCGACTATCACGATGACACGACCGCCAGAGAGGCGCTGAATCAAAGCCTTACTTTAAACAGTCAGTCGCTCTTCGATGCTATTTCGCTTAACAGAATCAACGCCGCTACGGGCGAGTACACGATGACGAGACTTGCAAGTCTGTTTCTCGTTCCTGTTCCCGAGTTTGAGCGCCCCGAGTTTGTCAGAACGGGCGAGCGCCCCGACGGCAGCTACGGAAGCAGTGATAAGGAAGAAGGCGGCGGCAACCACGAAGGCGGTCTTGGTACGGGCGCAACCTACGGCAGCGACGATATCGTGCTTGATCCCATTACGGGACAGCCCATAAAATACGGCGAGCTGCTTGATAAATACAACGCAATAATGAACGAGAGGCTTGAGGGCGACTCTTACACGGAGGAGCAGAAGGAAGCCATAAGAAAATATTTTGACCTGCTTTATAAGGGTGTCGAGAAAAAGGAAGGAAACTAAAATGTCACAGATGATTACAGAAATAAATACCGAAAAGGTTAAGATGTTCAGCGAGAAGATCGCTAAGATAAAGACCGAGCTTGCCAAGGACGTGGTAGGTCAGGCGGCGATTATTGACGGAGTTATCACAGCTATCGTTGCGGGCGGAAACGTGCTGCTCGAGGGTGTGCCCGGGGTTGGTAAGACACGTCTTGTCCGCTCTCTCGGCAGGGTGCTTTCCTTGCCCTTCTCCCGTATCCAGTTCACCCCCGACCTTATGCCCTCCGACGTGACGGGTGCGAATATCGTTGAAAAGGACGAGAACGGCAGACTGCAAACCAAGTTCCGCCGTGGACCGATCTTTGCAAACCTCGTTCTCGCTGACGAGATCAACCGTGCTACTCCCAAGACACAGTCTGCTATGCTTGAGGTAATGCAGGAGCATAAGGTGACTGTTGGTAATGATACATATAAGCTTGACGAGCCCTTCTTCGTCCTCGCTACCGAGAACCCCATCGAGCAGGACGGTACGTATCCTCTTCCCGAGGCGCAGCTGGACAGATTTATGTTCAAGCTTATCGTGGATTATCCCACAAATGACGAGCTTGTGGGCATCGTTAAGATGACACAGAAGACTATGGAGGAGACTGCCGAGGCGGTCGTCACAGGCGAGGATATTCTCGAGATGAGAGCGCTTGCCTCTCAGGTTCCGATCTGTGACGAGGTGCTTTACTATGCAGTAAACATTGTTTCGGGCACTCATCCCGCATCTGAGACCTCTACTCCATCCGCAAAGAAGTATCTTAAATACGGCGCATCCCCCAGAGCTGCGCAGGGACTTGTCACTTGCGCGAAGGTACGCGCACTTATGGATGGCAGATACAACGTTTCCTATGAGGATATCGAGGCTCTTGCGTATCCTATTCTCAGACACAGAATCAAGATCAACTACACCGCCATCAACGACAAACTTACCGTTGACCATGTAATCGGACTGATCGTTAAGGAAACTAAAAAGGGTTAATAAATGAAAAAAGTGGTAATCGACGAGTCCTTCCTCAGCCAGCTTGAGCAGTTGGGGACGCTACTCAAAAACAATGTGGCCGGAATGTTTGGCGGCAACCGCCGAAGCAAAAATCTGGGCTCATCCTGTGAATTTGCAGATTACCGAGATTATATGCCCGGCGACGACGTCACCAAGATAGATTGGAATGCTTATGCAAGGTTCGATAAGCTTTATGAGAAGCTTTATTTCGACGAGAGACAGATGCATACCAGAATTTATATTGATGCCAGTCGATCCATGGATCACGGCAGCGACGAGAAGGCTGTTTTTGCCATCAAGCTTGCCGCCGCGTTCGCCTACCTCTCGGTATGTGAGATGGATAAGGTGTCCATATACGCTATCCGAGGCTCATCTCTTGAGGAGATCGTGGTAGGTATGGTGGGCAAGGACTCTTATCTCAACTGTATTAACAGGCTTAACGAGCTCGAATTTGATTCCGACTCAAAGATAAGCGAGGCGATAGCTCCCTCTGCCGTGGGTAGAGGCGATGGCTATTCAATAATAATTTCGGATTTCCTCACCGACGAGAATTTTGAGGCGGCAATCGACCGCCTTGCAGAGCAGAAAAGGGATATTCTCTGCGTCCAGGTTCTCGCCCGCGAGGAGCTTAATCCGCAGCTGCGCGGCAAAATGCACCTTTTCGACTCGGAGGATCAGTCAAAGTTCTTCCGTAAGAAGATAGATCAGGACGTGGTGCGCGCATACAAGGACGCTCTGAAATACGTGACCGACAGAATAAGGCTCTACTGTGAGAGCCGCGGCGGTTCATATCTTCTTGCGCCCGCGTATGTGGATCTGCCCGAGCTGTTCTTTGAGAAATTCGCTGATATGGGGGTAGTGAAATGAGCTTCTTATATCCCCTCGGCCTGCTTGGTCTTATCGGCGTTCCGCTGCTTATCCTCATCTACATTCTGAGGAGTAAGTATAACGAACAGACGGTTCCGTCCACGTATCTGTGGATATTAAGTGAAAAATTCTTCAAGAGGAGAAATCCACTCAGCGGTCTTACTGGCATTATCAGCCTTATTCTGCAGATCCTGACGGTTATTTTCGCCTCTCTTGCCATAGCCCGTCCTATGTTCATCGTTCCTGATTCGGCAAGCGAGTATTGCTTTATTCTCGACGGCTCGGGAAGTATGAATACGGTAAACGGCGGCAAGACCTGCTTTGATAAGGGTAAGGATTACATAGAGGATGCTATCGAGTCCGCCCGCCTTGGCAGTACCTATACCCTTATATCCGTGGGTGGTGACACCGACGTGGTCTACGAGCGCCTGTCGGATAAGGACGTGGCGATAGATCTGCTCTCCGACCTTCAGTGCAGCGACGGCAGCTGCGAGTACGGAGATGCTCTTGACGCCGCGCAGAAGTACTTTGATGAGAACACCTCTACTCTCGTGTATTTTGTCACCGATAAGGATTACGAGAGTAGCAAAAATGTTGAAATTGTAAACATTGATTCGCAAAATGTGGTAAATTACGGTATAAGCGACGTATGGGGCAATCTTACCGACGGTACACTTTATGCAGGCGGTACGGTCACCTCCTATACCTCTGACGCAACTCTTACTGTCGAGCTTTATATCAACGGAAGTGATAAGGCGGCTAAGAAAACCACCGTCACACTTGCCGCGGGCGAGAGCGCTCCCGTGGAGCTTACCTGTAAGGTAAACAGCTACGATTCCTTCCGCCTTGCAATCACAGATAAGGATGATCTTGCGGCAGATAACGAGATTATCAGCTATAACACCAATAGCGAAGAATCCTACAGCATTCTTATCGTCAGCGAGACACCCTTCTTCCTTGAGGCGGTGTTCGACGCGCTGACCGACTCTGTCGTGGATACTCTCACCCCCGAGGAATATCAGGAACAAGGCGGATACGGACTTTACGTATTCCATTCCTTTACTCCTGATCAGTTGCCTGATGCGGCGGTCTGGCTAATCAACTCCTCCGAGAGCGTGGATAACTCGGGCTTCGGTGTCAGAGGCGTCAACGAGCTTGAGGAGCCAGGCGAGCTTGTAAAATCCACGTCGACCGCGACTCAGGCGCGCAGGTTGCTTTCGGGAGTGGTCGGCAGAGATATTTATATCTCTGAATACGTGAAGTACAGCGGAATGTACACCCAGTTCACCACGCTGTTCTCCTACGACTCTAACCCTATGCTGTTGGCGGGTGTCAACGCCCTTGGAAACAGAGAGGTAGTGTTTGCTTTCGACTTCCATAAGTCGGATATTACGCTTTCCACCGACTTTACCCCCCTTGTTTCAAATCTTCTTGAATATTCCTGTCCCGCTCTCGTAGACCGCTCGGACTACCTCTGCGGCGAGGACGTGAATATAAATATTACGGCAAATATCGACAGCGTCAAGGTGACATCTCCGAACGGAGCGGAGAGCTATATCGATACCTCTACGGACGTAGGCGTGCTTTCTCTTGACAAGGTTGGCACCTATACTCTTGTGTTCACGGTTTCGGGCGATCAGAAGACCTATCAGATCTACTCTGCCGCACCCACCTCCGAGAGCGATCCTGCCGAGGTAGGCATCGACTTCTCTCTTACGGGTGAGCAGACCTATGAGAAGACTGACGGTCAGTATGATCCGCTGATGCTTCTGTTTATTATGCTGGCGGTAGTGTTTACTGCGGATTGGATGGTATACTGTTATGAGAAATATCAGCTTCGATAATCCGTATTGGCTTCTGATTGCCATTCCGCTGGCAATAGCACTGCTTGTTCCTTACTTTATCTCCGTAAGCAAGGACAATCGCACTAAGGGATGGGTTGCATCTCTTATTATTCACATAGTAATTATTATTTCGATTTCTCTTGCGGCGGCGGGACTTACCCACACCACCGTAATGACGAGAACGAAGGTGTACGTCGTTGCCGACGTATCCTATTCCTCAAACCGAAATCTCGACGAGATAGACGAGTACATCCGCGATATAGAGAAGGCGTTGCCATCTAACTCGAGGCTCGGTATCGTATGCTTTGGTAAGGATGCAGAGATTCTCACCTCCTCGGGCACCGAGATAAAGAGCGTTAAGGAGGCGACCGTAGACGACAGCGGCACGAATATCGCAGGCGCGCTGGACTTTACCGCCACCCTCTTTGGCGAGGGAGAGATCAAGAGAATAATTCTAATCACCGACGGCTTTGCCACCACCTCCGACGGCAGCACCGCCTCTGCGGTACAGCGCCTCGTTGCCAAAGGTATAAAGCTTGATGCAATCTATCTTAACAACAATCTCCGAGAGGGAGATAGCGAGATACAGATCTCCGACGTGGAGTACACCTCGGCTACGTATCTTAATCACGACAGCACACTTAAAATGCTTATCGAGTCGAGCGTAAAGAACGACGTTATCATTGATCTTTATGCCAAGCGCGACGGTGAGAGCGAGTACGTAAATATCGACACCACCACTCTCAAGGCGGACGTGGGTATGAATATCGCTACCTTTGATCTGCCCACCGACGAGTCCGGTGTGTTCGACTATAAGGTAGAGCTGTCTGCAACCGCCGATACCTCTCCTCACAACAACTCATACCTCTTCACCCAAAGCGTGACGGGGCAGAGAAGCGTTCTGCTCGTCACCGAGAAGCGGGCTGACGTCAATGCTATCGAGGATCTGTTTGGAGAGGCGGCTGTTATCGACTCCTATGTTGTCACAGATCATAACGGCAGAGTGCCTTATACCATTGAGGATCTGGTAAAGTACGATGAGATTATACTGTCCAACGTGGATATCCGTAAGATCGACAATATCTACGCCTTTATCGACTCGGTGGACCTTGCCGTTTCTCAGTACGGAAAGAGCCTTATCACTATGGGCGACCTGTCTATGCAGAACAGGGACGACGAGGTTTTCGCGCGCCTTGAGGAGCTTCTGCCCGTCAACTTCGGCAATGCAAATAAGGACGCGAAGCTTTATACCATTATAATTGATATATCGCGCAGTATGTATTATGCGCGACCTGCCCAGCTGCTTGTGGCAAAGGAGGCTGCGATGAAGCTCGTATCTATCCTTGAGGATGATGACAGTGTTGCCTTCGTCACCCTTGCGGGCGAGGCGAAAATAGAGCTTACACCCACCAAGCTTGGCGAGTGCAGGGAAGAGCTTTATCGTATGATCCAGAACGTTCAGCCTACCCAGGGTACCTTTATCGGTGCGGCTCTTGATATGGCGTACAGTCATATGAAGGATCTTGACTACGGTGAGAAGCAGATAATGCTTATCAGCGACGGTAAGACCTTTACCAACGAGCCTGAGGATGCGGCAGCCGTGGCGGAGAAGATGAGAAACGACGATATAACTCTCTCCACCATCAGCGTGCTTAACCACAGTCCCGCAGCTCCAAACGATCATACCTCGGGCTGTCTGTTCCTTGAAAATCTTGCCGACATCGGCGGCGGTATGTACTATGATTTCCTTGACGAGAGCAAGCTTACCGAGCTTATCTTTGCCGAGATCGCAGACGATCTGACCGACTCTGTGGTTGAGAAGCAGACTGCGGTCAATATAGAGATGTATCGCGACGGTACCGTGGAGGGACTTCTATCCTTGCCCGACGTTTACGGCTATGTAAACAGTAAGCCTAAGCTTGATGCTAAAATGGTGCTTTCGGTTGATTACTACAAGAATCCGACCACGCCGGTTGCCGTGCCGCTTTATTCCTATCGCGACCACGGAAACGGCAGAGTTGCCACCTTTACCTCCAGCATTTCGGGAACCTGGCTTCGCGGCTGGAGCAATAGTGTGAAGGAGCAGCTGTTTAACAATATTCTCGTCACCAACACACCTACCGAGCACGTAAATTATCCCTTTACTCTCAATCTTAATTATATGGGTGATGCCTCGGGTATTGAGATCATTCCCTCGTCGGTAAATCCTAAGGCGAAGGCGAGTCTAAAGCTTACCGCTCCCGACGGAACGGTTATTGAGGAGAATATGATCTTCGACCTCAACAGGTATTACGCCACCGTGGAAACCTCCGATATCGGTAAATATCACATTGAGATAACCTATACCTACGGCAATCATTCCTTTACCTCAGATACCTACTTCACTATCGCGTACAGCGAGGAGTACGACTCCTTTACCGCCTACGACATAGTCAGCATCTATGACTTTATGCGCGGTGTGGGACAGATTTCCGAGGACGGAAGCCTTGATCTTGAAAATGACAAGAGCGAGGTCGCTACCTATGAGGTAAGCTTTGCAATTCCTCTGCTTATTCTCGCGGCGGTGCTGTTTATCGTTGACGTAGTGGTGAGAAAATTCAAGCTTAAGGATATAAAGGGACTTTTCGTTAAAACCAAGAAAGGAGCGGCAAAATGAGCATTTTTAAGAGAATTATCGCATTGATATTGGTGTGCTCTGCGCTTCTTTCGGTAGTCTCCTGCGGCGAGTACCGTCCCGCAACGGGAACTCCGGGCGGCAATAACGGAGGCGGACAGGGAAATAAATACCCTGACGGCTCTGCTACACAGCCGGATATGGACAACGATCCTACTAATGACTTCTCGGTACAGCTTCGCCTGAACGAGCAGCCCTTTAGTCCCACGGTCAGTATGAACGTGTATTGGAGCGACGGATACAACGTGCACATCGCGCCTATTGACGATAGTGGCTATGCAGTGATAGACGGACTTGACGGTGATTATAACGTCACACTCTCCAGCGTTCCCGCAGGCTATGCTTACGATCCAAACGCGTATGTTGCTACTAATGAGAACCGTAATATCATAATCGACCTCTACGACCTTAACCCCCTTCGCGGCGCGGGAGCAGGACTTTACGAGTGCTATCATATCAATACCACGGGTGTTTACACCGTCACCATCACCGCCGAGAGCGATTACAGCTACATTGAGTTTGCCCCGCAGACTAACGGTATTTACACCGTTGAGAGCTGGGTAAGCGCAACTGAGGATGAGGTCAGCCCCATTTGTATCGGCTATCTCGGCTCCTCTCAGTATAAGTACGGAGAGTATAGGGTGACCGACGTTGGCATCTGCGGTAGCTATACAAGAAACTTTATCCACAGTGTAAATATTGCTGATGAAAATATCAGCTCGGGCGGCTCCCAGACCTTTACCTTTGCGGTGGGCGCGGAGACTAAGAGCAGCGTTTATCCCGTCAATCTTACCTTTGCCATCAAGCGCAACGGTGGCTTCGATATAAGCAGGACGGAGCGGGAGACTATGCTCCCATCTCACGATTGGTCTGCCTTCGATTTTGACAAGTTTAATTCTCTCGCAGGCGGCAATATCGTAGGAGCCGAAACACTTTATCCTAATACAACCGATACTCTCGTCTTTGACGAGGATAATTATAAGGTATGGAAGACTTCCGAGGGCGGCGACGGCGTTTATCACGTCTATGACCCCGAGAAATATCCCGAAACGAATGGCTACGGTCCCGTGCTCGTTGCCTATATAACCGAGGCGTGCAGGTTTATCGATCGATCCTTTACCACTATTGAGGATGCGGGAAACAGCGCTCTCGTGGTTGACAGCGGTACTAAGAATTATCGCCTATTCATCAAGGGCTTTTCAGCTATGGCATCCGGTGGATATTATTGTGTGTCCGATTGTCCCTGTCACTTTGACGGCGGCACGCTCGCCTGCCTTGAGGGCTGTCCCGAATGCGATGTCGATTGCACCAACGTCACCGCTGCCGAAATGGCGGTAAAGGGCTATGCCGACCTCGTCAACTCCGACGGCGTTGCGCCCGTCACCCCCGAGCTTAAGGAGTTCCTTCAGCACTTCTCC
Source organism: Eubacteriales bacterium (assembly GCA_045594865.1). Taxonomy (GTDB): domain Bacteria; phylum Bacillota; class Clostridia; order Oscillospirales; family CAG-272; genus UBA1740. The sequence continues at coordinate 28,678 of JAZNZI010000134.1, read as the reverse complement.
ATCGCCCGTGGCTACTTTGCCGACGGAGAGGGCTGGGCAGAGACCAATCCCACGATCTCTGTCGACGCATACGAGGATTCCCAGTGGCTCTTCGCCTGCGGATACTATGAATAACCTATAACGCAAAGAGACGGCGTCCGCGCCGTCTCTTTTGCTTTTTCTGAGCAAAACACTACATATTGTATAAAAATGGTTTTTAAAATGCCGTATCTTGTTGCAAAATGCCATAGTCGTTGTTAAAAGTGCATAAAAAATCCAAGTTAAATTCTACATATCGGTCATAAAGCCTTTTGTAGAATAACCTTGAATTTTGTTTGTAAGAGTGGTATAATGAAATTAATTGCTAAACTATTTTATAAAAAGGGGGTACCCCCTTTTGGTATGATGTTTTACTTCGTTAACATCATACCAAAACAAACAATGTCGGCTTTAAAAAGCCTTCGGCGCTTTGTTAAAAAAACAATGTATTTTTCTTATAACTTTATTTTAAAATGAAAACAAGGAGAGAAAAATGAAAACCAGAAGCATTATTCTTTTAGTGGCAGTGCTTTTCGTAATGGTAATGTCATTTACCTCGTGTAATATTTTCCATAAGCACGAGTGGACGGACGCTACCTGTACTACTCCGAAAACCTGCTTGACCTGTGGAAAGACTGAGGGTGAAGCCTTAGGACACGCAGAGAAAGTCTTGGAAGGAAAGAACGCAACCTGTACCGCTACGGGTCTCACAGAGGGTAAGAAGTGCTCCATCTGTGGCGAGATAACTCTGGCGCAGGAGACCATCCCTGCGGCAGGACATAAGGAGGAAGCTCTCGCTGCCAAGGCACCCACCTGTACCGAGGCAGGACTTTCCGAGGGAAAGAAGTGCTCCGCGTGCGGTGAGATCACCGTAAAGCAGGAGACCATCCCTGCGGCAGGACATAAGGAGGAAGCTCTCGCTGCCAAGGCACCCACCTGTACCGAGACGGGACTTACCGCGGGTAAGAAGTGCTCGGAGTGCGACAGCGTACTCGAGGCGCAGAGCACCGTTCCTGCAACAGGACATAAGTACGATGATGAATACGACGCAACCTGTAACAACGAGGGCTGTGACTTCGTTCGCGATGCAGCTTGCCGTCACACCAATACCGAGGTTCTTGCGGCTGAGGCTGCAACCTGTACCAAAACAGGTCTTACCGAGGGACTGAAGTGCAAGGACTGTGAGGAGATCCTCACAAGTCAGGAGATCGTTCCTATGATCGCTCACTCCTGGACTCTTGCAACCTGTATCGCCCCCAAGACCTGCTCCGTATGTGAGTTAACCGAGGGTGATGCGCTCGGCCACAACTGGAAGCCCGCAACCTGTACAGATCCCAAGACCTGTCAGAGAGTGAACTGCGGCGCGACCGAGGGCGAGGCGCTTGGCCACGATTGGAAGGACGCTACCTGTACCTCGCCCCAGATCTGCTCCGTATGTACCGCAACTCAGGGCGAGGCGATTGGTCACAAGTGGAACAACGCTACCTGCGAAGCTCCTAAGACCTGTTCTGTATGTAAGGCAACTGAGGGCAGCAAGCTTGGCCACGACTATGCCGATGCTACTTACGTTTGGAGCGATGATTACAAGACCTGTACCGCAACCAAGGTTTGTAAGAACGATCCTAGTCACGTTGTGACCGAAACCGCTAATGCGACTATCCAGACCGCATCTGCAACCTGCACCGCAGGCGGATCGGTTACTTATACCGCTACCTTTACTAAGGAAGGCTTTGCTAAGCAGACAAAGAGCACTACCACTAATAAGCTTGATCACGCTTACGGTGAAACCACTTATTCCTGGAGCATCGATTACTCCTCTTGTACCGCACAGCAGAAGTGTACAAGAGTTAATTGCTCTGCAAGCAAGAGCGAGTCTGCTGATATTACCAGCGTAACTACTCCCGCTACCTGTAAGGATCCAGGTAAGATCGTTTATACTGCTAAATTTGAGAACTTCGCTTCTAACACAAAAACCAAGGATCTTCCCGTAACTACCAACCACCACTATGTAACCGATCCTGCAGTGGATGCTACCTGCAAGGAGCCCGGTCTCACCGAGGGTAAGCACTGTGACGTATGTGGTAAGGTTGAGATCGAGCAGACCGAGACTGCTCTTGCTCCCCATACTTATGATGATATTTACGACGCAGAGTGTAACGTTTGCGAAAACATCCGTGACGCTGCTTGCCGTCATACCAATACCGAGACTCTTGCTGCAGTAGCTCCTACATGTACTACTGCAGGTCAGACCGAGGGTAAGAAGTGCCTTGACTGTGGTGAAATATACGTTCCTCAGCAGACAGAAGCTGCGCTTGGTCACGATTGGGCAGATGCTACCTGTCTCTCTCCCAAGACCTGCCAGAGAGCAGGCTGTGGCGCTACCGACGGTGAGCCTAACGGTCACGACTACGATGGACAGAAAGTTACCTACACCTGGAATGCAAACAATTCTAAGTGTACCGCAAGCATCGTATGTAAGACTAACCCCGCGCACGTTAACACCGAGACTGTTGACGTTGTAATAACAACAAAAGCTCCCACATGTACCGAGGACGGTCTTAAGACCTACACCGCTACCTTTACTAAGGAAGGCTTTGCAACTCAGACTAAGGAAGATGCTATTAAGACCGAGGGACACAAGTATACCGTATTGGTTGAGACCGTTGCTCCCACCTGTGAGGCAAAGGGATATACTCTTTATAAGTGCTCGGGATGTGATAACACTGAGCAGAGAGATTGGCAGAACTCTACAGGACACACCTACGGCGCGACCTCTTATGAGTGGAACGGTTACGAGACTTGCACCGCTACCAGAGCTTGTGTAACTAATGGCTGTGGTCACACCGAGACTGCAACCGCTACCGCAACAGGTGTAGTTACCACTCCTTCTACCTGCACCGCGAAAGGTACTAAGACCTATACCGCAACCTTCGATAAGGCTTGGGCTACCGTTCAGACCAAGACCGAAACTCTTGACAAGCTTGTTCACGGCTACGGCGATACCACTTATGTTTGGGCAGAGGATTATTCCTCCTGCACCGCAAGCAGAACTTGTGCAAATTGTGGAACTCAGACAGCTACAGCAACTGTTACAAGCGTGACCACCGATCCCGAGTGTGAAAAAGCAGGTAAGACCGTTTATACTGCAACCTTTACTCAGGACTGGTGTGATACAAAGACACATACTCAGGAAATCAACGCTCTTACTCACTCCTACAAGGTTGAAAATACCGAGGCAGAAGGCGCGCTCAAGTCCGCTGCTACCTGTACAAAGCAGGCTGTTTACTACCGGTCCTGCGAGCATTGCGGCAAGGTAAGCACAAGCGACAACGACACCTTCAAGAGTGGCGCTCTCCGCGCTCATAACTACGGTGATATCACATATTCCTGGACAGACTATACTGCTTGCACCGCAACCAGAACCTGTCAGTATAATGATTGCCAGCATCACGATAGCGTAAACGCTACCGTAGACGATGGTGAAACCACCACTTCCGCAACCTGTACAACTGCAGGTGTGAAGACCTATACCGCAACCTTTGATAAGGAAGGCTTCGAAACTCAGACCAAGACCGAGACTATTTCTGCAACCGGTCACACCTTTGGTGCTATCGTAACTGCTAACGATGCTACTTGTACCGCGAATGGTAATTCCGCATATAAGCAGTGTACCGAATGCGAGCTTTACTTCGCTGCAGTTGCAGAAAATACTGCAACCAACGGTGAGAAAAACACTGATAGCTTTGTTGTTCCTGCAACCGGTCACACCTTCGGTGAAACCGTAGCAGCTAACGATGCTACCTGTACCGAGGCTGGTAATTCTGAATACAAGCAGTGTACCGAATGTGAGCTTTATTTTGCTGAAAATGCTACAACTGATGCAACCAACGGTAAGGCTGATACTACCAGCTTTGCAATTCCTGCATCTCACTCCACTGCAAATGCAGCAGCTCAGGCATCTACATGTACAACTCAGGGTTGGAATGCTTATGAGTATTGTACAAAGTGTGATTATTCAACAAAGGTTCTCCTTGATCTTAATCCCGATAATCACGTTTGGGTAGATAACAGGTGTGAATGTGGCGCTAAGAAGGTAATCAAGACCGAAACCGCAACTAGCGAGAAGAAATTTGTATTTGAATTTGGCGCAAATAAGAATGCAGGAGCGCATTCTGATGGTTCCAATGCTTCTACTGAATATTCCGAAACCGTTAATGGAATTACTTTGAATTTGACAAACGGAGCCAACATGTATCCGAAAGCTAATGACGGACTCGGTAATTCTTGCATTAAATTGGGTACAGGTTCAAAAGCCGGAGCGTTTGAAATTACTGTTCCTAACAATGTAACTAAGGTTATCATTTCTGCTGGTGGATATAAGAAAAATAATGGTAAACTTACATATACTATTGGAGGTGTTGAAAAAACCGTTACTCTTGCTGGAATGTTTAGTGATAGTGATGGTATAGTTCATAACGGAACAGATTATACCGTATTTGAGATTGACACATCTACTGAAAAAACAATATCCTTTACAACTGTTACTGGTGGTTGGAGAGTAATGCTTAACTCCATTACATTGGTTGCAACTGTTGAAGTTGAGAAGGAAGTTGAGGTTATCGTTCCTGCTCACAGCTGTGAGGACAATGTTACTGGCGCAACTTGCACCGAGAACGGTACTTGTAGCAAGTGCGGAGACGAGGTTGCAGATTCTGCTCTCGGTCACTCTTATGAAACTGAAGTAACTGATCCTACATGTGAGGAAGCAGGTTACACAACCTACACTTGTGGCTGTGGTGATACCTATACAGGTAATACAGTTGCAGCTACAGGACACGACTATGACGAGACAACTCATATTTGCGCTAACTGTGGCGAAACAGACCCGGATGCTTGCTTCCATGAGGAAGAAAGAGCAGAAGTAACTGCACCCACTTGTACGACTGGCGGATATACAACATACTATTGTGCAGATTGCGGCGAGGAACTGCGCAAAGGAAATGAAACAGATCCTGCTCATTCTTACGAGTCTGTCGTAACTGAACCGACTTGTACAAATGGTGGTTTCACAACTCACACTTGCTCCGCTTGTGGTGATACTTATAAAGATAGCAAAGTTTCTGCTACCGGTCACTCCGGATATGAAACTGACTATAAGTGTGATACTTGTAGCGCTGTAGTAGAGCCCACAACCGATACTCTTACCATTGAGCAGGCTATTGCTCTTGGCAACGCTTTGGGCGGTGGTAAAACATCTACTAATAGCTATAAGGTAACCGGCGTGGTTTACGACTTATATAATACTACTTATGGTAATATGTACCTTGTAAATAGCTTCGTTGACAATGAATCTCAGTTCCAGATTTACGGTCTCTACCTTGAAGATGAAACTCGTTATGATGCTATGACTACAAAGCCTGTTGCTGGTGATACCATAACTATCTATGGTAAGATCGGTAATTATAACGGAACATCTCAAATGGCAAATGCTATTCTTGAGAGCCATACCCAGCACGGCGAAAATCACCAGTGGTCCGAGGCAACCTGTCTTGTGGCTTCTATTTGCTCCATCTGCGGAAAACCCGGTGAGAAGGCAGATCACGTAGACAATAACGGAGACAACGTTTGTGATGTTGAAGGATGCGGAACTCCTATTGGAGGTGCAACAAAAGAGGTATGGCAGCTTGTAACTAACGTTAATCAGCTTGCAGCTGATAAGCAGATTATTATCGTTTCGAGTGAAGAAAAATACGCAATGAGCACCACTCAGAACTCTAACAATAGAGGTCATGTGGCAATCACTAAGGATGGTAATACTGTAATAATTGTTGATAATGTTCAGATCATTACTCTCGAGGCTGGAACTGTAACTGGAACATATGCATTTAATGTTGGTGATAAATATCTTTATGCAGCGTCTTCTTCTGGTAACCAATTAAAATCTGGTACAAAAAATGCAAATGCTAGCTGGAAAATAACTGTAGATTCCAATGGCGTGGCTTCAATAGTTGCCCAGGGAACAAGTACACGTAATGTAATGCAGTACAATTCTTCTAGTGACATATTTGCATGCTATTCAAGCGCTTCTCAAACGGCAATTTCAATCTACGTAAAGACTGTTGTTGTCGATTCTGGTTCTGGAGATGAGACTCCTGTTTGTGAAAGCGAAAAGTGCACAACATGTGGTGAATGCACCAATGCAGAATGCACAATTTGCGAGACTGTTTGTGAAGGACATAATACATCTGCTGCTCCCACAAAGGCTACTACAATTGCTGTTGGTGATGTAGTTTACTTTGTTTGCGAAAGCAAGGGCTATGAGATGTCTTCCTTTAACGGAACAAGTTATGCCTATGGCGAAGCATACAGTGGTTCAATTAATGGTACATATGCATGGACCGTAGTTGCAGGATCTACTTCTGGAACATTCGCTTTCAAGAATTCCAAAGGGGAATATATGTCTTGGTCGTCTAGCAATTCTTTGGCAACATCCACTACATTGAATGCAAATTCTTCTTGGAATGTTTCATTTTCTAATGGCGATGCTATCATAACCAATGCAAATGACTCAACTCGTAAGCTTCAGTGGAATGCATCTAGCCCTAGATTCGCTTGTTATACCTCAACTCAAACTGCAATTCAGCTTTATAAGTAATATCAAGTTAATCAACTAAATATACTTAGTCTACCGCGCCTCTTCGGAGGCGTGGTTTTCTTTTGGTTTTCGGTCGGCGATTTTTATTATTTCTTTTACTCTTTCTTTTTTCTCTTGCCCACGCATTCAGTTTTTCTTAACTATTTTGACACCCGAGAGGGAATTTGCGAATAAATATGCTGAATATAAGGAATAAATATGCAGGAACATCTAAAAAAACGCTACAAAAGTGGAAAAAAGTTGAAATAATCTTTAAAAAATATTCCAAAACCCCTTGAAAAATCTACCAAGCTGTTCTATAATATAATTAGGTATTTATTTTTAAAAAAAGAATACCTCCCCTGCCGTTAGGTCGCACGACGGCAAAAAATCAAGATATTTCATAAATGAAATAAAAATTCAAAGGAGGATCTCTATTATGAAGAGAAACTTTAAGCTTCTTGTGGCTGTAGTTGTTCTTGCTGCTCTCGTGATGACTCTCGCTTCCTGCGACGTTATCAACGGCATCGTTGACAAGATCAATCCCAAGCCCCATGAGCACACCTACAGTGCCGACTGGTCCAGCGACGAGACCAACCACTGGCACGCAGCAACCTGTCAGGACACCGAGGAATGCGGTTCCCAGAAGTCCGACGTTGCACCCCACACCTATGCAGAGGGCAAGTGTTCTGTTTGCGGCGCAGCCGATCCTAACTACACTCCCGTATGCACCGAGCACACTTATGGCGCTCCCGTAGAGACAAAGGCTCCCACCTGTACCGAGAAGGGCGAGAAGACCCTCACCTGTACCGCATGTGGCGAGACTATGACTCAGGAAGTAGCTCCCAACGGTCACACCGAGGTAGAGCTTGAGGGCAAGGCTCCCACTTGTACCGAGACCGGTCTTTCCAAGGGAAAGAAGTGCTCCGTTTGTGACACTATTCTTACCGCACAGGTAGAAATTCCCGTCACCAACCACAACTACGTAGAGGGCGAATGCTCCGCATGCGGCGCAGTAGATCCCAACTACAACGGTCCTAAGACCTACGAGTGGAACTTCGGTCTTGTAGACGGCGGCGAGAACCCCGCTGACAACACAGTTATTCCTGCAGGCACCACCTATGTAAACGGCTACTTCACCATCGTTGGCGAGGTTAAGTATCGTTATAAGGATAATGCTATTTACTGTGTAGAGGTAGCTAAGGAAGAGAAGGGCGCTATTGAGTTTACCGTTAAGGGCACTGCTACTGTAGAGCTCAAGGTTGCTTCTACCAGCAGCTCCAACACCTCTTGGATCGGTATCATTGATGCTGATGGCAACCTCGTTGCAAACAACGATAAGCTTGATACCGTTACCGGTACAGGCGACGGTCTCATTCTTACCTATAACCTGCTTCCTGGTACTTACAGAGTTGTTTCCATGAACAACAGACAGCCCGTTCTTGACGAAGATGGCAATCCTACCTATGATGAGGAAACAGGCGATCCTATCACCAAGAACCCCTATAGCCGTACCGTTCGCGTATTCTACGTTAAGGTTGTTGAGACTCCCTACGAGGCTCCTGAAATTCCCGAGAGCATAAAGGTTACAACCTACAATTCTTACGGCTTCAACGATATGTTGGAGACTCCTGTGCTTGACAGCTTCACTGCTCCCGTAGCAGGCTACTACACCTTCGGTCTTCCCGCAGGTCTCGGCCTCTGGAGCAAGGCTTCTATTGATGAGAACCCCTACGGTGGTCCCGACGTTGAGTTTATGGAGAATTCCACAGGTGCTAACTACACTGTAGAGCTTGCCGAGGGCGAAGTATTCGAGTTTTACGTAGGCGCTGTAACTGCTGAGGATTGGCTTATCTCCATTACATATAGCGAGGAAGCTCCCCCCGAGCCTACCGTTATTTATCTTGAAAACGGCGAGAACAAGTTCACCGCACAGGAGATCGATCTCACTGACGGCGTTACCGCTTATCTCTATGTTTACCAGTCCGCAACCTACACCTTCGAGGGTAAGGGCCTCTACATCAACGTTTACAACAACTACGGCATGCTCGTAACCAGAGGCTTCGAGTCTGTTACCGTTGATCTTGAGGGCGGCATGTGGGGCGCTGAGTACACCATTATTATTGGTGCGGAGACCGCAGGTGACTACACTCTCAACGTTTCCTTCGTTGCTCCCACAAATCTCTATGACGGTGAGAATACCGTTACCGTTGATGCTGACGGCGCGGACTGCGTATACTATGTAGAAAACGACGGTGATTACTTCTTCAACGTTACTGGTGCAACCGTAGTTGTATATGATTCCCTTGGCGAAGCTCTCACCGCAAACGAGGACGGCTCTTACACTCTTGAGAGCTATGTTCAGTATAAGCTCCTTGTTACTGCTGAGACCGCAGGCGACTACACCGTAGAGGTTGTAGCTCCTATTTTCCTTAGCACCTATGAAGACACTACCGTTACCGTTGGTACTGACAGCGTAGTTGTATTCTTTGAGACCAATGATAAGGGTCACTATACCGTATCCGGCGAGGGCCTTACTATTGTAGTTACCGATGCAGATGGCAATGTTGTTGAGGCAGGAGCTCTCCTTCCCGGCTACACTACTTACACCGTTACTATCACTGCTGCTAAGGCAGGTGACTATACTGTAAAGGTTGGCTTCACCGCTCCCGTAGGTTCCTACGATAATCCCGAGAAGATTGAGTCTCTTCCCGCAAATATTACGCTCTCTCTCGCAGCTGAGTACGATAACTACTACTATCAGTTCACCGCATCCGCTACCGGTTACGCAACCCTTACTTACACCGTAGCAAATGGTACGCTTTACAGCGCTACTCTCGGCGGTGTTGAGTCTGAGACTACTACGATTACTATTCCCGTAGTTAAGGGCATGACATATCAGGTATACTTCTGCGCAGCTTCTGCCGCAGAGGTTTCCGCGGCTCTCAGCTTCGAGGCAGGCGCACTTACCGAGGCAGAGTGGCAGGATATGATTGTTTACTCCACTATCGAGTTTGCTAACGGCTCCAACGTTTCCATCACTAAGGACTGGATGACCGAGCAGCATCAGATCTTCTATTATCAGACTGATGCTGATTGGAACTACATCTTCAAGGCTTACTACTCCTACACCGTAACCGCAAACGAGGACGGTTCCCTCACTCTTAAGCTCACTTATCTTGAGGGCAACGAGAACAACGCAGGTACCGCTCCCGCTATCGGTGACATCAAGGTAGAGGTTGTTGACGGCGAGTTTGTTGCTTCTTGTGCACACACCTACACTAATGGTGTATGCTCCACCTGTGGCGCGCTTTATGTTGGCGGTACCTTCAATAATGCCGTTCCCGGTGATCTTAGCTACATTACTAATAATTCCGACTACCCTAATCCCAGCTACTACGCCAACGGCGGAATTAAGTTCAACTATGTAAATCAGGGTATTCAGACCGTTTCCTTTGCAGCTCAGACTTCTGTAGACGTTACTCTTACTATCAGTAAGTTTAACGAGAATCAAAAGAATGAAAATGCAGAGATTGATGCATTTACCTTCTATGCACTCAATGCAAATGGTGAGGTAGTTTCTTCTACCACTCTCAACACCCTTGTTGCCGGTGACAACACCGTTACTCTTGAGGGCGAGGGTATCGTTGCAGTAAAGGTTATTATGACCGACTTCTATCACAACGGTAATAAGTGCTGCAACCTTGAAATTGGCGGACTCAGCGTTACCAATTAATTATTTATAGTAGATAATTCTACTTTGATAAACAACCGCACCCCTCGGGGTGCGGTTTTCTTTTATATATCGGGTGGTCACCGACTGCTGTTTTGCATTTTTAAACGTTAATTCTTGCATATTTATTATTTTTCTTATAAAAAAATACTTAAAATTGCCAAAATGACTTGAAATGTTCATAAAAGTATTATATAATCTATAATAGATAGATATTTATTTCTTTTATCTACGTATTATTATTAAGGAGACCCTTGTTATGAAAAGGAATATTTTGCTTTTGATGTGTGTTCTCGCACTCTTTATCGGAGCTCTGGCGTCCTGTCAGCCCACCTGCGAGCACACCTTCAGCGATAAGTGGTATAATGATGCAAACAACCATTGGCATCCCGCTACCTGCGAGCACGGCGAGCAAAAGGGAGATCTCGCTCCCCACGTTGATGCCGATGAGGATGGCGTTTGCGACGTTTGTGAGCTTGAGATCGGTCACACACACAGCCTTGAGGCTGATTGGTCTTTCGACGAAACTCACCATTGGAAGAACGCTACCTGCTCTCACTCCGACTATAAGGGAGAAAACTCTCTCCATTCTGACGAAAATGCTGACGGTCACTGTGACGTTTGTACAACTCACGTTCACGGCGTAAACGCAGCAGGCTTCTGCACCTTTGAGGAGTGCGGTAAGAAGATCGTTGATATTGACGAGAGCGATCTTGAGGTGCTTGTAAATGCTCTCGCTGCCCAGATGGGACTTGTAAACGGCGGTGAGATGGACTATGTGTTTACCGGTCGCAGTAATCGCGCCGAGGATGGCTTCTCTACCACGTCTGAAAGAAACGGAATATATCTCTTTGGAAATAACGGCTATGCATATAACAAGGTTTATACCAAGACCGTAGCCACAACTACCGTTGAGTCTACCATTGAGGGATGGTATATGCCCGACGGTCCTGAGACTGCCTTTGGTATTATCACCGAGGACGGTGGTGAGACCTTTACTCTCGATATGGCAGATGCAGATAAGCTTACAGGCCTCTATATCGCGCTTTCCGGACTTGCTGACGGATACGGCCCCGAGGGACTTCTTCTTTCCATCTACGATTCATCCGCAGGTGTAGGTGACGGAAATATAACGGTAAAAGACCTTGAGATCAAGTCCTATCCCGATGAGAATAAAATAGAATTTAGCTATACCGCGGTTCTTGTTCAGGCTACCAGCATAGTTGTCGGTGAAAACGCGGGCGAGCTTGTATATAACGTAAACGTCTATAACGCAGAGTGTAGCTTTACTTATACCGATGATTATGCGCTCACCTCTCTTGACGTAAAGCTTGATTGCTTTACCAGTGACCCCGGCGCTCTTCCCAGCGGTGAGCTTAATGAGGCGGACGTTGACCTTGACTACGATCCCGATACCGATACCTATACCTTCCGTGACACCGCTCTTGCAGATACATATGAGCTTTCCTTTACTCAGACGGTAGGCGAGAGAACCGAGGAGAACCCCAATCCCAAGAGCAAGTTCATTCCCGAAAGCTTTGATCTCTATCTTGAAATGAACGAGCAGACAGGCGCTCTTTCCAATAAGTTTACAGGCGATACCATTTCCATAAAGGTTCGCGATGCTGTCAACCTTTTCGTTGGCGATTGTCTGCCCGCAGGAACCTCTATCCACTTTGCTCCCGAGCTTGTAAGCTTCAAGATCTTCAAGGATGGAGTTGAGGTTAATGATGTTGAAAACTACGATAATACCACGGCGGTAGCTATGTTTACCTTCTCGGGTGAGCAGAGATCCTTCTTTGTTATTCCCAAGGAGGACGGAGCATACAGATTTGAGATCTATCTCTCTGGTGAAAAGCTCCATGAGGTAAATATCCACGTCGGCGTTGTTGACGAGGAGTTTATTGACCTTCGCAACAATGAATTCGCAGTTAAGGTGACCGAGGCTTACGAGTGGGCAAACGAGGTTAGCTTCACCGCAAAGGAGGCGGGAACCTATTACTTCAATCTTCCTCCTTGCCTTGGATTTATAGATGCTGACGGATTCGATGCTGCAGAGAAGACTCCCGCTACCGACGATACCCCCAATCCTTACTTTGATTATAATGATGCGAAAAATCCCGATGGAAGCTATAAGGCAGGCTCCTTCTCCCTCACGCTTGAGGCAGGCGAGACCGTTCGCTTTTACGTATACGGTATGGAAAGAGGCACCTACGTTATCAGCTACTACGTATTCTGATATGATTTTGTTTTAACCCTTGCGCCGCGGTCGGATGGTCGCGGCGCATTATTATGGCATATTTAAAAAGCTATTGCAAAGCTTAATAGAAAATGCTATAATATATTAAGATAAACATTAAGGAGAACTAAAATGAATAAAAAATATTTATGGGCTCTGCTTCTTATACTGACGCTGGCGCTTTCTCTTGCCTCCTGCGAGGAGAAGTGTGAGGCTCACGTGGATGCGGATGACGACCATCTTTGCGACAGCTGTGGCGCTGAGTATGACGATGGTGACGAGGCACCCGATATCACTACGGTTTCTGTTACCATCAGCGTAAAGCTTGATAACGGTGACGCTCTCTCGGGCGTTAAGTTCACTCTTACCAGAGGTGATAAGAGTTTTGAGCTTACAAGCGGACAGGACGGAACGGTTAAGATTGACCTTGAGGGCGGTATTTATCAGATTGACTACGATTATGAGAGCCTGCCTGAATATTGCTCTCCCGATACCTTTGGCTTCAGGGTAGAGGAGGGAACCGGTGCAGTTGATCTTACTATCGTAGATAACAAACCAGACGGCTCTGCAGCAAAGCCCTTCTTCATTTCGGAGAACGAGACCGAGATCACTCTCGCTCCCGACCAGGAGCTTTACTTTATGCTCCGCGTTTCCACCGTAAGATACATTAACGTGTATAATGCCGCTGCTGTTATCGGCTTCAACGGTGACAGCTATGCGGCAAAGGACGGTGTGGCATCCCTCGTTATCGAGCCTGATGAAAACCAGATGGGCGTTGCCAACTCCGTATTCTCGGTAAAGAATACCTCCGACACCGAGTTTACCGCGCTCCTTGAGGTGACAGCTCCCAGCGGCTCTATGGAGAATCCTATTGAGCTGACCGAGAACAGCGCCACCGTCACCGTAAACTGCGACACGGTGGTTTACTACACATGGGTAGCTACAGCTGACGGTATGCTTACTCTTACCACGGACAATCCCCGTAACAGCATCTACCTACGTAGAGTGCTTGAAAATGACGTTCCCGTTGATCAGTATACAAACGGTGAGCTTTCGGCTACCATCGAGGTAGCAGAGGGCGATGTTATCACCATCGGCGTATCCGCTATTGAGGCAGGCAAGGATGATGAAAATAAGGACTACGATATAGAAATATCTTTTGAACTCAGCATAGAATAACTCTTACCGCCGCGCCTCTTGCGGCGGTTTTTTTATTGACAGACGTAAAGCTTTGTGCTATAATTATACTGGAAAAAAATACGAGAGGTTTTTATATGAAAAAGCTTTTGAGCCTTATTCTTGTTTTACTTATGCTCTTTTCCACGGTTGCCTGTGTAAATCCTGACAGCAATACGGGTAGCGGAGAGAACGGCGATAATACAAGCAATAACGGCAACAATTCGGAAAATTCAAATAACGGAGGCAGTACCTCAGGCGATAACACCTCTGGTGGCAACGCTTCAGGTGGTAATAACAATGGTGGCAGCACCTCGGGCGGAAATAATAGCGGCAACAATGGCGGCAATAATGGCGGCAGCACCTCAGGCGGTGGCTCCAATGACGAAAAGCCTACTCCCAATTACCCCGCAGACGAGATCGCAGCCTTTGAAGAATTCTTCGATCCAAATAATCATATATCCATAAAGCTTGATATCTCCGACTCTGAGCTGAAAAAAATTCAGCAGGATTATGAGAAATACAGAGGCTTCGGCTCAAAATCTCCTATCTACCGTATGGCTGATATGATCGTCACGGTCACAAAGCCGAGCGGTGAGACAGAGCAGTGGGTGATAGATCAGGTTGGCGTGCGTATGAAGGGCAATACCTCCCGCACCGATTTCTATAACGATCACGACGGAATGTATAACCTGGTTCACTTTAAGATCAGCTTCCAGGAGACCTTTGACGATGAGGCATACTATGGCAGCGATGCGCTTGTATGGACCGATTCCGCGGCACGAAAGGAACGTAAAAACCGCACCTTTGCCACCCTTGAGAAGATTGATATTCGCTGGAACAGAAACGACGATCCCACCTATATAAGAGAGAACTATGCCTACGAGCTTTACCGCGAGTTCGGCGTTCTCGCTCCTCACACGAATCTTGCCTCGGTTGATATCGGCGACGATCACGCAGGCGTGTGGGTAGTCTACGAGCCTGTAGATAAGGTCTTCCTTGAGAAAAATCTTCCTGCCTCGGCTCTCGGCGGCGATCTTTATAAGCTTGGCTGGACAAACGAGGGCGCAACCTTCACCTCCTTCTCCTCCTACGGTGTAGAGGACGAGGATGCAGGCAGATTCTACGTCTACGATCTGAAAACTAACAAGAAGACCTCCACTCATCAGAGCCTTAAAAATCTAATTAATACCATAAAGTCATCCTCCGCATCTAAGGCGAGCTTTGAGTCGCTTATCGATATGGAGAACTTCCTTAATTATTGCGCCGTGTCTTATATTATCGGTAATCCCGACGACCTGCGTAATAACTACAACAATTCCTACATCTACTTCCGCGCCGACACGGGTAAGATGCTTGTTATTCCTTACGACTCCGACCGCGGACTTGGTGTTAACACTTGGAATCCCAGCGGCAACGGTATGACCACCGATGACCCCTTCTCAAAGCAGGCGATTGGCAACAACAGTGAGCAGAGGAGTCCCTTGTTTTTAAAAACTGTGTGTCGTGGCGGCTATTTTGTAAATGAATATATCGAGGCGCTGAAGGCGGTTGACGCCAGCGAAATGCTGAAAAACGATAGCTTTAAGGCTGCCTTTGACATCGCGGCGGCACTCTATTCGGGCGACACCACTCCCTCGAGAAACTATCATAATGCAGGCGGTTGCAGCTTCCGTTTTGACATCAACCGAACCTGCTCTCCGGGTGACAGCAGCAATATGTCCTTTGCCGATTATATTTCCGCAAAGCGCGCAACTCTCTATAACGCTATCGGCGATCAGGGCAACAGCGAGGAAAAGCCTAATTACGGTGACAACACAGGCGGCAATAGCGGCTCGGGCGATAACACAGGCTCGGGAGGAAATACAGGTAGCGGCGGCTCAATCGCAAATTGCAAGCCCTATATTATGGGAGATATGAACGGCTGGCAGCCTAACGATTACTATTTGATGAAATCGGAGGGCAACGGCATATTCACCTTTACTCTTACCGAAGCGCACGTGTCCTCTAATTATGGCAAGATCAAGTTTAAGCTGTATGACAACAATTCAGGTCTGTGGTACGGTGGCGAGATCATTGATCCCGAATGTACGGTTCCTTATGATGATAACAACGGAAACAGAAATATATATTTAGAGCCCGGAACCTACCTTGTGACGCTTGACGCAAACACGACCACTTTGTATATAGAAAAGGTTGAAAACCCCTAACAAATCGGCAGGGCGGAGAATTATCTCCGCCCTATTTGTTTTTATCTACAAAAACCTCTTGCAAAATTAATAAACTTGTGATACAATATATATCGCGCAAAGCAAATAAGTCGACGTAGCTCAGCAGGATAGAGCAACTGCCTCCTAAGCAGTAGGTCGGAGGTTCGAATCCCCTCGTCGACGCCAAAAAAAGAAAAGCAGACCTTGTGTCTGCTTTTCATATTATAAATATTTACATATAATTCAACTTTTTTGCTTAATTTATATTGTGTTTTTCTTCGTTTAGTGGTACAATAAAGTATAGTATTTATTGCTAAAAACACTTTTTAGGAGACACTTATGGAAAACATTAGAATTCAGGACGACCTTTATACATACGTCAACCAGCAAAAGCTTGAGGAGCTTGTTATTCCCGATGATAAGCCCTGCGCAGGCGGCTTTGTAGAGCTTGCAGACAGCGTAGAGAAAATTATGATGGGCGAGTTCGAGGCTATGGCTGAGAGCAAGGCATATCCTAACGAGCATATGGCGAGAGCCTGCCAGCTTTATGAGATCGCCAAGGATGCCGAGAGAAAGGAAAAGCAGGGTATCACCCCCGCGCTGAAGGCTCTTTCCGCTCTTGACGAGATCAAGACTCCCGAGGATTTCAGCAAGAATTATAAGGCTCTGTCCTTAAAGGGCATTCCCACCCCCATCAACATTGGTGTTGAAACCGATATGAAGGACACCAAGCGCCGACTCGTTTATATTCAGGGCGCAACCGTAATTCTTCCCGACGCCTCCTACTACAAGCCCGAGATGGCTCCCCAGAAGGAGCAGATCCTCGGCATCTGGACGAATGTTGCTAAGATGGTTATGGCAAAGACCGACCTCTCCCCCGAGGATCAGGAGAAGTACGTTGCAGACGCGCTTGCATTTGACGAGATCATCGGCGGACTTGCAAAGACCAGCGAGGAATGGTCAAACTACATTGAAATGTATAATCCTATGGACGAGGCTAAGGTTGCCGAGATGCTCAGCACCATTGATATCGGCGTAATTCTTACCGACCTCTTCGGACATATTCCCGAGACTATCGTTGTCACCGAGCCACGTTATTTTGGTGGCTTTACAGGCCTTTTCAATGCAGATACCCTTGTTCTTTATAAGCATTGGGCATACGTGACAGGCCTTCTCTCAGCCTGCAATTACCTCTCCGAGGAGCTTCGTGATATGGGCGGTATGTATATGCGCGCTATCACAGGCGTTGCAAAAATGCAGTCCATTGAGAAGTTCGCATATAACCTTGCCGCAGGCACTTATTCCGATCCCGTAGGTATTTACTATGGCGAGAAGTACTTTGGCAAAGAAGCAAAGCGCGACATTACTGAGATCGTATATCAGATCATCGATACCTATAAGGCTCGCATCAAGACCAATGACATTCTTGGTGAGGAAACTAAGGAAAAGGCTATTCTGAAGCTCTCCAAGATGGGCGTTAAGATGGGTTATCCCGACAAGGCAAGAGCCATATACGACAAGCTTACCTTCAATCCCGATGATTCTCTCTTTGACATTATGCTTTCCTTGAAGGCGATCAGAGAGCTTGATATTCTCTCTAAGCTTGATAAGCCCACCGAGCCTGAGAACTGGGCAATGCCCGGTCATATGGTCAATGCCTGCTACGATCCCTTCGTTAACGACATTACCTTCCCCGCGGCGATCCTTCAGGCGCCCTTCTACTCTCTGAAGCAGACCAGAAGCGAGAACCTCGGCGGCATCGGCGCAGTTATCGGCCACGAGATCTCCCACGCATTCGACTCCAACGGTGCAAAGTGCGACGAGAACGGTAATATCAACAACTGGTGGACAGAGGACGACTTCAAGAGATTTGAGGCAAAGGTAAACCGGATGATCGAGCAGTTCGATGGTATCGAGCTTCCTTGGGGTAAGGTGAACGGAGCCTTTATCGTAAGCGAGAATATGGCGGACAACGGCGGTATGTCGGTGACTGTTGACATTATGTCGAGAACAGAGGGCGCATCCTACAAGGAGTACTTCTCCAACTGGGCAAGAGTATGGTGCCAGAAGGCAAAGCCCGAGTACTCTCAGCTTCTTCTTGCGGTTGACGTTCACGGCCCCGCAATTCTCAGAGCAAATATGCCTCCCAGAAACTTCGACGTATGGTACAGCACCTTTGACGTTAAGGATACCGATAAGATGTATATCACACCCGAAAAGCGTATTGTTATCTGGTAAATTGCAAATATAAAAAAGCAGGCGTTAAAGCCTGCTTTTTTGCTTTATTCTAACATTACTTTACATTTTTGCCTCTAAATACGAGAACAAAGGGGTGCGCTATCAAAATTATCAGACCTATGGGGATTGCCGACGTACAATATCCTGCGAAATCAAGCAGCACGTCATCAAAGGAGCAATACCTGCCCTGAGTAAAGTATGGCAGCTGCAAAATCTCTGTAATTCCTGCCACTGCAAAGCCTGCGACAAGACAAATAACGACCGATAAAAGCTTGCCCTTAAAGCTCTTTGGCAGAATTATGTAGTAGGTAAGCGCACCGAATATACCAAGCACGAGGAATGCACCGAAGTGACCGATGGATTTTCTGATGATATAGTAGAAGTTCTCCATAGTATCCTTCAGGGTGATGCGCTCTACGGTAAGCAGGAAGGACTCCTCGGTGGTCTTGCCATCGTAGGAGGTAGAAATCGTGATAGTGGTGCTTCCGCCCGAGACAGCTTCTATAACTCCGTCCTGACCGATCTTTGCTACTTTTTCGTCTGATGAGGAGAAGACAACCGTCTGCACTGTGGCGCTTTTGTCAAGGGTAGCAATAACCTTGCCGCTCTCGCCCTGCTTGATAAGGTAATTATCTCCATCCTTGCGAAGCCCCTCAAACTTGAGGGTGATAGTTCCCGACAGCACCTCCTTGACGGTGATACGAATACTTTCTTCAATACTCTCGCCGCATCTCGCGGTTATCGTCACATCGCCCGCCTTGTGACAGGTGACAATGCCTTTTTGTGATACCGTCGCCACTGTCTCATCGGAGCTGTACCAGATAGTATCGCCGTCAGCTTCAGCAGGGTAGAGCCTTGCCGCCAGCTTTAGGGTAGAGCCTATATAGCCCACGTTACTCGCCGTCTCGATTTTCAGCGATTCTACGGGGATAGAGGGAATATCGGGCTTTGGAAGAACGGTTATCTCAACGGCGGCTGACAGACTTGGATTTGCAGAGGAGGTGGCTGTAATTGTCACCGTGCCCTCGCCCTTCGCGGTCAGTGAGCCGTTGTTGCTTACCTTAAGTACCTCTTCGTCGGAGGACTTCCATATGATCGACTTGTTGGATGAGTTGTCGGGAGTGAAATTGATTTCAAGTCGGTGAATGTCTCCTACGCATATTTCATCGGGAATATTGGATATTTCTATTCCTTCGATTGCAACCTCTTGAACCTTAATGAGAATACGATCGTATATCTGATTGCTTTCGGCAGATGCTACTGTGATCGTGGCTTCTCCTGCCGCTTTCGCGGTAATTTTTCCGTTGGCATACACGCGCAGGATCTCATCGTCGGACGAGGTGAATACCAACGATTGATTATTTGCGTTTTCGGGTGCAACCTTGCTACCTATCATCGCAGATTGACCGATCTGTATAGTAGGATCGTCAAGATCCAAGGCCTTGCTGCCAACCGTAATAGACGCAATTTTTACACTCTCTACCGCAAAGATCTCAGCCTCGGGCTTCTGTATCTCGGTGGCAACGTCGTTGAGCTTGTCGCCCACGTTATTGCTTATGTTAGAGGACTCGCTACCCGGAGTCAGTGCTTGAACTATCAGTACAATTATAAGGCCTACGTATGCAACGATTATTCCGGCCTTGACCATAAGCTTAAAAGTTGAACCTGCCTTCATGCAGCACTCCTCCGTTAATAGACTTGATTGCTTCGGATAAAATACATTTGTAAATGATTTTTACCTATATAATACAGTATATAATTAAAAAATAATAAAAAATTCTACAATTAATCCAAAAATACGCTATTGACTTTTGTTTCTGTTTATTATATAATTAATTACACCAAAAACCTATGGGGCCGTAAGGGTTTCGACGGGGATTTTGAGGTATGATAAGCGTGGCGGGCTGGATAATCCCGTAATAATGTCCAACCTTAAAAATAAACGACAACAATAAAGTTGCTCTTGCAGCGTAAGCTGTGACGCGGCCAAAAGTGCCGCCCGTACCGCGGATGAGGACTACGGCTTCCGCCGTGCGTCAAATTAGTAGTGAACCTGAACCGAGATTTCGCTCTTGTATCGGTCAGGCATAAAAGGGCTACCGAGGTCATAGCCTGTCTATCGGCGATGACTAAGGGAAATAACAGTAGATAAGACTGCCCACGGAGAAGGTTATATCAAGAGGTTTTCGGACACGGGTTCAACTCCCGTCGGTTCCACCACACGAACACCGCCAATCGGCGGTGTTTTTTTCGTGTGGTGGAACCGACTTGGGAGTCGAACCCGCTCGAGTGCTTCGCACTCGAATCGGGTTCACATACCCCACTTGGAGATCGGCAAGCTCGCTTGTCAGGCGAAAAGTGCGGGTATATTCGCCATTGGCAAAACCCCGTCGGTTCCACTTGAGGTAGTATGTAAATCCTTGATGATCGTTCGTATCTTTTTCTTGAAACGGAACAGAAGTCCACGAGTAAATGATATTTATCTCAAAGGACGCCTTGCGCGTCCTTTTTCTTGAAATAACGAAAACTACGCCAAGCCTGCGTGGTTCGATAGAGGATAACCGATGAATAAAAAACCGATTATGAAAAAATGACATGTTCGCAGCATATTGTCATCCTGAACGGCAGGGTTAAGAGGCGAAGATGAAAATGAAAGGTGAGGGATCTCCTTTTTCGAACCTTTAGCAAGTCTAAGCTTTTCGCAAGAATGGTTTTCGTAAGTCTCGCTTGCCAAAGTCTAAGTCGAAAAGGCTCCAACACGGAGATCCCTCGCCCGTTGGTATAGTCTCCGAACCTCATTCCTTCCGCTCGGGATGACAAAGAGGCTTGGTCAACTAATTTCGAATTTCGAATTCCGAATTTCGAATTCCGAATTTCGAATTTATCCCTGCCGCTCGTAATGACAGATTTGGATACCCGTTTACGGGTAGCGGATAATATTTGCCTGTCTGGCAGGCTTAGTCAAAACGCACCCCGATGTCTCCGGTAGCGGTTAGGGCTATGACCGAAAATGAAATACCCCCCGTTTTTGATATGCAACCCAAAAGTTAGACACTTTTGGAGGTATATATCATTTTGCGGGGGATTTTTATTGTATAAATATCAACTAAACTTTACAAAAGTATGCAAATCAAGCCGTTCGATCCCTCGTTTATGATCTTTCCGAGAGTTTCCCCAAGCTTTTCTCTCGACTCATCGGGCATATGAGAGAGTTTTGCATTCATTCCGTCGCTGACCATATCATAGAGCGACTTACCGAACATATTATACTCCCATACCTTGTCGGGATTATCCTCGAACTCACTTTGCAGGAATTTGACAACCTCCTCGGATTGCTCCTCGCTGCCAACCACAGGGCAAAGATCTGCCTTGATACCCGTCTTTATCATATGTATAGAATCGGCGTGCGCCGTCACCTTTACACCGTAGCCGTTTGCCTGCTTCACAAGAGTGGGCTCCTCAAGCTTCAGATCCTTCATAGAGGGCATAACTATGCCATAGCCCTTTTCCTCTACGTCAAGCAGAGCATCCTCAACTCTCATATACTTGTCGCGTATTTCTGCAAGCTCCTTGACGGTGTTGAGCAGCTCCTTTTCTGACGTTATCTCTGTACCGCATAGCTCGCTCACTACGCTGAAATACACTTCGTTATCCACGGGAATATTAAACTGCGCCGTGCCGTCACCTGCATTCACCGAAACCCGCTCAAAATCGTAGCCAGCGAGGTGCTTTTCTATATCTCCAAGCTTTTCAACCTTATCGGAAAAGCTACGTATATCGTCGAGCATACCCGATCTGAGCGGATGCCGCTCGGGCAGAACCTGACACCAGTCGGGCAGGGTAAAGCTCATCTCGCGAACAGGGAACTCCGACAGCACGAGGGCGAGTATCTCGCGTATATCCTCGGCGTCAAGCTCGGGACAGCAAACGAGCGCAACGGGTACGCCGTGCTTCTCCTCCAGCTCGTGAGCTAAGGCGTGAGCTTCGTCACTGTCGGGATTTGCTGAGTTCAAAATAATAGCAAAGGGCTTGCCAAGTTCCTTCAGCTCTTTGGCAACCCGCTCCTCTGCGGGAATATAGCTCTCTCTCGGTATGCCTGCTATCGAGCCATCGGTGGTGACCAGCATAGCGATGGTTGCGTGTTCACCTATAACCTTGCCCGTACCAAGCTCTGCCGCATCGGCAAAGGGCATAGCATCCTCCGACCAAGGGGTGATTACCATACGGTTTTCGCCGTTTTCCTCCGCACCAAGAGCACCGTCAACAAGATAGCCCACGCAGTCTACCATCTTAACGCGGAATTCTATCCCCTCGTCAAGCATTACGCGTACCGAATCGTCGGGTACGAACTTTGGCTCCGTGGTCATTATCGTCCTGCCTGATGCGCTCTGTGGAATCTCATCCTCGGTTCGTTGTCTGTCGTATTCGTTTTCAATATTAGGAAGTACCACGTTGTCAAGAAATCTGCGTATAAAGGTGGATTTTCCACTTCTCACAGGGCCGACCACGCCGATGTAAATGTCTCCGCCGGTCCTCTTTGCAATATCCGAATAAATGGAATTATCACTCATAAAATCTCTCCTTAAATAAAATCTTTCATACAAGCCTATGAAGGAGAGCGGGGAATTATCACAATATACAAAGAAAAAAGGATAAAGTCACAGAAAAACTGTGTTCTTTACCCTTTTTTCTTTGTTTTATACTATTTTACGCCTTGTTAGCAGAACCAAAGAGAGTGATCTTCTCTCTTACGGTAGCCTTGATCGCCTCTGTGCCAGGAGCAAGAAGCTTTCTGGGGTCAAAGCCCTTACCCTGAAGGTCCTTACCCTCCTCGATGTATGTACGGGTAGCAGCTGCGAAGGAAAGCTGGCACTCGGTGTTAACGTTTATCTTGGAAACACCAAGGTCGATTGCCTTTGCAATCATGTCGGCAGGAATGCCTGTACCGCCGTGAAGAACGAGGGGCATAGCGCCTGTCTTCTGCTGAATAGCGTCGAGAGTCTCAAAGGAGAGACCGGGCCAGTTTGCGGGATACTTTCCGTGAATATTACCGATACCTGCTGCAAGCATAGTCACGCCGAGATCCGCGATCATCTTACACTCGTTGGGATCTGCGCACTCGCCTGCGCCGATAACGCCGTCCTCTTCGCCACCGATAGAGCCAACCTCAGCCTCGAGGGAGATGCCCTTTTCATTGCAGAGAGCAACAAGCTCCTTGGTCTTTGCGATATTCTCGTCGATAGGGTAGTGAGATCCGTCAAACATTACGGACGAGAAGCCCGCTTCGATGCACTTAAGAGCGCCCTCATAAGAGCCGTGGTCAAGGTGGAGAGCAACGGGAACGGTGATACCAAGTCCCTCGATCATACCCTCAACCATACCAACTATGGTCTTGTAGCCGCACATATACTTGCCTGCACCCTCGGATACACCGAGAATAACGGGAGAGTTCATCTCCTGGGCGGTGAGAAGTATTGCCTTCGTCCACTCTAAATTATTGATGTTAAACTGGCCAACTGCGTAGTGGCCTGCCTTTGCCTTGTTAAGCATTTCCTTAGCAGAAACTAACATATGTATATCTCCTTGTTAAAAATTTATCCCTATATATTATACTAAATTACCTCGATAAAATCAATAGATAAATGATAAAAACTCTATATTATTAAAAATATTTTGTAAACCTCTTGAATTTTCCAGCGTATTAGTGTAAAATAAATGATATGAAACAAAATGGGTTGATATGACCTTTTTAAGGAGAATAAAAAATGATTGACATCAAATTCCTCAGAGAAAATCCCGAGGTAGTAAAGCAGAACATCAGAAACAAGTTCCAGGATGAAAAGCTTCCTCTCGTTGACGAGGTAATTGCTCTCGACGAGGAGCTTAGACAGAATAAAAAGCGCGCAGACGATCTCCGCGCTAACAGAAACAAGATATCCAAGTCCATAGGTATGCTTATGGGTCAGAAGAAGTTTGCCGAGGCAGAGGAGGCTAAGAAGCTCGTAGCAGAGCAGGCAGCCGAGCTTGCCGCTTGCGAGGCAAAGGAGGCCGAGCTTTCGGAGAAGGTACAGAAGATAATGATGATCATTCCCAACATGATTGATCCCTCGGTTCCCATTGGTAAGGACGACTCCGAGAACGTTGAGGTAGAGCGCTTTGGTGAGCCTCTCACCCCCGACTTTGAGGTACCCTATCACACCGATATTATGGAGCGCTTCTGCGGCATCGACCTTGACAGCGCCCGCCGTGTTGCAGGAAACGGCTTCTATTATCTTATGGGCGATATCGCAAGACTTCACTCTGCGGTTATCTCCTATGCCCGCGACTTTATGATCGACCGTGGCTTTACCTATTGCATTCCTCCCTATATGATCCGCGCAGGCGTTGTCACAGGCGTTATGTCCTTCGCTGAGATGGAGGCTATGATGTATAAGATCGAGGGCGAGGACCTTTATCTTATCGGTACCTCCGAGCATTCTATGATTGGTAAATTTATCGACCAGATCGTTCCCGAAAACGAGCTTCCTTACACCCTTACCTCCTACTCCCCCTGCTTCCGTAAGGAGAAGGGCGCGCACGGTATTGAGGAGAGAGGCGTTTACCGTATCCACCAGTTCGAGAAGCAGGAGATGGTAGTCGTTTGTCGCCCCGAGGAATCTCCCGTTTGGTTTGACAAGCTCTGGAAGAACACCGTTGATATGTTCCGCACCCTTGATATTCCCGTAAGAACTCTTGAGTGCTGCTCGGGTGACCTTGCAGACCTGAAGGTTAAGTCGGTCGACGTTGAGGCCTGGTCTCCAAGACAGCAGAAGTACTTTGAGGTAGGCTCCTGCTCTAACCTTGGTGACGCGCAGGCTCGCCGTCTTAAGATCAGAGTTAAGGGCGAAAATGGTACTTACCTTGCTCACACTCTTAATAACACCGTTGTTGCTCCTCCCAGAATGCTTATCGCATTCCTTGAGAACAACCTAAATGCAGACGGCAGTGTAAACATCCCCGTTGCACTTCGTCCCTATATGGGCGGCGTGGACAAGATCATCCCTAAGAGATAAGATATGAAGAATATACTGATTATTGCAGGTCCCTCCGCGGTAGGAAAGACTACGATCGCTCACCGTATGCTTGAGCTTGACGGCAGATATGAGTTTGTTCGCTCGGTGACCACCCGTCCCAAGAGAGCAGATCAATTTGACAACGAGTATATATATATCACCGATGCCGAGTTCCGTCATCTTATTGCTACCGGCGGTGTTCTTGAGCATACCGAGTACGCGGGCAACCTCTACGGTACTCCCCGCTCGGAGATAGACCGTATCACCTCCGAGGGAAGGGTTCCGCTCTTGGTTCTCGATATCAACGGCGTCACCTCGCTGTCTAATAACAAGGGCGATATATCCCCCTGCGGTGTGTATATTTACGATGATATCGACGTAATGGAGAGAAGACTTGCCGAGCGTTATGCCGACGATCTCGATTCTCCCGAAACGCAAAAGAAGCTTAATTCCCGCACCCGTCAGAATATCCTTGATTACAGCGAGATGCCCGAGCGCCAGGCGGTGTTCTATGCATTTATCCGCAACTGCTCGTCAGTTGATTGCTGTGCTGAAAAGGTCGGAGAGGTATTTGATTCCTTCTGCGGCGGCACTCCAAAGGACTCTGAGGCGAATGTCTCTCTTGCAAGATCGCTTGCCGACTCCGTATTGGCTAAAATGTAAAATAATCATAATGAAAACAGCCTATCTGATGATAGGCTGTTTGTTGTTTTTATTCTTCAAATTCCTCGGGATGATCTTTTTTATACTGCTCATATTCCTCGTGCATACAGGTGCCACAGGGGCGATACTTTGCAGCAAGCAGCTCCTCATAGGTGAGGTCTGTGTATCTGAGATTTTCCTCCGACATGGATTCCAGTGTGTAGCAATCTACGAGGTGGATAACCAGCTTTACCTTGTGAGTCGCATATGTTGCATCCTCCTTGGCAATAAGATTCTCCTCCTCTTTTTCCCCTTCCTTGTCCTCCTTTTCCTCGTCGGGAACAAGGCAATCCTTACAGATGGTATAGCCCTTTCCAAGCATTACGGTGATATCTCCCGTGTACTCAAAGAGGTAATCCTCCTTGATGTTTTCAATATGATAGCAGTCGGGGAGGTGAAGCGTCTTTGATAGAACGCTATACATATAGGTGATCTTACCCTCGTTGCCCTCGTCACCCTCGTTTTCCTCAGAGCCTTCCTGATCCTCGCCGTTCTGATTTTGGTTGGGATTCTGAATATTGTCGTGGGGATCGTAATTATCGTTTGATGGATGACCGTGACTGTGATCGCAGGATATCATTGAAAATATCAATACAAGTGTAATAAGCAGTGCGGCAATTCTCGAGAAGCTCATATATTCCTCCGATGATTTGATTAACGATACTATTATACAACCTTTGTCGATTTTTGTCAATAGATAGATACACTAAGCGTAAATTGTATTGCAAAAGGATGTTTTTAGTGATATAATATATATAATAATAAAGGAAGGCTTTTTGACTTGATATAAGGTCGGGAAAGTGAGGGAAATGATGAAAATTGTAATTACAGGCTGCGCGGGATTTATTGGATCAGCTTTTGCGGACTATATTTTGCGTAAATATCCCGCCGATAGCGTCATTGGGAT
This sequence comes from Eubacteriales bacterium, assembly GCA_045594865.1. Lineage (GTDB taxonomy): Bacteria > Bacillota > Clostridia > Oscillospirales > CAG-272 > UBA1740. Next base: position 1,769 of record JAZNZI010000134.1, on the reverse strand, counting down.
AGACTGTATGACCTATGCCGCCAGCGAAAGCGCCCTCGAAAGCTTAAAATGTTATGAAAAGTTTACATTTTTCAAGGTCAATATTTGTGATAAAGGGGCGATAGAGCGCATTTTTGCCGAGCATATCCCCGATATTCTGATCAATTTTGCTGCCGAGAGCCACGTTGATCGTTCAATTTCAAACTCTCGCACCTTTATTGAAACCAACATTTTGGGCACGCAGGTGCTGCTTGACGCTTCTGTAAAATACGGAGTAAGGAGGTTTCATCAGATTTCCACCGACGAGGTATATGGTGATATGCCTATCGATTCCGCTGAGAGCTTTACCGAGATCTCTCCTCTTAATCCCTCGTCCCCCTATAGCGCGAGCAAGGCAGCGGCAGATCTTCTGGCGCTGTCCTATATGCGCACCCACGGTCTGCCCGTATCAGTCAGTCGATCAAGCAATAATTACGGTATTCATCAGCATAGAGAAAAGCTGATTCCTATGTGTATTTCGCAAATTCTCTCGGATATGCCCGTCACTCTGTACGGTGATGGCACTAATATGCGCGATTGGCTCTATACCAAAGATCATTGCCGTGCCATCGACCTTATAATCAGAGCAGGGGAGTGCGGTATATATAATATCGGCGCAGATAACGAGTGGAGTAATATTGATTTGGTAAGAAAAATTGCTTTGCTCCTTGGTAAGCCAGATGTGAAAATCCAATTTGTCGAGGATAGAAAGGGACACGATAGAAGGTATCCCATAGATTCAAGCAAAATTAAATCTCTCGGCTGGCAGCCAAAGGCTGATTTTGAGAGGGAGCTGAAAGCCACTGTGGAGTGGTATAAGAACAGAGGGTAAATGAAAATGGAAAAGACCAACCAAAATAGTTTGTCTTTTTGATCTTTTTGATTAGAACTTAAAATTGAAATTCACAGGTGAAATTTAAAAATGCATTTGTGGGTTTCACCGTCATTGATTCGCATATCATTATCCTCGGGTAATTCCACCACTCCAAGAAATTCTCCTTGTAGATATTCACAAGTTCTTTTGGACGGTAAATTATCAGGATTACACGTGATATACAAATAACTCATATTATGCTTTTTAGCCAATGAGAAAAGCAACTTGCAGGCTTTTGCAGCGTAGTGATGTCCTCGATACTCTTCGTTGATGCTATATCCGATATGCCCACCATAGTATAGTCCATCGGTATATCCAATGCGCAAATCGCATGCACCCATAACGATTCCGCGCAAATCGCAGATGTGAAAGTGATATGCAGGCACCCAATTTCTTTCGGGATCTCTATCGGATAATCTGTTTACAACCAATTTTATTTCTTCACTTTTTAAAAAATCTGTATTTAGAAATTCCATATTTAGTTCCTCACAGTCAAATTCAAGCTTATCTGCAAAATGTATTATATCATAGTTTTGAGTAAAAGTAAATAATAAAAACCGACATAAAGTCGGTTGGAAAGCTGGGTATTCGCCAAAGGCGAATATTTTTCGCTTTGCCGCTGATAAGCGAGCTTATCGACGGCTTTCGCTCAAATGCGAACCAGCGCACTTGCATAGCAAGTGCCTGTTCCGGATCGCAAGCGATCCGCAGCATAAAAAAACACCGACATAAAGTCGGTGTGGGAAGATGGGTATTCGCCTATGGCGAAGATACCAATACTTGCCGCTTACAAGCGAGCTTGACGCGACTGCGTATGGTATGCGAACCAGCGCACTTGCATAGCAAGTGCCTGTTCCGGATCGCAAGCGATCCGCAG
>JAZNZI010000133.1:0-63386 GCA_045594865.1 Eubacteriales bacterium | reverse complement strand
AACACTCTTACCTGCAGTATCATAATAACGGTAGCCAACGAAAAGACCCTCACGGTATTCTGCAGTTCTTTCTTTCGATGGGAAGTAGGGATAAGATGGGTTATCCTCGAGCCTGTGAGGCCAGCTTTCGTTAAGCTTACCCGAGGGATTTACCTTACCCACAAGGGCATCAGCCATAGCGCCTGCGCCTGCCTGACCACCGAGATAGCCGTGAATTGCTGCTCTGTAAAGCGATCTGTCGGGCATAACGAAGGGTGCGCCACCCGAAAGAACGAGAATTACGTTTTTGTTTACGGCACAAACCTCGTTAATAAGCTTCTGCTGGCTCTTTGACAGCTCCATATGAAGTCTGTCCATACCCTCGGATTCAAGGATCTCGTCAAGACCTACGCAGAGAAGAACGGTTTCTGCCTTTCTTGCAACCTCTACCGCTTCAGCAATAAGCTTATCCACGGGATTGGGATTCTTTCTGTCAAAGCCCTGTGCGTATCCTGTAATATTAAGATACTTTTCAAGAGAGTCGTAAAGATTATCTATCTTTGTGGCATTAACCTGGCTTGAGCCTGCGCCCTGGTATCTGGGAGTCTTTGCAAAGTCACCGATTACGGCAACGCTCGCGCCCTCATCAAGAGGAAGAATACCGTCGTTATCAAGGAGAACAATGCTACCCTCTGCACATCTTCTTGCTACTGCGTGATGAGCCTCAACGTCGAAGCTCTTAGGCTGCTTTGCAACCGCATCACGAGTGTCAAATACAACGCGAAGAAGCTCCTCTACTCTTTTATCTATAGTATTCTCGTCAATTTTGCCTGCACGAAGATCCTCAAGAAGACCGATTGCACAGTCGGGACCCGGTGCGGGCATAACAAGGTTATTTCCTGCTTTAACACCTTCGGTGTGATTATTATCTCCGCCCCAGTCGGTGACGACGTAGCCGTCAAAGCCCCACTCACCGCGGAGAATATCTGTGAGCAGGTGGGTGTTTTCATTAGCATAAGTGCCGTTTACCATATTGTAAGAGGACATAATAGCCTTTGCCTTACCCTCTTTTACCGCCATCTCAAAGCCGGTGAGGTAGATCTCACGCATAGTTCTCTCGTCAACAACAGAGTCCATAGACATACGGCGAAGCTCCTGAGAGTTTACCGCGAAATGCTTGGGACAAGCGGCAACGCCGTTTGCCTGAATACCCTTTACGTAGGCGGCTGCCATTTTACCCGAAAGGTAGGGGTCCTCGGAGAAATACTCAAAGTTTCTACCGCAAAGGGGGCTTCTTTTAATATTAAGACCCGGGCCAAGAACCACGTGAACGTCATTTGCAGCAGCCTCTGCGCCAAGAGCGCGACCAAGCTCCTCGCCAAGCTCTACGCTCCAGGTGTTAGCCATTGTAGCGGCAGTTGGGAAGCAGGTCGCAGGTACGGACGCATTAAGACCAAGATGGTCGCCTGCCCCTGCCTGCTTACGAAGTCCAACGGGACCGTCGGACATAAACATAGGAGTAATACCCTTTTCGCTAAGATCAAGGGTGGTCCAGGTGCTCCAGCCCTGAAGTAGAGCCGCTTTTTGTTCAAGCGTAAGTCCCGAGACGATCGAATTGATATCCATTTTATCAAAAACCCTTTCAAAAATTTGTCGAAATTTCACAAACTGTAAAAAATGTATAATTATCTAAAATAATAATAACATATTTTTGATAATTTTTATATTATTTCGCACAAAAATATGTTTTTTTTGCACGAAGCGTTAGTTTTCAGACATCTTATACATAATTAATATTGGAATTATGGGTATGGAGTTTATATATAAAAAAGCAGGCGTTTTGCCTGCTTTTTTACCCTTTTGCTTATTCAGTATGATAAGAAAAGATGGTTTTTCTGTTTTAGCCCTTTACGATCTCAACGATCATATCTACGCACTTTTCCATAGCGTCGACGGAAACGTACTCAAAGCGAGAATGATAATTGCCGCCGCCCGTGGGAAGATTAGGACAAGGAAGTCCCATAAAGGAAAGCCTTGCTCCGTCTGTGCCACCGCGAATGGGAACTGCGTGGACAGTCATACCAAGACGCTCCATAGCCGCGGTCGCGCGATCCACAACGAACATCTTGTTTTCCAAAACTTCCTTCATATTATAATAAGAATCACGGAGAGTAAGCTCTACTCTGCCCTCGCCGTACTTTTCATTGAGCTTTGCAGTCACGGTCTCGAACTCCGCCTTTATAGCGGCAAACCTTTCCTTCGAGTGATCGCGGATAATGTATCTTGATACAGCCTCTTCGGTCTCGCCCTCAATGGCGATAAGGTGGTGGAAGCCCTCGTAGCCCTCGGTCATCTCAGGTATCTGGTCGGTGGAAAGCATAGAATCAAATTCACAGCAAACGCGCGCGGCATTGATCATCTTGCCCTTTGCGCTGCCTGGGTGGATAGCTCTGCCGTGCACCTTAACCGTCGCGGACGCGGCATTGAAGTTCTCATATTCTATCTCACCGAGTCCGCCACCGTCAAGTGTATAGGCATAATCTGCGCCAAAGCCCTCTACGTCAAAGAGATCGGCTCCTCTGCCTATCTCCTCGTCGGGAGTGAAGCCGATGCAGATCTTACCGTGGGGAAAGTCGGCATTAACAAGTTTCTCGGCAGCCGCCATAATCTCAGCAACACCGGCCTTGTCGTCTGCACCGAGAAGGGTCGTGCCGTCGGTGACCATAAGCCTCTGTCCCTTAAGATCAGCAACATAGGGGTAGTCGGCGAGCGAAAGAACGATACCCTCCGCCTCATTAAGCAGAATATCGCCACCCTCATAGTTTATCATCTTAGCCTTAATGTTCTCGCCGGGAGCGTCCGATGCGGTGTCCATATGGGCGATAAAGCCTATGGCAGGCATACCCTCGCAGTTTGCGGGAATAGAGCCGTAAACATAGCCGTTTACATCAACCCTGGCATCGCTCACACCAATCTCAAGAAGCTCTCTTACAAGCTCCTCTGCCAGCACTCGCTGACTCTCGGTAGAGGGACACGCGGGATTGTTCTCGTCCGATGTGGTCGGGTAAGAAACGTATTTTAAAAATCTCTCGTATACAGTCATATTTTCTCCTTTATCAAATTAGCTGAAACTCGGTTTTTACCAAAATTTCAGCTAAAATGACAATGTTTATTTACATTTATTAGATATTAGCAAGAATTTCCTCTGCCTTTGCAAGTGCATCGGGGATCTTGTCCACGTCCTTGCCACCGCCCATTGCGCTGTCGGGACGTCCGCCGCCCTTACCACCGCAGATAGCAGCAACCTCGCGGAGAATATTACCCGCGTGCGCGCCAGCCTTAACAGCGTCAACGCCTGCCGCAACGGCGAAGTTAAGCTTGCCGTCCGAAACTGCCGCGAATACTGCGACAGCATCCGAATACTTATCCTTAACGGTGTCGCAAAGACCGCGTGCCTGATCGAGACGCATCTCAACCTTTGCAGCAAGAAGTCTGAACTTACCCACAGTCTTGATGCCTGCAAGGAGAGCCTCTGCCTTTGCATTTGCGATCTGGGAGTTTGCGCTCTCAAGCTCGCGACGAAGCTCCTTGATCTCATTCTGAAGAGACTCCGCCTTCTTTGCAATACCGTTTACGTTGGGAGACTTAAGCTCCTTTGCGGTATCGCGGATAAGCGCGTCGCGCTCGCTGAGAAGAGTAAGCACACCAAGGCCTGTTGTGCCCTCAATTCTTCTTACACCGGCAGCAACAGAGCTTTCGGAAATAACCTTAAACAGACCGATATTGCCTGTGCTTGAAACGTGAGTACCGCCGCAAAGCTCGGTGGAAGTAGAGCCGATCTTAACAACTCTTACCTCAGAGCCGTACTTCTCACCGAAGAGAGCCATAGCGCCCATCTTCTTCGCCTCATCGGGTGTGGTGACGATAGTCTCACAGCCCTCGGACTTGAGAATGGCGGTATTTACAAGAGCCTCAACCTCTGCAATCTCCTCTGCGGTCATAGCCGCAAGGTGAGTGAAGTCAAAGCGAACTCTGTGCTCATCAACGTAAGAGCCTGCCTGCTCAACGTGAGTACCGAGTACCGAGCGAAGAGCCGCCTGAAGAAGATGTGCGGAGGAGTGATTTCTCTTTATAGCGTCACGGCGCATGGTGTCAATGCTGAGTGTGACAACATCACCCACCTTGACAGAGCCGTTTTCTACCTGACACTCGTGGAGGTAGATGCCGTTTGTCTTTTTTGTATCAAGGACGGTAAGAGTGGTATCACCGAGAGTGATAACACCGCTGTCACCAACCTGACCGCCGCCCTCGCCGTAAAATACGGTCTTGTCGGTCACGATAGTGCATTCGCCCTCGGAAACAGAGTCCACAGACTCGTTATCCACAAAGATGGAAAGCACCTTGCCCTCGCTTGTCACCTCGGTGTAGCCGAGGAACTCGGTCTGAGGAAGATTCTCAAGAAGGGACTTTGAGCTTTCGGACCAGCCCGAGATATTACCTCTTGCCGCTCTTGCTCTCTGCTTCTGCTCCTCCATAAGAGCCTTAAAGGCATCCTCGTCAATAGAAAGGCCCGCCTCCTCTGCGATCTCACGGGTGAGGTCTACGGGGAAGCCGAAGGTATCGTAAAGCTTGAAGGTATCTGCGCCCGAGAGAGTAGTCTCGCCCTTTGCCTTTGCATCTGCAACAAGGCCGTTAAGAATGCCAAGACCTGCGTCAATGGTAGCATTGAAGCGCTCCTCCTCAAGAGTCATAACCTTGAGAATGTAGTCGTACTTTGTTTTAAGCTCGGGATATGCGCCCTCGTTCTGTGCGATAACAATCTCGCAAAGTCCGCGAAGGAACATACCGTTGATGCCGAGAAGCTTACCGTGGCGGCAAGCGCGGCGGATGATTCTACGGAGAACGTAGCCGCGTCCCTCGTTGGAAGGAATAACGCCGTCGGAGATCATAAAGGTGGCCGAGCGAACGTGGTCGGTGATAACGCGGATAGAAACGTCGTCAGACCACTCTGCACCGTAGGTCTTGCCCGAGATCTCACAAACTCTGTCAAGAAGCGCGCGCACGGTATCGACCTCAAAGAGATTGCCAACGCCCTGCATTACGCAAGCGAGACGCTCAAGTCCCATACCGGTATCAATATTCTTCTGCGCAAGCTCGGTATAATTGCCCTTGCCGTCGTTATTGAACTGAGAGAATACGTTGTTCCAGATCTCCATAAATCTGTCACAGTCACAGCCGGGCTTACAGTCGGGGCTACCGCAGCCAAACTTGATACCGCGGTCAAAGTATATCTCAGCGCAGGGGCCGCAGGGACCTGAGCCGTGCTCCCAGAAGTTGTCAGCCTTGCCGAGCTTTACGATATGCTCCTCGGGCACGCCGATCTTGTCGCGCCAGATAGCGTACGCCTCATCGTCCTGCTCGTATACAGAGGGCCAGAGAAGATCAGCAGGGATCTCAAGAGTTTCGGTAAGGAACTCCCACGCCCACGGAATAGCCTCCTCCTTAAAGTAATCTCCAAAGGAGAAGTTACCAAGCATCTCAAAGTACGTGCCGTGACGTGCGGTGTGTCCTACTCTCTCAAGGTCGGGAGTACGGATGCACTTCTGACAGGTACAAACTCTGTTCTTGGGGGGCTGCTCCTCGCCTGTGAAAAACTTCTTCATAGGCGCCATACCCGAGTTGATAAGAAGCAGGGATTTGTCATTATTGGGTACAAGCGAGAACGAGGGCAGTCTTACGTGTCCCTTGCTCTCGAAGAAAGCGAGATATTTTTCTCTTAAATCATTAAGTGATGTCCATTTCATTGGAATTTTCTCCTAAAAATATATTAAAACACTTAATTATATCACATGTGCAATTATAATGTCAATAGTTTAATTTGCAAAATCAAGGCTCTTTTACGTCAAGATTAATGCTTATCTCACCAAGAGCCTCGCTGTGAAGGCTCACGGTTGCCTTGCCCGATTTGCCGACGGTCTTAAGGTAAACTCCGCCCATACCGCCGCGAAGCGGTATGGTTGCAGGACCGATAATCTCTATGGGACCGTCCGTGGTGACGGTGATAGGCTCGCCAGAGAAATAAAGAGTATTGCCATACTCGTCCACGGCGCGAATGCGGATAGCCGTCACGTCATAGCTCTCCCTCTCCTGAAGCTGAGTTTTGTAAATATTCGCTTCAAGACCTCCCTGATTCATCGGCGCCTTTGTGACAGATTTCACCACCTCGCCATTTCTTATCGCGTCAAAGCGGTAGACGGTGGACACACCGCCCCAATCGCCTGCGTACTTGGTGTAGAGATCAACTATTTCGTTTATCTTCATTCCGTAGAAAACAATGCACTGCGCCGCGATCCAAAGGATCCTCGGGGGCAGGTTGCCGTAGCCGTGGCGGGCGATATAATTGAGCGCCCTTGTGACCAGCCTTGCCTGTCTTGGCTTCATATTCTCATTTTTCGCTATTGCTTCACCTATAAAATCGTCAATGAGGATAGGACTGTGAGGCAGGTGCTTAAAGCTTCCGTTTTCCCTCGGAAAATACTCCTTGACAAACTCGCCGTTCTTATACATTTTTATGCTGTCGGCATTGGTGAACGCCCATATATCACCCTTTATGCAGGCGGGATGCTCGCCGATATCCATAGACGAGCTGATCTCAAGCACGGGAGCCTCGCCCTGTGAAGCGTAGACCGCCGCCGCAAGCTTTGGATTACGGAACATATCGGTGACACCGTGATAGCAGATACGGTCGCCCGAGCCAAAGTCCTTATGGGTATTATAATCCGCCATACACCAGCCGCAGCTGCCCGCTATATCTCCGTAGGATGCTACCGAGTTCAGCACTCTCGCGTGGCGAAGCGCGTGTTCTACCCTATGATCCTCGCAATCAAAGGATTTGGTGGGGTACATATGTCCGTTGTACTCGGTGATCATATAGGGCTTTTCCATATCCGAGGTGACGGCAGCCTTCGGCTCGCAGCCGGGTTTTTTGCCATCGTGAACGAACTCGTTGTAGGTATAGACGTCCTCGAGAAGCTGACTTCTCTTGAAATTACGCACGCCGCAGGTATCTCTCGTGGGATCGAGCTGATGAGCGAGGGTGTTGGTGCGGGTATAAAGCGCCTCGTTATCCTGGGACTCGTTGATGCGGACACCCCAGAGAATGATCGAGGGGTGGTTGCGGTATTGAAGTATCATTTCCTCCACGTTCTTCACCGCCTGATCCTGCCATTTTTCGTCACCTATATGCTGCCAGCCGGGAATCTCGGTGATGACAAGCAGACCGATCTCGTCACAGCGGTCAAGGAAGTAGTGCGATTGAGGATAGTGAGACGTGCGGACGGTGTTAAGTCCAAGCTCGCGCTTCAGCACGTCGGCATCCATCTCCTGCATAGAGCGTGGCATAGCGTAGCCAACGTACGCGTAGGACTGATGGCGGTTAAGTCCGCGGATCTTCAGCTTTTTGCCGTTAAGATAAAATCCGTCCTTACGGAACTCGGCATCGCGGAAGCCAACTCTGACCTCCTTTGTATCAATAAGATTTCTGCCATTCCACAGCTCGGTTCTTACGGTATAGAGGTGGGGGCTGTCCACGTGCCAGGGCTTTACGTTCTCAACGAATGAGGACACCGACATCTCGCTTTCGGCAGACGCCTCGCCGAGCAGATATTCCACCCCGTCAACAACAATGCTGTGTCTGACGGTCATTCTGCGGGAGATGTCGCCGACGATCTGTATCTCCGAGTCGATCTCGCCGTTTGCGCGCGCCTTTACAAATACGTCTGAGATATAGGTTTGGCTCTTTATATCAATATAAACGTCGCGGTAGATGCCGCCGTAGGTCATATAGTCGATAACGTTGCCAAAGGGAGGAATGTTCAGATTCTTGCGGGAGTCCACGATCACCGAAAGACCGTTGTTCTCGCCATAGCGCAGATGCTCGGAGATATCTATTGTAAAGGCGGTATATCCGCTGTAATGCTCGCCAACCTTTTTTCCATTGAGGAACACCTCTGCATAGTGCGCCACGCCGTCAAATGTAAGCAGCACGCGGCTGTCCTGCCACTCGGGCTCGGCAAAGAGCAGACGTCTGTACTCCGACACCGTCTGATACTCCTCCTCGCTGAAATAATGGAAGGGCGTCTCTTTCACCGTATGAGGAATTCGGGCGGGAACAAACTCACCCTTGCTATGATCAAAGCTAAATTGCCAATCGTTGTTTAAATAAATCCTGTCCATTTTTCTGTCCTTTCGGTAAGGTTATAGAAAATTAATTAATATTTTAGAAAACCGCAGGCGGTTTAAGCCTGCGGAAATATTTATACGCCAAGATAGTATCTTATATTGTTAAGAAATGCGGTGCCCTCGTCACCTGAGAAGTCGAAGAAAAAGTCACCGAAAATATCGCTAAGGCTGATAAATCCAAGCAGTGCGACAACCACGAGAAGCAGAGTGCAAACCACCTCGATAATAATTATAGCGCGGGCAAAGCTACGCACGGACTGATTTTTAACAAATAAAGCGCAGATCAAAAGCGCGGGGAAACCTACGTAGGGCAGGTTAAACAGAATGATCAGTCCTATGTATCCTAAGGCGGAGAGTGTGTTGGTTACTATGGGCTTCATATTATTACCTCCATATTTTACTAATATATTTTTATTTTTGATTTTAACATAAATATAAGGAGTTGTCAATATTTTTCTCTCTTGACGGAGGGCATTTTTGATGATATAATAAGCAAAGAAAAAGTATTTTGGAGAGTAGTGATGAAATTCGAGCTTGTTGCCACCTGTCTTTTCGGCCTTGAGCACCTGCTGGGCGAGGAGATAGACGCCCTCGGATACGAGAGAATATCCACAATAGACGGCAGAGTGACCTTTGCAGGTGATAGAGAGGCGGTTGCGCTTTCAAATATTTTCCTCCGCTATGCCGAGAGGGTGTTTATTAAGGTAGGCTCATTCAGGGCAGAGAGCTTTGAGGAGCTTTTCGAGGGTACGCGCGCGCTTAATTGGTCTGACTATATCGGCAAACTTGACGCCTTTCCCGTCAAGGGACACGCCATAAAATCAAAGCTGCACTCTATCCCCGACTGTCAGGCAATAGTCAAGAAGGCGGTCGTCCGTTCTCTTGGCAGCGCCTACGGCATAGAGCATTTTGAGGAGACGGGTGTAAAATACCAGATAGAGTTCTTTATACTCAACGACCTGGCAACGCTGATGATAGACACCTCGGGAGTTGCCCTGCATAAGAGGGGCTACCGAAAGGATGCTCTCGGCGCTCCCATACGCGAAACTTTGGCGGCGGCGATAGCCGCAACCGCTCGTCCACGCGAGAACGTGCTGCTATGGGACCCTATGTGCGGCAGCGGTACGATAGCCATTGAGGCAGCTATGATTATGAAGGGTATCGCCCCCGGACGAAGCAGACACTTTGCCGCGGAGGAGTTTTCCTTTATTGATAAGAAGATATGGCAAAACGCCCGTGAGGAAGCCTTTGACAGCGAGCATCCCACCGATTTTCAGGCGTTTGCCTCTGATATAGACACGAGCGCGGTCACTTTGGCAGAAAAAAATGCAAGGCTCGCAGGCGTCAGTGACGTTGTAAAGGTCTTCCGCCAAGACGCGAGAACCATATCTGCCGACGGCAGACGGGGGACTATCGTTTGTAATCCACCCTACGGCGAGAGGCTCGGTACTCTCAGAGAGGTGGAAAGCCTTTATCGCGAGATAGGAGTTCACTTCCGCTCGCTCTCACCCTGGCAGGTGTACGTGATAACCTCGCACCCCTCCTTCGAGCGCTTCTACGGCAGAAAGGCAGATAAGGTAAGGAAGCTTTACAACGGCATGTTGCCCTGTTATCTGTATCAGTTTTTTAAAAATAAATAGCGCGTTTTTATAATAAAAAGGTTGCAAAATTGTTGATTTTGCAACCTTTTATTTACATTTTAGGTCTGAATTCCCATTTTATCAAGATTGGGGAACAGTGGCTTGCTGATAAGTCTTGCAGCAGTTCTTGCAATTTCGGGAACGCTCTCGGCATAGCCAGATCGATACCAATCAACAGTCAGCGTCATAAGACCGCAAATGGTAAACTGAAAGACGTGAATTTTTTCTCTGTCTTCGCCCTCAGTCAAAAACTTTCTGATGTTGATAAACTCGCTCATAGCATAGCTTGTTGAATGCTCAACTAAAAGTCCTATAAGCTTGCTCTTATCAAACGCCTCAAGGAAATCGCGCTTTTCCTTCCAGAACAGGAAAAACTCCTCAAATTCTCCGCTGAGAGTTCGCTTTTCCTTCTTGTCGCTTCCCATAGAAAAAGCGTGAAAATCGGTGATGCTGTGGTAAAGAAGCGACTGCATAGCGCCCTCCTTACCGTCAAAGTATCTATAGAAGGACTTTCTCGGTAAATTTGCTCTCTCGCATATCTCGCTGACCGAGATATCGTCATACCGCTTTTCCCTCATCAGCTGAAGAAGAACGTTTTCGATATCTCTTTGTCTTTTGCTTGATTCCTCGGTCTTACACAGCTTATACATACTTCCTCCGATTAAATAAAATTTAAATTTATTATAATTTATTTGTAAAAAATAGTCAAGCATTTTTCAAATTTTTACTATTTTTTGCTATTTTTGACTGAATATCATTCATAATCTATATATTATGACTAAATTCGCTTCACTTTTTTTGTATAGGGGTGTCACATAAGTGGCACTTTTGGGACTTGCCAAATATGTAAACGATTTGTTATAATATTATTGCGCAAATATAAATAAATATTTTTTGGAGGTATTTTAAAAATGGCAAAAAAACCCGTTCAGCTCGATGCTAACGGCCATCGCAAGTTCGGTATTCGCGATAAGCTCGCGTATGCTGCAGGCGACCTTGGCTGTAATATGAGCTTCAGTCTCAAGAGCACCGTACAGACCTTCTGGCTTGTTTATATGATGATGGAAACAGGTCTGTTCTCTATTCTTCTCCTCATCGTTCAGATCTGGGACGCAATTAACGACCCGCTCATCGGTACTCTCATCGACAACGACAAGAGAAAGTACAAGATGGGCAAGTACAAGACCTATATCCTTATCGGCGCTATCGGCCTTCTGATAGGCGGCGCGGCAGTATTCCTTCCGTTCCCCAGTGCCAACACCGTAGTTAAGGCTATTCTCTTCGTTCTTGGATACATCGTTTGGGATGCTGCATATACTATGGCAAATGTTCCTTACGGCACTATGCTTAACATCGTTACCGAGGATAACGAAGAGAGATCTTCTCTTTCTGTATTCAGATCCATCGGAGGCGCAGTCGGAAATATGCTTCCTATGATTATTCTCCCCATGCTTATCTGGCAAAAGGTTACATACGACGGCAGCACCGACTTCCTTGACAAAATCGAGATTCCCGAGGGTGCAGAGAGCGCATTCGCTCCCGAAAACTTCCACAAGAATCCCGTCACAGGCGAAGCATACGAGATGGGCGATGCAGTGCTTAGCCCCTTGACCGGTAATCAGCTTGAGGTTCTTCTTGGTGACAGAGTATTCTGGGCAGCACTCATTATGGGTGTTATCGGCTTCGTATTCTTCCTTCTTATGATCAAGAACATCACCATCCGCGGCGACGAGTATGCTATACTCAACAAAGAAAGTGGCGAAAAGGTTAATATCTTCAAATCCTTCGGTACCTTTATGAAAAACCGCCCCGCAGTTGGCTGCACGATCGCAGCAATGGGTATGTTCCTCGGTATGCAGTCTGCTTCCACAGCTACCACGATTATGTTTGCTACCCACTTCGGTCAGGCTTCTCTTTCCGGTGTTGTTACGTTGATTGGTTTCCTTCCAATGTTCGTATTTATGCCTTTTGCTACCAAGCTCGTTAAGAAGTTTGGAAAGAAAGAGGTTGCTTCTATAGGCGCTATCATAAGTCTTGTCGGTGCTGTTATTCTTTGCATATTCCCCCTTTGCCCCAAGAACATTCAGCTCGTCATGTATATGATCGGTCTTGTATTCTTCGGCTTCGGTCTCGGCTTCTATAACTGCGTGTCCTGGGCTATGATGGGTGACGCTATCGATTACTCCGAGTGGAAGACCGGCAAGAGAGAGGAAAGCGTTATTTACTCGCTTCACTCCTTCTTCAGAAAGCTTGCTCAGGGTGTTGGCCCCGCAGCAGTTATCGCTATCATGGGTACACCCCTCATCGGCTACGAGTCCGCTCTTGGTACCATCGGTCAGTCCGCACAAACCGCAGAAAATCTCTGCTGGCTCGTTGCGTGTCTTTATGCCCTCAGTGCTATCTGCCAGTTTATTGGCGTTGCTCTTGTTTACAACATTGACAAGAAGACTCTTGCTACAATGAAAGAGGATCTTGCTGCCCGTCGCGCTGCAGCGGCTCCCGCAGAGGTTTCCGAGGAAGCATAATTAACTGAAAAATCAATCTCAGACGAGTGAATTTTCGCGGCGTCCGACAAAATACACCGTCGGGCGCCGGATTTTTTAAATTTATTAACATATTTTTTGTCTTAAATTATTGATTTTACCTATACAAATTTGCTATAATTAAAGAAGGCGAATATATATGTAAAATTATAAAGGAGCGATTATGAGAAAAATACTCAAGATCAACGAGGGTTGGCAGTTCGTTAAGGACTGCGCTGATCCCGCTGTGACCGAGGGTGCGGTTCCCGTAACCCTGCCCCATACCTGGAATAACGAGGATGGTTATGACGGCGGTCTTTACTTCCGCGGTAGCTGCGTTTATTCCAAGAATATCAACAAGGACGAGCTTGGCGAGGGCAATCACTACCTTGAGATCCGCGGCGCTAACTCCTCCGCAGACGTGTACTTAAACGGTAAGCATCTCGCTCACCACGACGGCGGTTATTCCACCTGGAGAGTAAATCTCACTTCCCATCTTCACGAGGGTGACAACGCGCTGGCTATCGTTGTTGACAACGCGCCCAACGACACCGTTTATCCCCAAATGGCAGACTTTACCTTCTACGGCGGTCTTTACCGTGACGTTTACATCGTGACCGTTGCCGACAACCACTTTGACCTTGATTACTGGGGTGCGCCCGGTATCAAGATCACTCCCAACATTGAGGGCAAGGATGCCAAGGTTGAGGTTGAGGTTTTCACTACCGAGCTTAAAGAGAACCAGCAGATCGCGTACACCATTTACGATAAGGAAGAAAACGAGCTTCAGAGGATCGTCACCGCCGACAAGACCGTAGTCTTTGAGATCAAGGACGTTCATCTCTGGCACGGACGCCGTGATCCTTACCTCTACTGCTGTGAGGCTGAGATCGTTGAAGGCGAGGAGATCGTGGACAACGTTTGCTCCCGCTTCGGTTGCCGTACCTTCAAGATCGATCCCAAAAACGGCTTCTATCTTAACGGCGAGGAATATCCCCTTCGCGGTGTATCCCGTCACCAGGACAGACTCGGCTTCGGTAATGCTCTCCTTCCCGAGCATCACAAGGAGGATATGGAGTACATCTTTGAGGTAGGTTGCACCACGATCCGTCTTGCACACTACCAGCACGATCAGTACTTCTACGATCTTTGCGACGAATACGGTATGGTTATCTGGGCAGAGATCCCCTACATCTCCAAGCATATGCCCACAGGCCGCGAGAACACCATCACTCAGATGAAGGAGCTTGTTTCTCAGAACTACAACCACCCCTCTATCGTAGTATGGGGCCTCTCTAACGAGATCACCATCAGCGGCTCTACCCCTGATCTTCTCGAGAACCACAACATACTTAACGACATCTGTCACAGCATGGATAAAACCCGTCTCACCACCGTGGCGGCAGTTTCTATGACCAAGATGGACGATCCCTACCTCCAGATTCCCGACGTGGTTTCCTACAACCACTACTTCGGCTGGTACGGCGGCGATACATCTATGAACGGCCCCTGGTTCGACAAGTTCCACGCTATGCATCCCTCTATTCCGATCGGCTGCTCCGAGTACGGCTGTGAGGCGCTTAACTGGCACACCTCCGATCCCCGTCAGGGCGACTACACCGAGGAGTATCAGTCTTACTACCACGAGGAGCTTATCAAGCAGCTCTACTCCAGAAAATATATGTGGGCTACCCACGTATGGAATATGTTTGACTTCGGCGCTGACGCGCGTGCAGAGGGCGGCGAGAACGGACAGAACCACAAGGGTCTTATGACCATGGACCGTAAGTATAAGAAGGACTCCTTCTACGCTTACAAGGCTTGGCTCCGCGATCCCGCAGAGGCTCCCTTCGTTCACCTTTGCTCCAAGAGATACGTTGACAGAGTTGAGGACGTGACCAAGGTTACCGTTTACTCCAACCTTCCCGAGGTTGAGCTTTTCGTTAACGGTGAGTCTGTTGGCAAGAAGACCTCTGACAACCACTTCTTCTACTTCGACGTCAAAAACGTTGGCACCTCCAACCTTAAGGCTGTTGCGGGCGAATGCACCGACGAGAGCGTTATCAACAAGGTTGAGAAGTTCAACGAGGCTTACCGCCTTGTTGAGAAGGGCGCTATCCTTAACTGGTTCGACATAAACGAGATCGAGGGACGCCTTTCACTCAACTCCAAAATGGGACAGGTTATCTCCACCTTCCGCGGCAAGATGCTCTTCATGAAGCTGATGGGCAAGATGCTCGGCGGCAACAAGAAGAAGGGTGAGAAGCCGAAGGCTATGGGCTTTGAGATCTCCTCTGATATGATGGCTATGATGAACGGCTTTACCGTTCTTCGTCTGCTCACTATGGCGGGCGGTATGATGAACAAGGAGTTCACCAAGGAGGAGCTTCTCGAGCTTAACAAGAAGCTTAATCGCATCAAGGCACCCAAGGAAAAAAGTGAAACTAATTAATTCCGAAAAGGAGAAAATATTATGCAAATGACTTTCCGTTGGTACGGCGAGGGAAATGACCGTATCAAGCTGTCTGACATCAAGCAGATCCCCGGTGTTGAGGGTATCGTTTGGGCGCTTCATGGCAAGATGCCCGGCGAGATCTGGACCGAGGATGAGATCGCAGCCGTAATGGATCAACTCCACGCGCACGGCTTTAACGGTGACGTTGTTGAGTCGGTAAACGTTCACGACGACATCAAGATCGGTCTGCCCACCAGAGACAAGTATATTGAAAACTACAAGCAGTGTATCCGCAACCTTTCCAAGTTCGGCGTAAAGGTAATCTGCTACAACTTTATGCCTATCTTTGACTGGACGAGATCCGATCTCTTCCACGAGGTTGGCGACGGCTCTACCGCTCTCTTCTACGAGAAGGGTATGATCCAGGACGACTACAACGCAATGGCTCAGTACATTCTTGACTTCACCGAGAAGTACAATATGTCCTTCCCCGGCTGGGAGCCCGAGAGAATGGCAAAGCTTGACCAGCTATTCAAGGATTATGCAGACGTTGACCACGAGAAGCTTTGGGCTAACCTTAAGTACTTCCTCGAGGCAATTATGCCCACCTGTCACGAGTGCGACATCAAGATGGCTATTCATATGGACGATCCGCCATGGGATATCTTCGGTCTGCCCCGTCTTCTTGTTGACGGCCCCAGCATCGACCGTTTCCTCTCTATGGTTGACGATCCCTACAACTGTTTGACTCTCTGCTCGGGTAGCCTTAATGCTAACCCCGAGAACAACGTTGCGGAGATCGTAAGAAAGCACTGCGACAGAATCGCATTCGCTCACATCAGAAACGTAAAGCACTTCCCCAACGGTGACTTCTCCGAGGCGAGCCACAGAGATTGCGACGGTGACACAGGTATTCTTGAGATCCTCAAGGCTTACCACGACTGCGGATACAAGGGCTACATTCGCCCCG
This sequence comes from Eubacteriales bacterium, assembly GCA_045594865.1. GTDB lineage: Bacteria > Bacillota > Clostridia > Oscillospirales > CAG-272 > UBA1740. The sequence goes on along the minus strand of JAZNZI010000133.1, from coordinate 47,579 downwards.
ACCACGGCAGACACCTCTGGGATGAGAAGCCCGGAAACGTGCGTCCCGGCTACGGTCTGTACGACCGCGCGCTCGGCATTATGTATATGCTCGGTGTATGGGATATGCTTGAAAAGCTTGATGAAAAATAATTTTGGAGGCATATAAAAATGATCAATCTTCCCCTTAATGTAGATTTTTCCGGTAAGGTAGTAGTTGTCACCGGTGCAGGCGGCGTTCTCTGCGGCGATATGGCTCGCGCTTACGCTCAGGCTGGCGCAAAGGTGGCTGCTCTCGACCTTAACGAGGATGCTGTAAAGAAGCTTGCTGAGGAGCTTACCGCTGAAGGCTTTACCTGCGTTGGCTACAAGGCAAACGTACTTGACCCCGTAGTTCTTGAAGAGGTACATCAGGCAGTGCTCAAGGATCTCGGTCCTTGCGACATTCTCGTAAACGGCGCAGGCGGCAACAACCCCAGAGCAACCACCGATAACGAGTATCAGCACGAGGCTAAGGAGGGCGGCAAGTCCTTCTTCGATCTCGATCCCAACGGTGTTGACTTCGTATTCAAGCTCAACTTCCAGGGTACTCTTCTTCCCACCCAGACCTTTGCAAAGGATATGGTAGAGAGAAAGTGCGGAAATATTCTTAACATTTCCTCTATGAACGCTTACATTCCTCTCACCAAGATCCCCGCATACTCTGCTGCAAAGGCAGGTATCTCCAACTTTACCCAGTGGCTTGCAACCCACTTTGCTGGAACAGGCATCCGCTGCAACGCAATTGCTCCCGGCTTCCTTGTTTCCAACCAGAACCGCGCCCTTCTCTTCAACGAGGACGGCACTCCCACAGCCCGTAGCGCAAAGATCCTTAACGGAACTCCTATGGGACGCTTCGTAGACTCCGAGGAGCTTCTCGGCGGTCTCTTCTTCCTCACCGACGATAAGGCTGCATCCGCTATCACAGGCGTTGTGCTTCCTATCGACTGCGGCTTCGCTGCATATTCGGGAGTTTAATATTTAATATATTAAAATGTAGAAAAGGAACGGATCGTCAGTTCCTTTTACATAATAAAAAGCTATCTCAGTAGTGATTTGAGATAGCTTTTTTAGCGTAAATATTGGTTAATTATTATGTATTTACTTAATCGCCGTAAGTGTATCGGCTATAGCTTAAACAAGGATAGCCGTTAGGACCATACTCACAGTAACAATCTCCATCTTCAGGATCAAGTCTATGGTTTCTACTACAATTAGAGCAAGAACATCCGCTAAGCTTGAGAGCTTCTATGCTTCTTCCGCACTGCGGACAATTCATTGCCATATCCGAAACCTGTCTACCGCATTCATCACATCTAATAGTTGCCATTTTATTATCTCCTTTTGGTTTTCTGTAGAATTTCTGAATTTAATTGATGTATTGATCACAATATACGCACTTGCCGTACTCATCAAAGAGCTTTTTGATGCCGCGCTCGGTGCGGGTGATGCAATGGGGATTCTGGCATACTGCACCGCGGCGGGGTTTGCCCTCAAGTCGGCGATCGTCAATACCCTTGGTACCCAGGAGCATAAGGATAAGCGCCATTCTTATGTATCTGCCGTACATCGCCTGATCAAAGTAGTGAGCTCTCGGATCGTCGTCCACGTTTACGTTTATCTCGGTGACACGGGGGAGGGGATGCATAATAGACAGATCCTCCTTTGCCATTATGAGCTTATCAGCGGTAAGCTCGTAGGCATCCTTCAGGCGCTCGTAATCCTCGCGGTTTTCAAAGCGCTCTGCCTGAATTCTCGTCATATAGAGAATATCAAGGGAAGGAATTGCGCTCTCAAGATTCTCGGTCTCCACATACTCACAGCCGCCTGTAAAGAGGTGATCGTCCTTAACGTAATCGGGCAGCGCAAGCTCCTCGGGAGAGATAAGCACAAATCGCACGTTATCATATCTCGACATAGCCGCGATAAGCGAATGTACCGTTCTGCCATACTTCAGGTCGCCACAGACACCGATAACAAGGTTGTCAAAGCGGCCCTTTTTCTTATATATGGTAAGCAGGTCGGTCAGCGTCTGGGTGGGGTGGAAGTGACCGCCGTCGCCCGCGTTGATAATGGGAACGGTAGCAACTCTTGACGCCACGATAGGCGCGCCCTCCTTAGGATGACGCATAGCGATAATATCCGAATATGCGCTTACCATTCTGATAGTGTCAGCCACAGTTTCTCCCTTTGCAACCGAAGAGGATGCCGCCTGGTCAAAGCCAAGCACCTGACCGCCAAGGCTCATCATAGCCGAGGTAAAGGATAGGCGGGTTCTCGTAGACGGCTCAAAAAATAGCGCACCAAGTATCTTTCCCTTACAGCTATCGGCATAGACATGGGGATTTTTCATTATATCCGAGGCAAGACGGACAAGTCCGTCGATCTCCTCTACCGAAAGATCAAGTATGTTTACAAGGTTTCTCATTATGATACTCCTGATTTCCCATAATAGATAATAACGAGGGGATTTTGAGATAGAAGTGTCGTTCTTGCGACCGAAGCAATAGAAAGCTATTGCGAGCTTGTCGGAAAACGGCGATTATAGCCAAAAGGCACCGTTATTTTGCGCCCCAAGTTAATAAGTAATTTTTAATACGCTCAACGTTCTCAACGTTCTTCTCGTCCTCCGAGAGATACTCGATAATATCGTATACGTCAACTACCGAGTATACAGGGAAGCCGAACTCCTCACCGACCTCTGCCATAGCAGACTTCTCGCCTTTGCCCTTTTCCTTACGGTCAACCATAACGAAGGTAGCGATTACCTTTGCATCAAGGGAGGAAAGGATCTCCATAGACTCGCGGATTGCAGTGCCCGCGGTGATAACGTCCTCAACAATAACGATCTCTTCACCTGCCTGAGGTTTGTAGCCTACGAAAACGCCGCCCTCGCCGTGATCCTTGGCTTCCTTACGGTTGAAGAAGAAGGGGAGGTCAAGTCCCTGCTTGGAAAGACCGACAGCCGCGGAAACGGCTATGGAAATACCCTTGTATGCGGGACCGTAAAGCACCGACTTCTTGTTACCAACCTTCTCAAGATAAGCCTTTGCATAGAACTCGCCAAGCTTTGCGATCTGGTCGCCTGTCTTGATCTCGCCCGCGTTGATGAAATAGGGGATCTTTCTGCCACTCTTTGCGGTGAAATCACCGAACTTGAGCACGCCTGCTCCCTCTAAAAACTGTATAAATTCTCTCTTATAGCTTTCCATTTATTTTCTCCTTTGATTTAAGCAAAACGCTTTTTGCGTAGTGATTTTTTTGTAGACAAGGCGCACCGCAGAAAGCAAGGTGCAGGCGTAGTTATCCTACGTCAAGCCGCTTTCGAGGAGCAACACCGTATACGGAAAAATCAGTCGCAAAATTCTCTAACGCATCTCTCGTATGCCGCAACGGGATCCTCTGCCGCTGTGATGGGTCTACCTACAACAATATAATCAGAGCCGATTCTGTTTGCCTCGGCGGGAGTCATAACTCTCTTCTGGTCGCCAATATCGCCGTCAGCGAAGCGCACGCCGGGGGTGACGGTGACGAAATCCTTGCCACAGGTGTCGTGTACCTTACCCGCCTCGAGGGGAGAGCAAACTACGCCGTCAAGTCCCGCTTCCTTAGCGCAGGAGGCATAGTGCATAACTACCTTGTCGATAGGCTCCTTGATAAGAAGATCGTTTTCCATAGATTCCTGATCGGTGGAGGTCAGCTGGGTGACCGCGATAAGTATAGGTCTTGTGCCGTCGGGACGGGTAAGTCCCTCGATAGCCGCCTGCATCATTCTCTTGGTTCCTGCCGCGTGGAGATTTGTCATATCCACGTCAAGTCTTGACAGAACAGCCATACCCTTTTTAACTGTGTTGGGGATATCGTGAAGCTTGAGATCGAGGAAGATCTTATGTCCTCTTCTCTTAATCTCTCTTACGATAGAGGGTCCCTCTGCATAGTAAAGCTCCATGCCGATTTTCACGAAGGGCTTTGTGTCGGTGAATTTATCAAGAAAAGCAAAGGTCTTCTCTGCACTGTCAAAATCGCAGGCAATAATTACGTCCTTTCCCATTACTGTACTCCTCCTATTATATCTTTTAAATTATTAATTCCGTATTTTTTCATTACCCGAGGAAGATCCTCAATAATCTTCTTGCAGGCAAGAGGATCGACAAGGTTTGCCGCGCCGACCTCAACCGCAGTAGCTCCCGCAAGCATCATTTCTATAACGTCCTCGGCAGAGGAAACACCGCCCATACCGATTACGGGAATATTCACCGCGTGGGCAACCTGATATACCATTCTGACTGCCACGGGGAAGATTGCGGGTCCCGAGAAGCCGCCCATCTTGTTAGCGATTACAGGCTTTCTGGTGCGAAGGTCAATTCTCATACCGAGCATAGTATTGATAAGACTAATGCCGTCAGCGCCCGCCGCCTCGCAAGCCTTTGCAATAGCCACGATGTCGGTGACGTTGGGCGAGAGCTTAACGATAATCGGCTTTGTGGTGACCGCCTTTACCGAGCGAACGACCTCGGCTGCGCCTTCGGGGCTTGTGCCAAACGCCATACCTCCGCCGTGAACGTTGGGGCAGGAGATGTTTACCTCGATCCAGCCCACCTGCTCCTCTTTATCAATAAGCGCGCAGGTGTGTACGTATTCCTCGATAGAGAAGCCCGAAACGTTTGCCATAACAGGCTTACTAAAGCATTTTTTCAGCTTGGGAAGCTCCTCTGAGATAACCTTGTCAACGCCTGGATTCTGAAGTCCGACAGCATTGATCATACCTACGGAGCATTCTGCAATTCTGGGGGTGGGGTTGCCAAATCTCGCCTCTCTTGTCGTACCCTTAAAGGAGAATGTACCGAGAATATTTATATCATATATCTCCGCAAACTCATATCCGAAGCCGAAGGTGCCCGACGCGGGAATTATAGGATTATCAAGCTCGATACCTAGAAGATCTACCTTGGTATTAAACTCTGAACTCAAAACAGTATCTCCTCCTTTTCCAACACGGGACCTTCCTTGCAAATTCTCTTATATCCCGTAATGGTTTTACACGAGCAACCCATACAGGCGCCGAAGCCGCATCCCATTCTCTCCTCAAAGGAGAACTGACCGCTTGTTGCAGATGCTTTATAAACCGCCCTCAGCATAGGCTCGGGACCGCAGGTATAGAAGTAGCTGTAATCAAGACCATCCATAGCGTTGGTGACAAAGCCCTTTATACCCATAGAGCCGTCGGCAGTAGCAACGAGAACCCTCGCGCCAAGCGCCTCAAACTCATTCTTATAGAACACCTCGTCCGCCTTGTTGAAGCCGAGGATAACGGTAGGCTTTTTGCCCTCGCGAATAAGCTCTCGGCAGAGCATATACATAGGGGGGACGCCAACGCCGCCGCCGATAAGCAGAGGCGCATCACCCGATTTTGTAAGGTCATAGCCGTTGCCAAGACCTGTAAGCAGGTCAAGGCTTTCTCCTGCCGCCATTTCGCTCATCTGCTCGGTGCCCTTACCAACCACCTTATAAATAAGAGTCAGCAAGTCACCCTCACAGTCGCAGACGGAAATAGGTCTGCGCAGGTATAGTCCGTCAAGCCTTATATTTACAAATTGACCGCATCTGATACCTTCTGTATCGCCTTTCAAGGTCATAATGTAAACATTACTTGTCAATTTATCGTTTTTTGTTATTGTAAAAACAGAATTTTTCATTTTACCATCCATTCAATTCTGCGTTATGCATTTATCAAGCGTCAATCGTTGAGATAGTGAGCGTGGTCTCCTCAAGGACGTCAAGCAGCACGCGAACGGTATCGAGAGAGGTGAACACAGTCACATTGTTCTCGGTCGCGTACTTTCTGATCTCAAAGCCATCGCGAGTGACACCGGACGAGGAGGAGTCGGAGGTGTTAATAACGTAGGCGATATGTCCCTGACGGATAGAGTCCGCAATTTCCTCCGAGCCATCGGACAGCTTCTTCAGCACATGGGTGCGGATACCGTTTTCCTTAAGGAATATTGCAGTTCCCTTCGTAGCCTCGATGTTAAATCCAAGATTGTAGAAGCGGCGGATAAGAGGAAGTGCCTCATTCTTATCGCAATCGGCGATAGTGGCAAGAACGGTGCCGTAATTCTGAAGATGCATACCGGACGCCTGCAGTGCCTTATAAAGAGCGCGGTAATACTTATCGTCGTAGCCGATAGCCTCACCCGTTGACTTCATCTCAGGAGAGAGGTATGCGTCAAGACCGCGAAGCTTGTTGAAGGAGAACACGGGTACCTTAACGTACCATCTCTTCTTCTCTTCGGGATAAAGGTCGAAGATTCCCTGCTCCTTTAAGGTCTTACCGAGAATACACTCGGTAGCAATATCAGCAAGGCTGTAGCCGGTTGCCTTCGAGAGGAAGGGAACGGTTCTTGAGGAACGGGGGTTAACCTCAATAATATATACCTCGTCATTTCTGTCAACGATGAACTGAATGTTGTAAAGACCAACTATGCCGATGCCAAGGCCAAGCTTCTTCGCATACTGAAGAATAGTTCCCTTAACCTTATCCGAGATGGAGAAGGCGGGATAAACGCTTATAGAGTCACCCGAGTGGATACCCGTGCGCTCTACAAGCTCCATAATACCGGGAACGAACACGTTGCGACCGTCGCAGATAGCGTCAACCTCAACCTCCTTGCCGCTGATGTATTTGTCAACGAGAACGGGCTTGTCCTCGTCGATCTCAACGGCGGTCTTAAGATAGTGGCGAAGCTGCTCCTCATTTGCAACGATCTGCATAGCGCGACCGCCAAGAACGAAGGAGGGACGAACAAGCACAGGATAACCGATTCTCGCGGCAGTGGCTACGCCATCCTCAATGTTGGTGACCGCGCTTCCCTCAGGCTGAGGAATGCCAAGCTCCTTAAGAAGCTTTTCAAAGGCATCTCTGTTCTCCGCCTTATCAATAGCGGCGCAGTCCGTACCGATGATCTTTACTCCCAGAGCATCAAGAGGTGCTGCAAGGTTGATAGCCGTCTGTCCGCCGAGAGATGCAATAACGCCCTCGGGCTTCTCAAACTCGATAATATTCATAACGTCCTCGGTGGTCAGCGGCTCGAAGTATAGCTTGTCCGCCGTGGTATAATCTGTAGAAACGGTCTCGGGATTATTGTTGATTATAATAGCCTCGTAGCCCGACTTCTTGATAGTAGAAACCGCGTGAACGGTGGAGTAGTCAAACTCTACTCCCTGACCGATACGGATAGGTCCTGCGCCAAGCACGACGATCTTTTTCTTATCGGTAAGGATAGATGTGTTTTCTCCGCTGTAAGAGGAGTAGAAGTAAGGAATATAGGCGTTCGTGTGGCAGGTGTCAACCATACGGAATTCGGGAATCACATTCCACTGACGGCGGTAATCCATAACCTGCTTTTCGGTCCAGCCCCAGAGCTTCGCAATATACCTGTCGGAGAAGCCCATCTGCTTTGCCTCGCGAAGAGTGTGCGCATCACGATTTTCCTTAAGGATCTCCTCATAATCGACAATGTTCTTGATCTTCTCAAGGAAGAAGGAGGTGATCTTAGTAATCTCTTGGATTTCATCAACGCCGACTCCGCGGCGGAAGAGCTCTGCAATAGCAAAGATATTGTCATCTCTGAACTGAGTGATATATTCCTTGATCTCGCTCTCGTTCATAGAGTCAAACTTCTGATGGTGGAGGTGATATACACCCGTTTCAAGCGAGCGAATTCCCTTAAGCAGACTCTCCTCAAGGGTAGAGCCGATGCCCATAATCTCGCCCGTCGCCTTCATCTGCGTGCCAAGAGTGTTGGACGCGGCGGTGAACTTATCGAAGGGGAATCTGGGAAGCTTGGTGATAACGTAGTCGAGGCGAGGCTCGAATGCCGCATTGGTGTTGGCAATCTTGATCTCCTCAAGTGTCATACCAACGGCGATCTTCGCGGTCACGCGGGCAATAGGATAACCCGATGCCTTGGATGCGAGAGCAGAGGATCTGGAAACTCGGGGGTTGACCTCGATAAGATAATATTCGCTTGTTTCGGGGTTTAATGCAAACTGAACGTTGCATCCGCCCTCAATTTTAAGCTCCTTGATCAGCTTGATAGCCGAATCGTTGAGCATTTTTGTGTCCTTTTCAGAGAGTGTCATAATGGGCGCAACAACGATAGAGTCGCCTGTGTGAACACCAACGGGGTCGATGTTCTCCATACCGCAGATGGTGATGGCGTGGTCGCTGCCGTCGCGCATAACCTCAAACTCGATCTCCTTATATCCCTTAACGCTCTTCTCAATAAGAACCTGATGCACGGGAGAAAGCTTAAACGCGTTTATACCAATCTCAACAAGCTCCTCCTCGTTGTTGGCAAAGCCCCCACCTGTACCGCCGAGGGTAAACGCGGGACGAAGAACTACAGGGTAGCCGATTCTTTCCGCAGCAGCCTTCGCCTCCTCAAGATTATAGGTGATCTCGGAGGGGATTGTGGGCTCGCCGATAGACTGGCAAAGCTCCTTGAACAGCTCTCTGTCCTCTGCTCTCTCGATAGACTCCGAGCTTGTGCCGAGAAGCTCTACGCGGCACTCCTTAAGAATGCCCTTCTTCTCAAGCTGCATAGCAAGGTTAAGTCCTGTCTGACCGCCGATACCCGGAAGAATAGCATCGGGACGCTCGTATCTCAGAATTTTAGCAATATATTCAAGAGTAAGAGGCTCCATATACACCTTGTCCGCAATAGCGGTATCGGTCATAATGGTAGCAGGGTTTGAGTTTACGAGAACGACCTCGTATCCCTCCTCCTTAAGCGCAAGACAAGCCTGTGTGCCTGCGTAGTCAAATTCAGCTGCCTGACCGATAACGATAGGTCCCGAGCCGATTATCATAATTCTCTTTATATCAGTTCTCTTTGCCATTTTATTTTCCTCCCAAATTATCCTAAATCAGAGTATACTGCCATGCCCTCGTATACCGTAAGCAGACATTTGCCGTATACCTCGTCACCCTCAAAGGGTGTTGACTTTCCCTTTGACAAGAAGTCATCGGGGTTTATCTTATATTTTTCATCCAGCTTAAAGACTGTAAAGCCTGGGTCGCTCTTGATGTTAAACCGTTTTCTCGGAATAACCGACATAAGCTCGCAGAGCCTCTCTATACTGAGTATGCCCGTTTTTACAAGACTTGTGTATAGCAAGGGGAATGCGGTTTCAATTCCCACAACTCCCATAGCGCTCTTTTCAAGTCCGCGCCCCTTTTCCTCTGCCGAGTGTGGTGCGTGGTCGGTAGCTATCATATCTATAGTTCCGTCAAGCAGACCGCGAAGCATTGCCTCTCTGTCCTCGGGTGATCTGAGGGGTGGATTCATCTTGAAGCGTCCGTGCTCCTGCAGATGCGAGTCATCAAGCAGCAGATAATGCGGTCCCGTCTCGCAGGTGACGTCAAGGCCCTCAGCCTTTGCCTGTCTTATTATCTCCACGCTTTCCTTCGTAGACACGTGGCAGATGTGGTAAGAGCATCCGCTCTTGCGGACAAGCTCCATATCCCTCTCGATCGGTCCCCACTCACTCTCCGAGCAGATACCGCGATGACCGTGCTGTCGGGCATAATCGCCGTCGTGGATATATCCCCCGCGAAGCAAGGAATTATCCTCGCAGTGCGCGACTATCATCTTGCCGAGTGACTTTGCCTCCCTCATAGCCGAAAGCATCATTTCCTCCGACTGAACACCCCGTCCGTCATCCGAAAAGCCGATAACGTCATTCGCCATAGCCGAAAGGTCGGCAAGACTCTCGCCCGCCTCGCCCTTTGTAATCGTGCCGTAGGGGTAGACGGCTATACAGGCGTCCCGCCTTATTATCTCAAGCTGAGCGTCAAGATTCTCCCGGCAGTCGGGCGTGGGATTCAGGTTCGGCATTGAGCATACCGCGGTATAACCTCCGCGCGCAGACGCCGCCGTACCCGAGGCAATAGTCTCCTTATAAGAAAAGCCCGGCTCTCTGAGATGTACGTGAACATCACAAAAACCGGGCAAAATAACAACGTTATCAAAAATAGCAGAGGAGTCAAAAGCGGACAAATCCCCTGCAAAAGCAGAAAGAGAAGTGCCATCAAAAAGCATATCAGACTTTTTCATAGAGCCGTTATCATAAACAAGAGCACCGCGGAACAAAGCCATCATAATACACATCTCCTTATTTATTTAAATTATCTTAAATATTATATCACAGTATATTTTTAAAGTCAAGGGGTGAGAACATAAAAATGAATAATCAAACGCAGGAGTTGATTGTTCAATATGCATAATAAAGAGCGGAGAGTGAATGCTCTCCGCTCAAATAATGGTTTGTTTTTTATTCAGTTCTCAAAGCTACGACAGGGTCCTTATTCGCCGCGCTCTTCGCAGGAGCAAGTCCCGAGATAAGAGTCAGTACAACGCTGAGGCAAACAAGGAATATCGCGTTAGATACGGGAAGCGCCGCAATGTTCGCATAGCCGATAAGCGGATGAAGAATAATATTCACGATAGCCGAGATCAGATAGGTTACACCGATACCCATAAGACCAGCAAGTATACCTATAATCGCCGTCTCTGCAATGAAGAGGTTGGATACGTCACGCTTACGTCCGCCGAGAGAGCGGATAACACCGATCTCCTTGATACGCTCAACAACCGATACGTAGGTGATAATACCGATCATTACGGTAGAAACCACAAGCGAGATCGATGTAAATGCAATCAGCGCGTAGGAGATGATATCGATCATAGTATTGAGCATATTAACGATAAGCTCAAGGGTATCCGTATAAGTAATCTCTCGGCGCTGGTCGCCGGGAATCTCCACACCGTTTACGGTGAGTGTAATATTCTCTTTGTTCCAAGCATCAAGATACTCCGTGACAAGAGCCTTATCGTCAAAGGATATGGGATATATGCTTACTCGGTTAGCAAGATCGTTGCCGCCGAGACTTCTCGCAATAGAAGCTCTGGTAGTATACGAGAACACGTTCTCAGATGCCTCGGTGGATCTCTCGCCAACTATCTCACCGTCAACAATAGCGTCATAGGACAGATAATCATAGCTGTATGTGAAGCTTACGAGCATATCGTCAGCCTTTTCGGGATCGCCAACGAGGAAGTCTATGAACTCCGACGCCTTGTTTGTTTCAAGAATGTGCTGAGTAAGCGCCTCGGTGTAGTAAACGCCGGAGGAAAGCACACCGTAAGAGATATTGTCGTTGGGAGCAAGGATGCCAACCACGCGGAGTGTCATTCCGTCAGAAGATGCACTCTCAAGCTCGCCCTTATAAACGGGGGCTATAGTAGTGGTATCACCCGTTATAGGATTGCTGATTGTGACCTCGGTTGTATCAAATACGCTATCGGTAGGATACCAGGTAAACGTCTTATTAAGCAGCTCATCGTATGTGAAATACTCGCGGTAAAGAGCTTCGTTGTAGACGGGATCTCCGTTTTCGTCCTTATCAGACGACTTGTGGATAACCTCAAGCAGCTCTGCCTCGGAGTAATAACCAAGCTTTGCAAGAAGCAGATCGGTAAGCTCATCGTTGGAGTCAAGAACAAGCATGATCTCGTCTGCCTCATCTGCGATTTCACCCGCAACGATCTCATACTGGTCAAGAATATAGTCTGTGTTTGAGGGAGCTTGGGAAAGATTGGGAGCAAGGCTGTTTACCATAGATGCAAGATCCGAATACTCGGTATCGGAGAGGACCGATTTATATATATCAACTATCTGCTTTAAAGACATATGTCTGCCTTCGACACCGGGCTTCTCATAGAAATCGGTAAATATAGTTCTGTTTAGATCAAGACCGTAGCTGAGCACGAGAGCGTTGTAATACTCGCTTGGCATAGCCTTAAGATACTCAATATATTCTCTGGTGATCTCATTCTCAACCAACATAGTATCAAAGGTGTCGCTTGTCTTGATAAGATGCTCGATTACCGAAGAAATATAAACGCTGTTAGGATTTTTGATTATATCCAATTTATCCTCAACGTCCATCATATCGGTGATAGCTCCAAGGTCAAAGGCATTCTGGGAAATGGTAATAGGATTGCCCGATAGCATATCGTCCTGCATTGATGCGATATATCCCTTGATACCCGCAGAAAAAGCAAGCACGAGAGCAATACCGATAATGCCGATAGAGCCCGCGAAGCCGACCATAGCCGTTCTTCCCTTCTTAGACACAAGGTTTCGCGCGGAGAGGCGGAAGGCGGTGAACACCGACATCTTTGCCTTTTCCTTCTGCTTTTTACCACCCTTTTCGGCAGTAGCTATTTCATTTCTTTCCTTTTCTGCGGCAAGGAGAGAGGCGTACTCTTCCTCACTTACGGGATTAGTGTCCTCTATGATCTCACCGTCAAGAAGTCTTACTATTCTCGTGGAATACTGCTCTGCAAGCTCGGGGTTATGGGTGACCATAATAACAAGTCGCTCACCCGCTATCTCTCGTATAAGCTCCATTATCTGCACGCTGGTGACCGTGTCAAGCGCGCCGGTAGGCTCATCGGCGAGGAGTATCTCAGGCTCGTTTACAAGCGCTCTTGCGATAGCAACTCGCTGGCACTGACCGCCCGAGAGCTGATTCGGGCGCTTGTAATACTGGTTTGAGAGACCAACCTTATCAAGAGCCGCCTTTGCTCGTCTTACCCTTTCCTCCTTATCAATACCCGCAATGGTGAGCGCAAGCTCTACGTTGCCAAGCACCGTCTGGTGAGGAATAAGGTTATATGCCTGGAAAATGAAGCCTACGCGATGGTTTCTGTATACGTCCCAATCTCTGTCGCGATAGAGCTTCGTGCTCTTACCGTTGATAACCAGGTCACCCGAGGTGTATCTGTCAAGACCGCCGACGATATTCAGCAGTGTGGTCTTTCCGCATCCAGATGGGCCGAGGATCGAAACGAATTCTCTGTCGCGGAAGGCTATATCAACCCCGCGAAGCGCGTTTACCGTCTCCGAGGAGGTTATGTAGTCCTTCGTAATATTGCGTAATTCAAGCATAGCAGTTCTTCCTTTTCTAATTCTAATCAATTGGAATAATTATAGACAAAAAATATGAACAAATAACAGTAATTTATAAAACAAATAAAAAATTTTAACTTATTCCACGCTTAACTTTCGCACCCAGATGCCCTTATGCACCAAAATCAGTCCGGGAACGAGCTTCGGGTTCTCGACGACGAGAACGATAGGCAGGAAATACTCAAATGGCAGGTCGGTAAGATAAGCGATACAGAACACGACGGGCATAACGATTACCCAAGCGTAAACGCTGTCAAACAGCATAGTGATAAACACCCTGCCGCCCGAGCGGATAGTGTAATAGGTAGAGGTGGCAAGTGCCGCGGCGGGCATAGTAAGTGCGAAGCATCTGAGAACGTAGCCCGAAAGCGCGCGCACCTGGTCGGTGGTTTCATAAAGCAGGGGGAACACAGGGGACAAAAGAAGTTGTATAGCCATCATACAGGAGCCCACCATAACCGCAAAGGCAAGCAGCTTTTTATCCGTTTCCTTCGCCTCCTCAAGCTTTCCTGCGCCAAGGAGATTACCAATAATTATGGCTATCGACGAGCTGAGGGCAAAGTAAGCTACGCTTAGCAGATTTTGCAGAGTGAAGGAAATATTCATAGCCGCCACCACGTCAAGACCTCGGGTGGAATAGCACTGATTGCTGACGGTGACGGAAAGCGACCAGAACAGCTCATTCAACAGAACAGGCGTGCCCTTGATGACTATCTGCTTTACAAGGGCTGCGGGTACTCTGAAATTCTTAAATACACCGACGGCAAACGGACACTTCCTCTTGTTGATATGTGTATAACAGAGAAGAACGCCAAGCTCCACGAATCTTGAGAGCGAGGTGGCAATAGCCGCTCCGACAACTCCAAGAGTGGGGAAGCCTAAAAGACCGAAAATAAGTAGCGAATTGAATATAAAATTGGTTGCAATAGACGCCACGCTGGCAATCATCGGCACTACCGTCTCGCCCGTTTCACGCAGAGTAGATGCATAGACCTGCGACAGCGCAAAGGGGATAAGTCCGATAACGATAAATGCAAGTTAATCCTCGCCCGATGCAAGCGTCAGGGCAAGATCTCCCTCCGTGCCATCGTGCAAGAAGGTGGTTATAAGAAAATCACCAAAGCCCGTCAGTATTCCAAAGCCGACAAGACCGACGATGAGGCTGATTATCAGCTTAACGCGAAGGGTATGACGAACGCCTTTCACGTCACCTCGACCGTTAAACTGAGCGGTGAAGATACCCGCGCCCGAAGTTGCGCCGAATATGGCAAGGTTAAATACGAAAATAAACTGGTTTACGATAGCGAAACCCGGCATCTGCTCGGTACCGAGCGAGCCGACCATAAGGTTGTCAAGCAGGTTGACAAGGTTAGTGACGGTGTTCTGTATTATCATTGGTACAGCTATAGCGAGAGTGCGCTTGTAAAACGCCTTGTCGCCGATGTAGCTCTTCAGAATGCTTTTATATTTTATTAAGTCCCTCTTATATATTAATTACAAATAATTGTAGCATATATTCGGCAAAAATGCAATAGCTAATATTTTTACTCAAGATCGCGCCGCAAGAAAAAGGAAAAAGCGTCGTTTTTTTCATTAAAAACGGCGCTTTTTGTAAATATAAGTTGTCAGGATATCAAATTTCAAAGCCAATGAGCAGGCCGCCCTGCTCTGCATAGAAGGAGCAAAGTCCTCCCGCTAGTCCCACGTCGATCTGCGCTTTTGGGAATTTCTCTTTAATTTTTGAAACAAGCAATTCAGCGGCGGGAAGATTGTTTGCGTGATGTATTTTCACTCTGCCGCCCTTAAAACCGTCGCCGATCATATTGTCAAAAACATCCTTTACCATAGCGATAGTGCCTCTTGACTTGCAGATCATCTCAAGAGTGCCGACCTCGCTTGCTCTGCCGATGGCTCTTATACCGAGAAGTCCAGCCATCTTTGCAACTATGGGATTTACCCTGCCGTTGTTGGCAAGATTATGCATAGATTCAAGGGCGAAAAGAAGCCTCGTGTGATTACGATTATAATCTGTAATATCTTTCTTTATGCTCTCAAAATCCTTGCCGTCAAGGATAAGCGAACGCAGCTTCTCTATAACGAGAGCGGTCTCAGGGCCTGTGGTAAGGCTGTCGATTACGTGAATATTGCGTTCGGGATGAGCTTCCTTATACTGCTTTGCAGCGATGGATGCCGAATTGAAGCTGCCCGAAAGGTTGCTTGTGATGGTGATACAGAATATGTTTTCGGCATCGCCAAAGGCTCTCAGATATTCCTCGGAGTTAGGACAGGAGGAGCGGGATTTTCCCTTATACACCTTCAGGTCGGAAAGCATCTCAACAACATTGAGAGAGGTGTCGTCCACGTACTCTTTATCATCGGTTATTATTTTAAGTGGGGTGCTTTCAAAGTCAATTCCCGAAAGCTCCTTCATATCAGAAGATGAGTCGGATATTATTTTAAAGTCCATAATAATACTTCCTTTTTTTAAATGTCTGTTTTATTATAACATATTTTAAATTTTCTGTCAAGTTGTGCGCTTTTCTTTAAGGTTTATCTAAGTTAACCGAGAGATACCTTTCGCCGCCATCGGCAAAGAGTGTGACGATGCTTTTATCTTCATTTTCATCCCTCTCGGCAAGCCTTACCGCACCGAAAAGTGCCGCTCCCGAGGATATTCCTGCGAAAACCCCTTCCTTTTTAAGCAATATTCTTTGGTATTCCACAGCCTCGTCGGTAGTCGGGGTTATCACTCCGTCTATCAGTGCAAGGTCGAGAAGCGGAGGCACAAAACCTGCGCCAATGCCCTGTATTCCGTGACTTCCACGTCCTCTGCCCGAAACAACGGCAGACTCATAGGGCTCGACGGCAAAGATACGTACCGAGGGACTTTTCTCCTTTAAATACCGCCCTGCACCGCCTATTGTTCCACCCGTCCCTACTCCACAGACAAAGATATCTACCCCACCGCAAAGCTCACGAAAAATATGCGGTCCTGTGGTAGAGTAATGAGCAAGCAGATTTTGTCGGTTTGTAAACTGCGAGGGAATGAATGCGCGCGTCTCTCCCGCCAGCTCCTCTGCCATATCTATCGCACCCGACATTCCTCTATCGGCATTTGTCAGCACGACCTCGCCTCCGTATGATTTGATAAGCCGTATCCGCTCCTCTGACATATTCTTGGGCATCAGTATTATCGCGCGATAATTATACACCAATGACAGCATAGACAGAGATATGCCCATATTTCCGCTGGTTGCCTCAATTACTACGCCACCCTCCCGAAGCTTTCCGCTCTCAAGCGCTTCACGAATCATAAAAAGAGCAGCTCTGTCCTTCACCGAGCCCGACGGATTGTAGCTCTCAAGACTTGCGTACAGTCTGGCAGACAGGTCAAAATACTTTTCAATTTCATAAAGTCGCACTATTGGCGTTCTGCCAACTAGCGAAAGAACAGATTTTTCTTTAATCATTTTTTATTTTTTCACCTATAAAACTATATTGACAAAAAAGTTATATATGTTATATAATATACCTACAAAGATAAAAGTAATGATAAAAAATTAAGGATAACAATATGAAAATAATCAAAAGAAACGGTGCTGAGGCGCTCTTTGACAAGAGCAAGATATACGCCGCTGTCTGTAAGGCAAACGATGCTGTCGAGCCTATACACCGCATAAGCTTAGAACAGATAAGCGGAATAACCGATCGCGTGACCGAGAAATGCGAGAAGCTCTGCCGCGCCTGCGAGGTGGAGGAGATACAGGATATGGTGGAGAGGGAGATAATGTCCCTCGGCGCCTTTACGCTTGCAAAAACCTACATAACCTATCGCTACACCCGCGAGCTTGTGCGTAAGTCCAACACCACCGACGAGCGCATTATGTCGCTTATCGAATGCTCGAATGAGGACTTAAAGCAGGAGAACTCCAACAAAAATCCCACCGTCAACTCCATTCAGCGCGACTATATGGCGGGCGAGGTTTCAAAGGATCTGACATGCAGAATTCTCCTGCCACCCGATATAGTAAAGGCACACGAGGAGGGAATTATCCATTTTCACGATGCCGACTACTTTGCACAGCATATGCACAACTGCGACCTGGTAAATCTTGAGGATATGCTGCAAAACGGAACGGTTATCAGCGGCACTCTTATTGAGAAGCCGAAGAGCTTTTCCACTGCCTGTAATATTGCGGCGCAGATCATCGCCCAGGTAGCATCAAATCAGTACGGCGGTCAGTCCATCAGCCTTACCCACCTTGCCCCCTTCGTTGACGTCAGCAGACAAAAGCTGAGAAAAAGAACCGTGGAGGAGCTTAGTACCGCGGGGGTTGACTTCACCGACGAGCAGGTGGATAAGATCACCGAGCAGCGTCTTGCAGAGGAGATAAACCGCGGTGTTCAGTGTATACAGTATCAGGTTGTCACCCTGCTGACCACCAATGGACAGGCACCCTTTATCACTATGTTTATGTATCTTGGCGAGGCGAAGGACGAGC
The DNA here is from genome assembly GCA_045594865.1 of Eubacteriales bacterium. Lineage (GTDB taxonomy): Bacteria > Bacillota > Clostridia > Oscillospirales > CAG-272 > UBA1740. The sequence continues at coordinate 30,022 of JAZNZI010000133.1, read as the reverse complement.
GTACGAAGGCTGACCTTGCCCTTATAATCGAGGAGGTTCTGAATCAGCGTATTCAGGGAATTAAGAACGAAGCCGGTGTATGGATCACACCCGCCTTCCCCAAGCTTATCTACGTGCTTGAGGAGGATAATATTCACGAGAGCTCGAGATTCTACCACCTGACTCGCCTTGCGGCAAAATGCACCGCAAAGCGTATGGTTCCCGACTATATTTCCGAGAAGATCATGCTTCAGAACAAGGTAGACAAGAACGGGGACGGACAGTGCTATACCTGTATGGGCTGTCGCTCCTTCCTTACCCCCTACGTTGACAAGGACGGAAAGCCGAAGTATTACGGCCGCTTCAATCAGGGCGTTGTCACGGTAAACCTCGTTGATATCGGTCTGTCCGCTGAGGGCGATATGGACCGCTTCAGAAAAATATTTGACGAGCGAATGGAGCTTTGCCACCGCGCACTCCGCTGCCGTCACGACAGACTTCTCGGCACTACCTCCGACGCCGCGCCTATTCTCTGGCAGTACGGCGCGCTGACAAGGCTAAAGTCGGGCGAGAAAATCGATGACTATCTCTACGGCGGCTACTCTACCCTTTCTCTTGGCTATGCGGGACTCTGGGAGTGCGTGCTTGCCCTCTCGGGAAAGAAGCTGACCGAGCCCGAGGGCGAGGCTCTCGGCCTTGAGATTATGAGAATGCTCAACTCCTACACCGCAAAGTGGAAGGCTGCGGAGAATATCGACTACTCGCTTTACGGCACGCCTCTTGAAAGCACTACTTATAAGTTTGCAAAATGCCTGCAAAACCGCTTTGGCATTGTCAAGGGAATAACCGACAAAAGCTATATTACAAACTCCTACCACGTCCACGTGACCGAGGAGATAGACGCCTTTGAAAAGCTATCCCTTGAGGCAAAGTTCCAGGCCCTCTCCCCAGGTGGCGCAATATCCTACGTCGAAGTGCCCGATATGCAGAATAATATCGAGGCGGTGCTTGACGTTATGAGCTATATATACGATAATATTATGTACGCCGAGCTGAATACCAAGAGCGATTATTGTCAGGTATGCGGCTGGGACGGCGAGATACTCGTGGTAGAGGATCACGGCAAGCTTATGTGGGAATGCCCCAGCTGCAAAAACCGCGATCAAAGCAAGATGAACGTGGCAAGACGAACCTGCGGATACATCGGCACGCAGTACTGGAATCAAGGCAGAACAAGCGAGATAAAGGACCGCGTTTTGCACCTTTAATGCTTATTTTGCAAAGTTTTATTAACAAAAAGCTCCCTTTCGGGAGCTTTTTTGATTTTAAACGTAGGTTATTTTTTATTACATAAGCTCATTTTTCATATTGTGCATCATATGGCTCATCTGCTTTGTTTTGTCGGTGATAAAACCTTTCATTTTGCCGCTAACTGCGAGAACACCCGCCGTTGCAAGTCCGATAACTGTCAGCATAGCGTAAGGATGTCGCATAAAACTCACCTTTTTGTTATTAAACATCTTTTTTCTCCTTTTTTTGAGTTAATTTTAGTTTAACCGCGCGGGAGAAAATTATTTATATCATTGACAAAACTTTAATATTGTTGTAAAATAAATACGTAAAATATGCGTGCGTTTATCGCAGACGAGTATTGAAGCCTTACGGCGTCAAGGAAAGGACCGATCAATGATCAGATGCAAGAATTGCGGATATCAAAGCCCCCGCTACGAAAGGGAGTGCCCCGAATGTAAAGCCCCCTACGAGCTTACCGAGAGTGAATGCGAGGAGCTTGTCAGCGAGGCAAAGATGCTGTATAGCAGAAACGATTTTATCCGCGCCGTTAATATATATAAGCTTCTCGCCGCCCTCGGAAACAGGGACGGTGAGCGCGAGCTTGCCCTGATTCTTGAAAAGGGAATCCTCGTCCCCCGCGACTATGAGGCGGCAGTGCAGTATTATGCATCCGCGGCGGTAAAGGGCGACGCTTTTTCTGCATACAAGCACTCACATATGCTGGTGGGCAACGATGCAAAAAGCGACTTCTGGCTTGCCTATGCCGCGCTGATGGGCTGCAAAGAGGCATATCCCGATGCTTTTGCCCTTTATAGCCGCTACAAAGAGAGAGGCACTGCGGCATACTATTGCTCTCTTATTGCAGAGGAAAACGACACCGATGCACTTATTGAAATGGCAAGACGCCATCTGTACGGCGACGGTGTTGAGCAGAATGAGAAAATGGCGAAATGGTATATCGAGCGCATCGAGCGGGCGCCCATTCACGCGCTGAAGCTGTACAGAAGAATTCAGGCAGTTGAGGGCAGATCCATCCGTCCCGAGCTTCCCCGCTTTACCGACAGAAATCGAATTATCGAAAGGCTTATCTCTGCGGCGAAGAAGTTTGGATTTACTAAAATTCTTCTCACCCTCTGCCAGCTATACGCAGAAAACGGAACCAAGGATGCGAGAGTTTTCCTCGCTATGCTTCACATAGAGGGTATAGAATTCAAACAAAACGTAGAGATGGGTATATCCATACTTGAGGAGGCTGTGCATAATCGCTCGGTTATCGGCGCAAAGCTGCTCGGCGACCTCTACTACGAAGGCGAACAAGTGGATAGGAATATCGCTCTTGCAGAAAAATATTACAGACAGGCTGCCGAGCTTGGCGGCGAGGGAGAATACGAGAACCTTGGCGACGTATTCCTGCAGGGTAAGGTCTGCGAGCCTGATTACGCGCTTGCCCTCTCTCTCTTTGAAAAGGGCGCGCAGAGTGGCAGCTTTGGCTGTAAGAGAAAGCTTGCCCTTATGCAGGAGGAACGCGAGAGATATTACATAGAGGCGACTCGCCTTGAGCGATCCCGGCCCGATGAGGCATTTAAGCTGTTCAAAAAATCGGTAGAGTCGGGTTATCTGCCCGCCCACGCAAGAATCGGCTGGTACTACGAAAGAGGAATCGGAACGAAGGTAGACAGAAAAGCCGCCTTCAACCACTATAAAACAGCCTATGAAGCGGGCGACAAGCGCGCCGTCGAAAGTCTCGGCAGATGCTATGCGAGAGGAATAGGCGTTGCATTTAACTTCGAGCGCGCGTCAGAGCTGCTCTCGGTTGCAAGAGAGATGGGCTCCCACTCGGCAGACAAGGAGCTTTATCGCATCTACGAAAACAAGAAAAGACATATGATCCGCTCGCTGTATTCAAACGCTATGGAGCTTTATTATCAGAAAAAATACGACGTCTCGCGCAGTATGCTTGAGGTGTGTATGCAGCTCGGTCTTGGCGAAGCAACCTACTCTATCGGTTGCCTGCATGAATTTGGCATAACCACCGATCCCGATCGCAAGAAGGCGGTATCCTACTACAAAAAGGCTGCCGAACAGGGCTACACCGATCCAAGACAGTATCACAAGCAAAGTATGCTGAGGATCTGGAAGCAAAATTAAATAAATTCCGAATTTCGAATAAAAAAAGCAGGTATCTCTACCTGCTTTTTTGTTTACTTTTCAAAGGGATAAGCTCTGCGATCGTCCAGAGTGCTTACCTCAGGCCAATCAATAAATTCATCGGCAACTATTCCGTAGTAAACCCTCGTCTTATAGAACTCCTCGGTGTAGTAGGTGAGAATGTCCTCGCGGCAATCCTCAACAAGCTCGGCATACTCCTCCTCGGTGTAGTCCTCCTTCGTCTTGCCCTCGTAGCTTAAGTACTGAGCAATATACTCGTCAAGGTACTCCTGGTGGATCTCGTCAAGAAGCTCCTTGTACTTATCCTCAGAGGGAATAAGGTTCTCTTCTCTGAGAAGATAGTACATAATCATTCTTTCCTTGATGGCGTTCTGTGCCATCTCGGTGAGATAGGTCTTCCAATTAGTAGTAGAGGAAAGACCAATGAAAGCGGGAATGAATGCCTCAAGCGTATCATAGGTCTTATACTGACCCGTAGTGCTGTCGTATGCCTGTCCGCCGTATGCGAGATACTGGTCACTAAGATCGTCAAGGTAGGTGTTATATATCTCTTCAACCTTAGACGCGGGATACTTCTTTACCTTAACGGCGGCGGAGAAGTGATTCCATATGGCAGTCTCTACAAGAGAATCGTAGCTGGTTTCATAGATATCATCCATAGTCTTCTTGGCGAATGCATAATACTTTTCAACAAGGGTTGCGCCCTCGTACTCATTAAGCTCCTCAAGGGTAAGATTGATCTCCTTATCCTCAATCTTCTTCTTGAGATATTCATCGGTGAACTCAGGGCAATCGTAAACGATAACGCCATCAGTATAGATCTCAAAGTATGCGGTCTCGTTACGAAGATCCTTATTATTAGAATAATCATAGGGGAAGTAGCACTCAATAACGATGGGATTCTTCTCGCACTCGGTTGCAAAGGAAACTGTAAGATCCTTGTAGGTGATGCTCTTATCGTTAAGGGTAGAGGTGATATCGGCCTTGGCACCGATCTTCAGCTTCATAAGATTCTCCTCGAAGCCTGCGCCGTAGATAGCATCAAGGTCCTCGGAGAGATCAAGCCTTACGCCGCTCTTTTTCTCGTTCTTGGAGGCGTCGGTAGCGGAAGGAACGGAATAGCTTACGTAGAGAACCATACCATCGTTGATCTCACCCTCGGTGATCTTCTCAAACTTGGGAGAATCGCCGGTATTCTTACCGATCAGATTAAGCTCAAAGCCGGGAACAAAGCCGTTAGAGCCGATACCGAGCGCATAAGGAGCAGTTCCTGTAAAGTTGCACATTCCGTCAAGATAAAGCTTCTCGCCGTCCTCGTCAAGAATATATCCGCGATACCAGATGTTTACGGTATCGCCTGCGGTAATGGTGATAGGAGAGGTGACGGGAGATCCGCCGTAGAGGGGAGTCTCGCTCTTATCCTCATAGAGCATATTAAGTATCGTTACGTCAATATCAATATCGTGCGCCTTTGCAAGATCAATATTAACCTTGAAATTCTTATAGTCATCGGGCATCTCAATATAATCGTCAAGGTCGGAGGTGAGGTAATCAAACCAGACATCCTGCGCAATAGCATTAACCAAGCTGATAACCGCGGTGACAATAAGGAGTATCGCAAGGATACCTGCGGTGATGATAACGGCAAGGTTTTTCTCGGAAATTTTCTTCTTGCCCTCTTCGTTTCCTGTAGTTTTCTTCTTTACGTTTTCACTCATCGTAGTAAAAACCTTTCATTTAATTAATATAATATAATTAATCGAAGGAGTCGGCGTAGGCTGTAGCAAGCCTGTCGCATCTCTCATTGTAATCGTGACCGTTGTGTCCCTTCACCCATACGAAGTCCACCTTATGTATCTCGGTGAGAGTATAAAGTCGCTCCCAGAGGTCGGGATTTTTAAGCTTGTCACGTCCGCGCCGCCAGCCTGCAGCGCGCCAGGACTCAACCCAGCCGTTAAGGTAGGCGTCCACGAGATATTTTGAATCGGAGTAAAGGGTCACCTCGCAAGGCTCTTTAAGTGCAGAAAGGCCCTCGATAGCGGCGGTAAGCTCCATGCGGTTGTTGGTGGTCTCCCTCTCACCGCCCGAAAGCTCCTTTTCATAGACACCGTATACGAGTATCGCGCCCCAGCCGCCCCTACCGGGATTGCCTCGGCAGGCGCCGTCGGTGTATAGCTGAACCTTTTTCATAAGATCGGTGTCCTTTCATTTACTAATAAATCAATTTATAAGAAAACGGACGAAGTATATTCGTCCGTTCTCATTTAGTCCACTCTGGACGGGAAATGTCTATTATTCTGCGTCGGAATCCTCTGCAGCGATAGTGTACTTAACAGTTCTGAAGGAAATGAAATTGCCATCATCGGTGTACTTGATCTCGCTGTGTCCCTCGTGCTCGTTGAACTCGATATCGGTGCAGGTGAGATAGTAGAAGAGTCTGTTGAACTGGAATGCAGTACGAAGGTTAATATCGCCGTTCTCCTCGATAAGCTGATTGTAGTAAGCCTTACCGATTTCCTTCTTATAACGATCCATATATGCATCGTTAACTACGAACATACCCGACTCCTCGCGAGCAGACTTGATGCTCTCGTCGGCATTCTTCTTAGCCTCAGCGATCTTCTCGTCAGCCTTGTCACCGTAAGTGTCCTTGTATGCTTCCTCGTCGATATTGTATGCGCCGCCTGCAATGTCAAGCTCAATGTAGCCATTTGCACCGCTCATAGCGGTCACAGCATCAGCCTCGCAAGCCTTTGCAACAACGAATACCTTGATGATGGAATCAAGGTAAGACTTAGCTTCCTTCTCGATAGCCTCATTTACCTTGTCCTTGCCGGACACCTTGAGAGTTGCCTCGAGGTAAGCGTCAAGGGTCTTATACTTATCGTGATTGCTGGTATCCTTATCAAAGTCACCCTTATAGAACTCATACTCGTAAGACTCGTAGAGGTGGTCACAGTACTCCTTAAGAAGATCCTCGGGATAGTCCTTAATCTTTACGGACTCCTCGATAAGCTCCCAGACAGCAGCCTGAACCTTCTTAACGATGTCGGAGTCGTAGCTCTCCTTAAGAGAATGCTCGGTGTTGTGAATGTACTCGTCGAAGATCTCCTTGCCAAGATTCTTCTCGCCGCTGGTTGCAGCTACAAGCTTTGCAATAACGGTCTTAAGAAGCTCGTTCTGCGCGTCGGTAAGAGCGTCCTGTGCCTCGGTGATAACTTCCTTCTGAGCAGTTGTGGGAGAGCTGCCGCCATCCTCAACTGCCTTGTTGTATGCGTCAAGAAGTTTCTTGAGGTCGGTGCCTTCCTTGTAGTACTCGTTGTTCTCGGACTTAGTGTCGAAGAGATTCTTGATATCCTCAAGAAGATCAGCTACGGTGTCTGCGCCATTCTTGAAGGTCTCATCACCAAGGATCTCGAAGGAATCAGCGGTAAGCTTAGAGCCGTATACGTAGTAAAGAAGCTGGTCAGCGGTGATCTCCTCGTATGCGGGAGTATCGATAGCATATACAGGGAATACGTAGTAGGTAAGCTCCTTGTTCATAAGGTCTACCTTGGATGCGGAGTTGTAAAGAGAAGAGGGAGCGGTCTCCTTCTTTGCGGGGGTTTCAGCCTCGTCAACGTAAGGAGTGTACTTGAACTCAGAGATAGCCTGACCCTCGTTCTCAACCTTCCAGAGAATCTTAAGGTTGGAGTAGGTGTAGGTCTGGCCGTTGATCTCAACATCAAAGGACTTCTTGGTTATAACATTGTCGCCCTCGGTCTTATCAAGAACCTCAAGGGTGCTGCCAACGTTAGCTACAGAGTGCTTGTCGGTAAGGTGAGGATAAAGGAAGTTGGTCTCCTCAACGGTGATAAGCTCGTAAGAAGCCTTCTCGGTAACGATGGTCTCAACGCCCTCAGCATTTACTTCCTTGTGGGTACGGGTGTACTCGATGAAGATCTTGTCGCCGGGCTTAACCATAATAGCTGCTTCCTTTGCTGCCTTGATCTCATCTTCGGTAGCATCGGGCTTCTCAGCCTTAAGAGCCTCCTCAGCGTCAGCCTGAAGCTCGGAAGAGGTGAGCATATCGTAAACGTAATCCTTAAGATCAACGTTTTCTTTGAGATTGTCTCTTACGAGCTTAAGGAACTCGTCTGCATCACCGCTAAGGTAATCGTCAAGCTTAAGAGTGTGATTAGCCTTGGTAGAAGAGGTGGTGATAGAGGACTCGTTCATATCAGAACCGAAGAATCTGTTGCCGTCTGCATCGACTGCGTAGTATACGAAGTAAAGCACGGCGCCTGCGCCGAGAGTGCCTTCCTTAAGCCACTCATCCTCGTCGGTGTCAGCAACGATCTTGTCAGCGATTGTGTTATAAATAGTCGATGCAATGATCTGTTCTCTTACATTGCTATCGGTAGTGAATTCGCCGTCCTCAATCTCAAGCTTCTGCAGAGCAGCCTTGAAATCTGCGTAATTGAATTCGGCGTATGCGCTGAGATCCTCTTCCGCAAAGTCAAAGCCACCACAGCTTGTAAGCGCAAGAAGAGACATCACAACAGTAAGAATTAATGCAACAATTCTCTTTTTCATGTCTTTCATCCTTGTATAAATATATTTCAAATTCCGCGCCACGAAGCGCGATTAAATTGATCAAAAAATAACGGGAAAGTACTCTATCGTACAATCCGCTGAACTATTATAGCATACAAAATAGAAAAATGCAAATGTTTTTTGCAATTTTTTTAAAATTTTTAATTTTATTAATAATTAATAGTTTTTTTGTATATAAAAAGCCGCTTTTGACCTCCTAAATTCCAAACTTTCACTAAAAAACAATTTTGTTCTTGACAAAATCCCCTTTACAATGTATAATTTTTTGTAGAAAATAAGATAAGATATAATATCTTGAGAGGATAAATAAATGATTGGCGATAACAAAATCGTTTTCTCGGGTGTTCAGCCCTCGGGAAATCTTACCATAGGAAATTATCTCGGAGCGATAAAAAACTTTGCCCGCTTTTCCGAGGACTATAAAACCTTCTACTGCGTAGTGGATCTCCATGCCATCACAGTAAGACAGGTGCCCGCAGAGCTTCGCAGGAGAACCTACGAAACCCTTGCTCTTTATATGGCGTGCGGCCTTGATCCCAAGCAGAACACCCTCTTTGTACAGTCCCACGTGTCTGCTCACGCAGAGCTTGGTTGGATGCTCGACTGCTATACTATGTTCGGCGAGCTTTCAAGAATGACACAGTTCAAGGACAAGAGCCAAAAGCACTCTCAGAATATAAACGCAGGTCTGTTCACCTACCCGACTCTTATGGCAGCTGATATTCTGCTTTATCAGACCGACGTTGTTCCCGTTGGCGTAGACCAGAAGCAGCATCTTGAGCTTGCACGCGACGTCGCGGAAAGATTCAACCAGATCTACGGCCCCACCTTCACCGTTCCTGAGGGATATATGTCCACCGATACGATGAAGATTATGTCACTGGCAGAGCCAACCGCAAAGATGTCAAAGTCCGACACAAATCAGAATGCTGTAGTATACATCCTTGACTCCAAGGATGACGTAATGCGTAAGTTCAAGAAGGCTGTCACAGACTCTGATGCCTGTGTTAGATACTCCGAGGATAAACCGGGCGTTTCCAACCTTATGACCATCTACCGTGCATTTACAGGCAAAACCTTTGAGGAGATCGAGCGAGAGTTTGACGGACGCGGCTACGGCGATTTCAAGCTTGCGGTAGGCGAGGCTTGCGCCGACGGTCTCGCACCAGTAAGAGATGAATTTGCCCGCCTTATGGCAGACAAGGCACATCTTGAGGAGATTATGAAGGCTGGTGCTGACGAGGCAGCATATTACGCTCGTAAAACCATGTCTAAAGTGCGCAGAAAGATAGGTTTTGTAAACTAAAGATTACAAAATAAAACAAAAAGCGATTGTTTTTAACAGTCGCTTTTTTGAAAGGAAAACACAAAATGAGATACATACTTGCATCAAAATCTCCAAGAAGGCGAGAACTGCTCGGTGAAATAATAGATAGCTTTGATATAATCACAAAAGAGGTGGATGAAAGTCTGCCAAAAGATGTTCACCCTCGATACGGAGTAGAGATGCTTGCCGTACGAAAAGGATCTGCGGTTGTATGCGAAGTTGGAACCGACAGCGTCGTTATTTCCTCCGACACCCTCGTAGAGCTTGGCGGCGTGCCTCTCGGAAAGCCGAAGGACACAGAGGATGCAAAGGCTATGCTTCGTATGCTGTCGGGCAAGGCACACAACGTGCACACGGGTGTTGCCGTTCAATTCGGTGGCAGATGCTACAGCGGAGTTGCTACTACAGCAGTTTATTTCAGAAAAATGACCGAAAACGAGATCGAGGAATACGTTGCAAGCGGCGATCCGATGGATAAGGCGGGCAGCTACGGAATTCAGTCGGGCGGTGGAAAATTCGTCGAAAAAATCGACGGTGATTTCGACACCGTTGTCGGTCTTTCGGTCGCTCTTACAAAAAAGCTTATTGATGAGGCATTGAAATGACTAAATCGGAAAAGAAAAAACGCCTTTCGCAAATCGTCGAAAGACTTAAGGAAATATATCCTGATGCAGAATGCGCCCTACACTATGGCGGCGACCCCTGGAAGCTGCTGGTTATGGGAAGGCTTTCGGCGCAATGCACCGATGCGAGGGTAAATATCGTGTGCGAGGAGCTTTTTGAACGCTTCCCCACCGCTGAATCTATGGCATACGGTGACATAAACGAAATTGAGGAGATAATCAAGCCCTGCGGTCTGTATAAAATGAAGGCTGATAACATCCGAGAGGCAAGCCGTATGCTGCTTACCGACTTTGGCGGTGTACTTCCCGATAATATGGAGGGTCTGCTGAAGCTGCCGGGCGTTGGCAGAAAGATCGCGAATCTGTTGCTCGGCGACGTGTTCGGCAAGGAGGCAATAGTCTGCGACACCCATTGCATCCGCATCTGCGGCAGACTCGGTATGTATCCCGAAAAGGAGAAGGATCCTACAAAAATCGAACGCATACTCCGCGAGCTTATTGATCTTCGTGAGGGAAGTGATTTCTGTCACAGAATCGTATTCTTCGGCAGAGAGGTCTGCACCGCAAGATCGCCTATGTGCGAGAGCTGTCCTCTCGCAGATCTGTGTCTGAAAAGAGAAAAAGAAAATGGAAAAAATTAAAATTTCCCTACCCATAATCGTCGAGGGCAGATATGACAAGGCAACCCTTTCGGGCTTTATTGATGCCACCATAATCACAACAAACGGCTTCTCTATTTTTAATAATAAGGAAAAGCAGGCTCTGCTTCGCAGGCTGGCAAAGGACGGTATCATAATCCTGACCGACTCGGACGGCGGCGGCAAGCAGATAAGAAAATTTCTCGCAGGAATTCTTCCGCCCGAGAAAATACATAACCTGTACATACCCAAAATTGAGGGCAAGGAATCAAGAAAAAGAAAACCCTCCGCCGCGGGAACTCTCGGCGTTGAGGGTATGGAAAAGGATGTGCTTGTCAGACTGCTCACTCCCTTTATAGACGGCGAAAAAGTCCAAAAAACAGGCAAAATGATAACTAAGGTTGACTTTTTCTTAGATAAATTAACCGGATGCGAGGACGCAAGCGATAACAGACGCAAGCTGTGCGAGGTATGCAATCTTCCCAGTGATATGACCCCCAATGCTCTGCTTGAAGCACTCAATCTTCTCTATACCTACGACGAATACAAGAGACTCGTTGAAACAATTAAATAAACAGAAAGCCGTGGCTTGCCGCCACGGCTTTTATTATTATAATTTCGTTTCCTTATACGGCTCGAGAATCAGCTTGTCATCAAAGTCAAACTCATCGGGAGTGAGGTCGTCGGTAGTACCGTAATGAACGGGGATCGCGCACTTTGCGCCGATCTCATAGGCAAAGTCTGCCGCATCACGGGCGTTCATATTATTACCCTTGCCGTTAATGGGAAGAAAGGCATAATCAACTCCGTCGGGTGCAAGATCAAGCACGTCGTCAATAACGTCGTAGTTGTAAACCGTATCACCGCTGACGTAGAAGGTCTGCTTGCCGTCGTCGATAATAAAGCCTACCGCATCTCTGTCAGAATGCTCTGCGTGCACCGAGTAGAAGGTAATTCCCCTCTCGCTCCACACCGAGTGGGGAGCCATAAGAACATAGTTATGCTCACCGCCAATATCGCATACTTTTTCGTATGCGGATGCTGATGCCAGCACAAGCGCAGGAGCCTTGCAGCCTGCGAGGACCTTCTCCAGCGTTCTCATATCAAGATGATCTATATGCTCGTGAGTAATCAAAACAACGTCGGGAGAAGCCTCAAGGAAGCTCTCATCCGCATCAATGCGTCTTTTCTTGTCGGGCTTGATCTCGCCCAGCGAGTCGGTGAGATATGGATCGACCATAATTTTAATTCTACTGTTTTCAAGCAGAAGCCCTGCCTGGGTAAGCCAAGTCACTCTCATTTTTCTGTTTCTTCCTTTATATATTTATATAGGTAAATTCTTTTCTTATATTATTATGTCATAAATCGACGTTAAAGTCAAGTTTAATTGTTAACTTTTCATTTATTGACATTTGTCCTTCTTTATGTTATTATTTATTAATATATTATTTTTAAGCATTTTTTATTATTAGAGGTAAAATATGAGTTCAAATAAATGCAGATGGGATAAAATAAAAACCTTCGCCAAAAAATATGAAAAAATAACGAGAGTTCTGCTGATGCTGCTGATATTCCTATTAATATCACTTATCTCAGCGGTTCTGATGTACGTCTTCGGCATTATCTACTACGACGAGGGCATTCAGATAAACAGAGAGCTGTTCAGCTATTTCTCTAACAGCTGGTACGGCTGTATAATCATTGTGCTGGCACAGGTGGTCATCACCTCACTGCTTTCATTCGTCCCGGGCGCATCTATGGCATTTATCATTCTGCTGGAGAGTCTGTACGAAAGCTCGTGGACCGCGTTTACCATCGCCTTTTCGGGAGTTATGCTCTCAAGCCTTATGATGTACCTGATCGGCAGATTCGGCGGCTACAACCTCGGCAAGATAATCATCGGCGAGGAGGACTGTAAAAGGGCATCCGAGCTTCTCAACACAAAGGGGCTAATTTACTTCCCTATGATGATGATGTTCCCTATATTCCCCGACGATGCGCTGGTTATGGTGGCGGGCACGCTTAAGATGTCGCTTAAGTGGTTTATCCCCTCCATCATCATCGGCAGAGGTATCGGAGTTGTGACCATCATCTTCGGATTCTCTATCATTCCCTTTGAACAATTTACCTCCGTGTGGCACTGGATTGCATTCATTGCTCTTTGCGCAGTTGTCATTGTCGGACTGTTCTTCGGAGCAAGCAAATTAAATAAATTTATGGAGAAAAAAAGAGAGCAGGAAAAGTAGTAATTTTCACCTTATTTTCACTTGAATTTAAACTCTAAAAATACATTAAAAAACGCATCAAAATACCCCTTAAAAAAGCAATGTCATTAAGTTAAGAAAAGAACCAAGTTCTGTACTTGGTTTTTTTGCAAAAAAAGTTTAAGAAATTTTAGAAAAAGGCTTGACAAAAAGGCAAAAGTGTGCGGTAGAATTTATTAACTGTGGTTAATAAAATCGACCCTTGTTAATAGAGGTAAATCCGCTATTGACAAGGAGAAAAAAGACAATGACTTACGCACCGAAAAATATTAAAAGGATGCTTAAAAGATGTATCAGTGAAATTGCTGCCAGCTCCCAAATGTTTGCCAAAAATCCCGGAAAGAATTTTACAAGAGAAAGAAAGCTACCTTTTAAGCAAGTCTTAAAATCCGTTTTGTCTATGACGGGAAAATCCATTCGTTGCGAGCTGATGGATTATTTTAATATGAGCACTTCTATGCCTACCGTTTCTGCGTTCATTCAACAGCGAAACAAGATTGATTACCGTGCTTTTGAAACTCTTTTTCATACCTTTACCGACAGCATTGATGAGCAGAATCTATATAAAGGATACCGTTTGCTTGCCGTTGATGGCTCAGACCTTCATACGCCCACAAACAAAAATGAGAAAAGCTCCTTTTATGAAGGAGCAAACGAACAAAAACCATATAATCTTTTTCATTTGAACGCTTTATACATCTACTTCCTGTTCGTCAAGGGTCCACCAACCCACGAAGAGGATCTCCAAGAGCTGCTCCAAGCTTCACATACAGAATACCATAAATTCGTCTTTTTTTCAATACTTTTTTGACAGACTCTTATGCCTGTCTTTTCGCCGTGCCTTTTTGCAAGAAAAATGCACTCAACTTCGCTTTCTTGGCTTAGTTAAGTGCATCTTCTTTTTTGCCATTAGATTAACTTAATGACATTGTCCATTTGGGTGCTTTTTTTATTGCTCCTTTTGAGCAAGATTTTTTGATATTACCGCAATCCGGCTCGTGGGATATACACACCACTGCCGCAATCAGAAATTTAGCAATATTGACATTTTGTATCAAAAATCCATGCACACATTCTTTAAAGTTGTTTATATTTTTACTTGACTTTTAGATAAAAATATCGTATAATATATAATGTGAATATATGTTGCGCAGCGACTAATACTGTGCAAATTCATATTGTCCTGCGGCTGACGGATTTTTGCGGAATTAACCGCAGTGCCGTAGTGACATATTATTATTTGCCGACCGTCTGGGCGCACTTTCCTACCGGGATCAGTGCGCCCTTTTTTAGTTATTACCACTTAATGATTTGGGTGACAACTGTTTGAAATAAAAAGATAAATTGTTCGCAATGGCCATAGGCCGGAAAGGATATTTACTATGAAAAAGATTGGAATCGTTATGGGAAGCGCAAGCGATCTTCCTGTTGTTAAAAAAGCCATAGATACGCTCGTTTCGCTGGACGTTCCTTATGAGGTGCACGTTTTTTCTGCCCATAGAACGCCCGATGAGGCGAGCGCTTTTTCGTCTTCCGCCAAGGAAAACGGATTTGGCGTAATAATTGCCGCGGCAGGTATGGCTGCCCATCTTGCAGGTGTGGTGGCATCCAGAACCACTCTGCCCGTCATAGGTATTCCTTGCAAATCAACGAATCTTGATGGACTCGACGCTCTTCTTGCCACGGTGCAAATGCCCTCGGGTATTCCGGTGGCAACCGTTGCTATTGACGGAGCCGCAAATGCTGCGCTGTTGGCCGCAGAAATACTTGCTCTATCCGACGACACTCTTGCAAAAAAGCTTGAGGACAAGAGAGCAAAAGACACCGCTGCGGTTCTTGCAAAAAATGCAGAAATTGAAGCTAAATTTAATAACAAGTAATATTTCAAAACTGAAAGGAAAAGTAAAATGAAACTCGTTTATACAGGAAAAACAAAAGACGTATTCGCTCTTGAAAACGGAAACTATTTGCTAAAATTCAAGGATGACTGTACCGGTAGGGACGGAATTTTTGATCCCGGTGAGAACTCCGTAGGTCTTACTATCGACGGAGTTGGTGACGTAAACCTTCGTATGTCTATTTATTTCTTCGAAAAGATTAACGAGGCGGGCATTAAGACTCATTACGTAAGCGCAAATCTTACCGATACCACTATGGAAGTTATTCCCGCGAAGCCTTTTGGTAAGGGACTGGAGGTTATCTGCCGTCACAAAGCGGTTGGCAGCTTCTATCGCAGATACAGTGACTATATTGAGGAGGGCGCAGACCTTCCTGCATACGTTGAGACAACATTTAAGAATGATGCCAAGGGCGATCCTCTCGTTACCAAGGACGGTCTTGTTGATCTCGGCGTTATGACCGCTGAGCAATATGATGACATCAAGCTTATGACACAGAAGATTACCGCTATCGTAGCCGATGATCTTAAGGCCAAGGGCCTAATCCTTTACGATATTAAATTCGAGTTTGGCTATGACAAGAACGGTGAGGTTATTCTCATTGACGAAATAGCGTCAGGCAATATGCGCGTTTACAAGGACGGCAAATATATTGATCCATTGACACTTTCCAAGCTTTTCTTCGCATAATAACGGCGGAAAATTGATCACCATCACCCGCAAGACACAGGAAAGGAATAAAAATGGGCGGTTTTTTTGGAGCGTGCCGCAAGTCGGACGCAATTTCAGATGTATTTTTTGGCACCGATTACCATTCTCACTTAGGAACAAAGCGCGCAGGAATGGCGGCCTATTGTGACAACATTGGCCTGCAAAGAGTTATTCATAACATCGAAAATTCACCTTTTAGAACCAAGTTTGACCACATTTTCGATGACATGGAGGGGTACAGCGCTATCGGTTGTATCAGCGACTATGCACCTCAGCCACTACTTATCAGATCAAGGCTCGGAGCATACGCTATTTGCGTGACAGGTGTAATTAACAACATAGACGAGCTGGTTGAGGAATGTCTCAAGTACGACGTACAGTTCGGCGCTATGACGGGGGGAGCTGTAAACACCACAGAGCTTGTAGCAGCTCTCATCAATAAAAGCCCCAATTTTATTGAGGGAATACGTCACGCTCAGGATATGATAGACGGTACGGCGGCAATCCTAATACTCAAGGACGACGGTCACATCATTGCCGCAAGGGATAAGCACGGTAGACTTCCTTTGGTTATCGGCAGAAACGAGGATGGTTATTGCGCAACTCTTGAGCCCTTTGCATCTACCAAGCTTGATTATGAGATAGTAAAAGAGCTTCGCGCGGCAGAGGTGGTAGAAATATGGGCTGATGGCATGGAGGTTCTGGTAGAGGGACGTGATGAAATGAAGATATGCTCCTTTCTTTGGAGCTATTACGGATATCCCACCTCTACTTACGAGGGCAGTAACGTAGAGGTTATGCGCTATCGCAACGGCGCCATAATAGCAGACAACGACAAGGCGACCGACAAAGTAAACGAGATCGATTACGTCGGTGGTATCCCCGACTCGGGAACTCCTCACGCCATAGGCTATGCCAACAGAAGCGGCAAGCCTTTTGCCAGAGCGTTTATCAAATATACTCCCACCTGGGCAAGAAGCTTTACACCCACGAAGCAGTCAGAGAGACAGCGCGTAGCGAAGATGAAGCAGATACCCGTGCGAGAGCTTATTGAGGACAAAAATCTTTTGCTTGTGGACGATTCAATAGTTCGAGGCACACAGATACGTGAGACCGTAGAATTTCTTTATGACAGTGGTGCCAAGGCAGTGCATATACGCTCGGCTTGCCCTCCTGTAATGTACAGCTGTAAATATTTGAATTTTTCACGTTCCACAAGCGATTTAGATCTTATTGCAAGGAAAATCATTGCCGATCTTGAAGGTGATGAGGGAGCAAAGCATATAGACGAATACAGCGACTTTAAAACCGAGAGAGGCCAAAGGCTTCGCGAGGAGCTGTGCAAAAGGCTTCATCTCGCATCAATAGAATTCCAGTCGCTTGAGGGAATAATTGAGGCAATAGGACTTGAGCCATGCAAGCTCTGCACCTATTGTTGGAACGGAAAAGAATAAAAAGGAGACGAAATACTATGCATTCACAATCCAGATCAGAGGCCTACGCAAAGGCCGGTGTTGATATAACCGCAGGATATAAAGCGGTTGAGCTTATGAAAAAGCATATCGCAAGAACGAAGAACGACGGTTGCCTTGATGACGTAGGTGGCTTTGGCGGATGCTTTGGACTAAATCTCTTTGAAATTGAAAATCCTGTTCTGGTTTCGGGTACTGACGGTTGCGGTACTAAAGTAAAGATGGCTATACTGATGGACAAGCATGACACCATTGGTATTGATGCCGTGGCAATGTGCGTTAACGATATTATTTGTTGTGGTGCAAAGCCTCTTTTCTTCCTCGACTATATCGCTTGCGGAAAGAATATTCCCGAAAAAATAGCCTCTATTGTAAGCGGCGTTGCAGAAGGATGCGTTCAGTCCGGTGCAGCTCTTATAGGCGGTGAAACTGCTGAACATCCCGGTATGATGCCTGAAGAGGAATATGACCTTGCGGGATTCGCAGTTGGTATCGTTGACAAGAAAAAGATACTTGACAATACAAAAATGAAAGAAGGTGACGTTGTCATCGCCCTTGCATCAAGCGGAATTCATTCAAATGGATTCTCCCTGGTTCGCAAGGTGTTTGATATAGATAACAATCCCGACAGCCTTTACGCTCCCTGTGATGAGCTTTCGGGAAAGTCTATAGCAGAAACCCTTCTTACTCCTACTAAAATTTACGTAAAAAGCATTCTTGCTCTCCTTGAAGAACTTGAGATTAAGGGTATTTCTCACATCACGGGCGGCGGCTTCTATGAAAATATCCCGAGAAGTATACCTGACGGCTTATGCGCAAAAATCCACAAATCAAGCGTAAAGGTTCTCCCTATCTTTAAGCTTATCTCTGAGGTGGGCGGCGTTAGTGAGCGCGATATGTTCAACACCTTCAACATGGGCGTGGGTATGAGCGTTGTCGTGGCTAAGGAGGATGCTGATCGCGCACTGAGGATCCTTTGTGAAAATGGCGAGGACGCATATATTATCGGCGAAATTATTAAGGCCGAGGAGAAAATAGTTATATGCTGACGTCAGGCAAAAAAAAGAGGATCGGTGTGCTGGTATCGGGAGGCGGAACCAATTTACAGGCTTTGATAGACGCCGAAAGAGCGGGGAATCTCGGCAAAGGAAAGATCAGCCTGGTCATTTCCTCAAAGCCGGGTGTATACGCCCTTGAAAGAGCAAAAAACGCCGGGATTGAAGCCGTTGTGCTTTCACGCAAGGAGTATGACAGCATTTCCGACTATTCAGAGGCCATTGCCGATGCTCTGATCGGTAAGAACATAGATCTTGTGGTTCTGGCGGGATTTCTTACCATTATTGATGAAAAAATGTATGATAAATTTAAAGGCAGAATAATCAACGTCCACCCGGCTCTTATTCCTTCGTTTTGCGGAAAGGGATATTACGGACTTCGCGTGCACGAGGCAGCTCTTGAAAAGGGTGTTAAGATATCCGGGGCTACCGTTCATATAGTGACACCGGAATGCGATGGAGGCCCGATCATTATGCAAAAGGCCGTTGAGGTAAAGGAGACGGATACACCGGAGGTCCTCCAGAGACGAATAATGGAGGAGGCGGAGTGGAAGATACTTCCGGAAGCGGTAAGGCTGTTCTGTGAGGACAGAATTGTAATTCAAAACAATAAGGTTCATATCAAAGGAGAATAAAATGAAGGCTGTAAGTATCAAGGAAGAGCTTAATTCGCTTAGCTATCACGGCAGAGGAATTATTATAGGAAAGAGTGCCGACAGCAAGAAGGCGATCACCGCATATTTTATTATGGGAAGAAGCGTCAACAGTCGCAACCGTGTATTCGTAGCAGAGGGTGATGCCATGCGTACCAAGGCATTCGACGAATCTAAGATGGTGGACCCCCACCTAATCATATACTACCCCATTCGCGTGCTTGGCAACAAGACCATCGTTACCAACGGCGACCAGACGGACACAATTTATCAGCTTATGGACAGGCAGATGACCTTTGAGCAGGCGCTCAGGACACGAGAGTTTGAGGACGACAAGCCTAACTTCACCCCCAGAATTTCCGGTATTATACACCGCGATAGCGGAGATATGAATTTTGCTATGTCTATACTTAAAAGTGCGGAGGGCAACGACTCCTCCTGTGAGCGATTTACCTACGCTTACTCCAATCCCATCCCCGGCAGAGCGAAGTTCATACACACATATAATGGCGATGGAAATCCCCTGCCATCCTTTGAGGGTGAGCCCAAGACTCTTGTGCTTCCCGATACCGACATAGATTCGCTTACAGATCTTATCTGGACCAATCTTAACGAAGACAACAAGGTGTCGCTCTTTGTTCGCTATATTGATATTGTATCCGGCGAAAGCGAGACCAGAATAGTAAATAAAAACGCATAAGGGAGATTAAAATGAAAGATTTTGAACTTAAATATGGCTGTAACCCCAATCA
Source organism: Eubacteriales bacterium (assembly GCA_045594865.1). Classification (GTDB taxonomy): domain Bacteria; phylum Bacillota; class Clostridia; order Oscillospirales; family CAG-272; genus UBA1740. Next base: position 10,592 of record JAZNZI010000133.1, on the reverse strand, counting down.
GAAGCCATCTAAAATATATATGCAGGACGGAAGCGACCTTCCTATTGAAATTCTCTCAGGCAGACCCGGATATATTAACTTTCTCGATGCCTTCAATTCTTGGCAGCTTGTTAAGGAGATCAAAGAGGCTGTAGGTCAGCCTGCGGCGGCAAGCTTCAAGCACGTTTCCCCCACCTCCGCGGCAATCGGAAGACCTCTTTCGGATGCGCTGAAAAAAGCCTGCTTCGTTGACGACATCGACGGACTTGATGATTCTCCCCTGGCGTGCGCCTATGCGAGAGCTCGAGGAACGGACAGAATGTCCTCCTTCGGTGATTGGATCGCTTTGTCTGACGAATGCGATCTTACCACGGCAAAGATTATAGTGAGAGAGGTTTCCGACGGAATAATCGCTCCCTCATACTCTCCCGAAGCTCTTGAGCTTCTTAAGAGTAAGAGAAAGGGATCTTACAACATAGTAAAAATTGATCCTGATTATATTCCTGCCGAGACCGAGACCAAGCAGGTGTTCGGCATCACATTCGAGCAAGGCAGAAATAATTTCAAGATCAATCGTGAGCTTCTTTCCAATATTGTAACCAAAAAAAATGATCTGCCCGACGAGGCAAAAATTGATATGATCATCGCCCTCATTACCTTAAAGTACACCCAGTCTAACTCTGTATGCTTTGCAAAGGATGGTCAGGCTATCGGTGTGGGTGCAGGTCAGCAGTCGAGAATTCACTGCACAAGACTTGCGGGTGACAAGGCAGACCTCTGGCATCTCCGTCAGAGTGAAAGAGTGCTTTCGCTTAAATTTGCAGATGGCATAGGCCGTCCCGACAAAAATAATATAATTGATCTTTACCTCTCCGACAGAGATTCCGACACCGTGCTTGGTGACGACGTTTGGCAGAACTATTTCTCTGAGAGACCCGAGCCCTTCACCCGCGAGGAAAAGGATGCATATCTTGCAACAATCAGCGGAGTTACCGTAGGCTCTGACGCATTCTTCCCATTCTCTGACAATATAGACCGTGCGGCTAAGAGCGGCGTAAGCTACGTTGCCGAGCCCGGCGGATCTATCCGTGATGATCTTGTAATTGAGGCGGCGGATAAATACGGTATGGTAATGTCATTTACCGGGATGAGACTCTTCCATCATTAATATTAAGGAGCTTTCAATGAAACTTTTGGTTGTTGGCGGCGGCGGACGAGAGCACGCTATAATTAAATCGCTGAAAAAAAACAGCGCAGTTGAGCTGATCTACGCTCTGCCAGGTAACGGCGGAATTGCATCTGATGCAATATGTGTGGGCATTAGCGCTACCGATATAGAAAAAATAGTAGAATTTGCTGTAGAAAAGAACATAGACTACGCAGTGGTTGCTCCCGATGATCCCCTTGTAATGGGCGCTGTGGATGCTCTTGAAGCAAAGGGTATTCCATGCTTTGGCCCTAACAAGGCGGCGGCAATAATTGAGGGAAGCAAGGACTTCTCTAAGGAGCTGATGAAAAAGTATTCTATTCCCACGGCAGCCTACGAAACCTTCGATGATGTCACGGCAGCACTGAACTATCTTGAAAACACCACATATCCTACCGTAATTAAGGCCGACGGTCTCGCACTTGGAAAGGGTGTAATAATCGCCAATAACAAGGACGAGGCTGTAAATGCGGTAAAATCCATGATGACCGACAAGGTCTTCGGTGCAAGCGGAAACCGAGTGATAATTGAGGAATTTCTTGAGGGGCCCGAGGTGTCGGTGCTGGCATTTACCGATGGACATACCGTGGTGCCTATGGTTTCCTCTATGGATCACAAGAGGGCTTGCGACAACGATAAGGGGCTTAACACCGGCGGCATGGGAACAATTGCCCCGAATCCATTCTACACCGAAGAGATCAAAGAAAAATGTATGAATGAAATCTTCATTCCCACAATAGAAGCCATGAAGGCAGAGGGGAGAATCTTCAAGGGATGTCTGTATTTTGGTCTTATGATAACCGAAAGAGGCCCTAAAGTAATTGAGTACAACTGCCGATTTGGCGATCCCGAAACTCAAGTGGTGCTCCCTCTGCTTAAAACCGATCTTCTGACGATTATGAGAGCGGTAACCGAGGAGAGACTTTCAGAGATAAAAGTAGAATTTTCAGACAAAGCAGCCTGTTGCGTTATTATGGCATCAAAAGGATACCCTGAAAAGTATGATAAAGGCTATGAAATAAGCATCCCCGATGATATAAAGGACAGCGTCTTCATTGCAGGAGCAAGACTTGATGGCAAAAAGCTTCTTACATCCGGCGGACGTGTTCTTGGCGTGGTTGCAACCGCAGACACTCTTTCTGATGCTGTAAAGGGCGCTTACAGCAAGACACAAAAAATTCACTTTGACAACGCATATTTCCGCCATGATATTGGTTTAAGAGCCCTTGCGAGTTCTGAAAGTGGAGGCAAAAAGTAAAGTATGGTTTACAGAATATATGTAGAAAAGGGGAAAAGCTTTGACCACGAAGCACAAGCTCTCACCAAGGAAACCAGAGAGCTTTTGGAGCTTTCGGGGGTTGAATCTATCAGAGTAATAAACAGATACGACGTCGAGGGTATCGACAAGTCGCTTTTTGACTATGCCGTAAACACGGTGTTCTCCGAGCCTCAAATGGATAACGCGACAGATGATATTTGTCTTGAAGGAGCAAAAGCCTTTGCGGTAGAGTATCTGCCAGGGCAGTTTGATCAGAGGGCGGATTCGGCGGCCCAGTGTATTCAGCTTATATCAAAGAGCGAGAGGCCTGTCGTACGCACCGCAAAGATCTATGCGGTTTACGGAAACGTCAGCGACGAGGAGCTGGGGGTAATCAAAAAATACGTTATTAATCCCGTAGAAAGTCGCGAGGCATCTATGGAGAGAAGCGATACACTTAACATCGAATATGAAATTCCCGAAACCGTAGCAACGGTCAACGGATTTACAGCTCTTGATGACGCAGGCCTTTCCGAGCTTCTTGACAGTCTGGGGCTTGCTATGGATCTCGACGACCTTAAATTTTTGCAAAATTATTTCAAGAACGAGGAGCATCGCGATCCTACCATAACCGAGATACGAGTTGTTGACACCTATTGGTCTGACCATTGCCGTCATACAACCTTCTCAACCCATATTGACAACGTAAATATAAGCGATAAGGCGGTAGCCGAGGCATATAACCGTTATCTCGCCTCTCGTGTTGAAGTATACGGAGAGGAAAAATCAAGCAGTCGTCCAAAGACTCTTATGGATATTGCCACAATTGCAGGTAAGGTCCTTAAAAAGTGCGGCAAGCTTCCCGAGCTGGATGAAAGCGAAGAGATAAACGCATGTTCGATCCACATGAACGCTACTGTTAACGGCGAGGAGCAGGATTGGTTGCTTATGTTTAAAAATGAAACTCACAATCATCCTACCGAAATAGAGCCTTTTGGCGGTGCGGCTACCTGTATTGGCGGATGTATCAGAGACCCGCTTTCCGGAAGAGCATACGTTCATCAGGCAATGAGGGTGACGGGTGCTGCCGATCCGCGTAAATCGCTTTCAGAAACCCTTCCGGGCAAGCTTCCGCAGAGAAAGATTTGTCAGACTGCCGCAGCCGGCTATTCCTCCTACGGCAACCAGATAGGTCTTGCTACGGGTCACGTGGCAGAAGTTTACCATGACGGCTACGTTGCAAAGCGACTTGAATGCGGTGCGGTAGTTGCTGCGGCTCCCGCCTGTAACGTTCGACGTGAGCGTCCCGAGGCAGGTGACGTTGTCATTCTTCTCGGCGGCAGAACGGGCAGAGACGGTATTGGCGGAGCTACCGGCTCATCAAAGAGCCATAATATGAAGTCGCTTACCACCATGGCGTCAGAAGTTCAGAAGGGTAATGCCCCCGAGGAAAGAAAGATCCAGCGTTTGTTCCGCGATCCCGCTGTCACCCGTCTTATCAAGCGTTGTAATGACTTTGGCGCGGGCGGTGTATCGGTTGCTATAGGCGAGCTTGCAGACGGACTTAAAATAGATCTTGATGCCGTTCGCAAGAAATATGACGGTCTTGACGGAACCGAGCTTGCTATCTCCGAGTCTCAGGAGAGAATGGCAGTTGTCGTTGAGGCAAAAGACGTAGATAAATTTATTGAATACGCAGAAAGAGAAAATCTTGAGGCTTATCGAGTAGCCGTTGTCACCGAGGAGGCGAGAATGGTTATGTCCTGGAAGGGAAGGATTATCGCTAACCTTTCAAGAGAGTTTCTCAATACCAACGGCGCGGACAAGCATACGGATCTTGAGGTAAGAGAAAAGGATCTGTCAATATTCTCGGCAGCGCTTTACGGTAATCTCCGTGAGATGGCATCCGACCTAAAAACAGCAAGCAGACGAGGACTCGTAGAACGCTTTGACGGCTCTATTGGAGCAGGGTCGGTGCTTATGCCTTTTGGCGGAAAAACTCAGAATACTCCAACACAGGCTATGGCAGCGCTTCTTCCCACACTTCCCGGTCAGTATACCGATCAGGCGAGCGTTATGGCTTGGGGATTTGACCCCGACGTGATGTCCGCCGACCCTTATACCGGTGCGCGCGCCGCGGTTTATAGCTCGATGGCGAAGATTGTTGCTGCAGGCGCTGACTATAAGAAAGCATATTTAACTCTTCAGGAATTCTTTGAAAAATTAAGAAACGAACCTCAGCGTTGGGGTAAGCCCTTTGCTGCGCTCCTCGGTGCTATGGACGCCCAGCTTGAGCTGAACGTCGCTGCTATTGGCGGAAAGGACTCTATGTCGGGAACATTCCTTGATAAGGACGTGCCTCCCACGCTCATATCTTTTGCCATAGCGCCAATCAAAGCAACAGAGGTCATTTCTCCGGAATTTAAGGAGGCGGGTCATCCCGTATATCTCTTTGCACCGTCGGATAAGAGCGCTGAATCAACAAAGGCTGCGTGGGAATCATTCCATCAGCTTTGTACCGAAGGTAAGGTAAAATCCGCATGGGCCGTTGAAAACGGTCTTGCGGAGGCGGTAATGAAGATGTCCTTCGGTAATAATATCGGCTTTAAGTCATGCGGCACAGTCGGTGAGAATTGGTACAATACTATGATGTACGACTTCATCGTCGCAGAGCTTGATACTGAAACAGATGCTCCTTACGCTCTTAAAATAGGCGTCACCACAGAAGAACCTGAAATTGTCCTTAATAGCGAAAACGCTACCGTTGAAGAGCTTTTACGCTTAAACGAGGCAACGCTTGAGAATGTTTTTCCGACTAACGTACCGACTAAAGAAGAGAAGGTTCAGACCTTCTCGTATAACATAACTTCAGTTGCTGCCCCTGCAATCAAGATTGCACGTCCAAAGGTACTGATCCCTGTTTTCCCCGGAACCAACTGTGAGTATGACACTGCGAAGGTGTTTGTCGATGCGGGTGCTGACACCGAGATTTTCGTTGTCAGAAATGTAACCGCTGACGATACTTCGAGAAGCGTGGAGCAGTTCGCAAAAAAGGTTAAGGAAAGTCAGATTGTATTTATTCCCGGCGGATTTTCCGGTGGTGACGAGCCGGATGGATCGGGTAAATTCATCACCGCCTTTATGCGCAATGCTGAGATCAAGACTGAAATCCAGAGTCTTCTCGACAATCGTGATGGCCTTATGGGCGGAATCTGTAACGGTTTCCAGGCTCTTATCAAGCTTGGACTTGTGCCTTACGGCAAAATTATAGATACCGATGCTACCTGTCCCACCCTGACCTACAACGATATATCAAGACATCAGTCGAGCATTGTAAGAGTAAGAGTTGCTTCTGTAAACTCCCCTTGGCTTAAAGGGGTTAATGTAGGCGACGTATTCAACGTGCCAATCTCTCACGGCGAGGGTAAGTTCGTTGCAAGCGATGCTCTTATCAAGGAGCTCAGCGCGGGCGGTCAGATCATGACCCAATACGTTGATCTTGAGGGCAACCCCACATACGATATCCGCTTCAATCCCAACGGATCTGCTTCCGCCATTGAGGGTATACTTTCGCCCGACGGCCGTGTGTTCGGTAAAATGGGACACAGCGAAAGAATTGGCAAGAATCTATATCAAAACGTGGTTGGAGAGTACGATATGAAGCTCTTTGAATCTGCTGTAAAATACTTTAAATAATGGAGAAATAAAATGGCGTATTTATCAGATATTGAAATCGCGCAGGGCTGTAAGATGAAGCCCATAAACGAAATTGCAGATAAGCTCGGCATTTCGGATGAATATATCGAACAGTACGGAAAGCACAAGGCTAAGATAGATTATAACCTTCTCAAATCATCAAACCGTACAAACGGTAAGCTTATTCTTGTTACCGCAATAAATCCCACTGCCGCAGGAGAGGGTAAGACCACTACTACGATCGGACTTGCCGACGGACTCTCTCTGATTGGAAAGAGGGTTGCAGTTGCCCTTCGCGAGCCCTCGCTCGGTCCCGTTTTCGGTGTCAAAGGCGGAGCTGCAGGCGGAGGATATGCACAAGTCGTTCCCATGGAGGATATCAACCTCCATTTCACCGGCGACTTCCATGCTATCGGTGCGGCAAACAATCTTCTTGCCGCAATGCTGGATAACCACATTCAGCAGGGCAACAGTCTTGGTATTGACGTGAAGAAGATCACCTGGAAGAGATGTGTTGATATGAACGACCGTCAGCTTCGCTTTATTGTAGACGGTCTTGGCGGAAGGATAAACGGAACTCCCCGCGAGGACGGCTTTGACATCACCGTAGCATCCGAGATTATGGCGGTGTTCTGTCTCGCAAGCTCTATTACCGATCTTAAGGAAAGACTTTCTAAGATCATTGTAGCATACACATACGATGATAAGCCTGTTACTGCGGGCGATCTTAATGCCGTAGGCGCGATGACCGCGCTCTTGAAGGACGCTCTTAAGCCCAATCTCGTTCAGACCCTTGAGGGCACGCCTGCATTTGTGCATGGCGGTCCGTTTGCAAACATTGCCCATGGATGCAACTCGGTTATCGCAACAAGAATGGCGATGAAGCTTGCCGATTACGCTGTTACCGAGGCCGGATTCGGTGCGGATCTCGGAGCAGAGAAGTTCCTCGACATCAAGTGTCGTATGGCTGGACTTAAGCCTGATGCGGTGGTTATGGTTGCAACCGTGCGAGCACTGAAGCTTCACGGAGGCGCAAATAAGACCGAGCTTGGCAACGAGAATCTTTCAGCTCTTGAAAAGGGCATTCCCAATCTTCTCCGTCATGTTTCCAATATCAAAAACGTATATAAGCTGCCCTGTGTTGTTGCTGTTAACCGTTTCCCCACGGATACGGACGCCGAGATCAATTTGGTTATTGACAAATGCCGCGAGCTTGGTGTAAACGTTCGACTTTCAACCGTATGGGCAGACGGCGGAAGGGGAGGCATAGAGCTTGCAGAGGAGGTAATCAGACTTTGCGAGGAAGAAAACAACTTCAGCTTCAGCTACGATAACGCATGCTCTATTGAAGAAAAAATAAATGCGATCGTAAAGAGAGTTTACGGCGGTGATGGAGCGGTATTTACCCCCGCAGCAAAGAAAGAGGTTGAAAGACTCACTTCCCTCGGCTTTGGAAACATGCCTGTATGTATGGCGAAAACTCAGTACAGTTTCTCTGACGATCCAACGAAGCTTGGCGCGCCTGAGGGATTTATCGTTACGGTAAGAAATCTGAAAGTAAGCGCAGGAGCAGGCTTCATCGTAGCTCTCACGGGCGAAATTATGACCATGCCCGGCCTTCCCAAGGTTCCCGCCGCAGAGAAAATTGACGTGGATGAAAATGGCAAAATTAGCGGTCTTTTCTAACTTAACTTTACAAATTAGAAGTAAACGAGGTGAAAACATGGATCTTAATAAAAGACCTGATGATATGGTTCGTATAAACACCAAAGAGCTTGCAGAAACTTTTATATCAGAGCAGATAGATTTGATCAGAAACCAAGTAGGTGACAAAAAAGTTCTCTTGGCGCTTTCAGGCGGAGTTGACAGCTCTGTGGTTGCGGCTCTGCTTATCAAGGCAATCGGTAAGCAGCTCATCTGCGTGCACGTAAACCACGGTCTTATGCGCAAAGGTGAGAGCGAGCAGGTAATCAATGTATTTGGCAAGCAGCTTGACGCTAACCTTATATATGTTGATGCAGAGGAACGCTTTCTTTCCCTACTTGAGGGGGTCAGCGACCCTGAGAAGAAGAGAAAGATTATCGGAAATGAATTCATCAAAGTGTTTGATGAGGAGTCGGCAAAGCTTTCAGGCGTTTCCTTCCTTGCGCAAGGCACTATTTATCCGGATATAATTGAGTCAAAGGGTGTTAAGGCACATCACAACGTTGGCGGTCTGCCCGAGGATATGGATATGGAGCTTGTTGAGCCTATAAAGCTGCTATATAAGGATGAGGTCAGGGTTGTTGGAGATGCTCTGGGTCTTCCTCACGAGATGGTTTACCGTCAGCCATTTCCCGGCCCCGGTCTTGGAGTAAGGTGTCTCGGCGCTATTACCAAAGATAGACTCCACGCTCTGCGTGAGGCAGACGCAATTCTGCGTGATGAATTCGACAACGCAGGCCTTGCGGGCAAGGTATGGCAGTATTTCATTGCGGTTCCTGATTTCAAGAGCGTTGGTGTCAGAAAAGGTAAGCGTTATGAGGGATGGCCCGCAATTATTCGTGCCGTAAATACCACCGACGCTATGAGTGCAACAATAGAAGAAATTCCATATCAGGTGCTTCACAAAATCACCGACAGAATTACCGCTGAGGTTGAGGGAATCAACCGTGTGTTATATGACCTAACGCCTAAACCCATCGGCACGATTGAGTGGGAGTAAATATCCTTTAATAACTTAATAAGATAGGAGAAAAAACATGGCAACATATTTTACAGAACCCTCTCGCACTTTTAGCGAATATTTGCTTATTCCCGGTTATACCGACGAAAAATGCGTTCCGGGAAATGTTTCGCTTAAAACCCCGTTAGTTAAATATCGTCCGGACAAAGAATCTTGTCCTATAACAATGAACATCCCTCTTACGTCAGCTATTATGCAATCGGTATCTAATGACACCATGGCGATTGCCTTAGCAAAGGAAGGCGGCGTCTCCTTTATTTACGGTAATCAGACGATTGAAAACGAGGCCGAAATGGTGACTCGCGTTAAGAATTATAAAGCGGGCTTCGTTGTGAGCGATTCTAATCTCAAGCCCGACTGTACACTAAGAGACGTTCTTGAACTGTTTGAGAAAAAAGGACACAGCACTATGGCTGTAACCGAGGACGGCAGTGCAGGCGGCAAGCTTCTTGGCATCGTTACAAGTCGCGACTACAGGGTAAGCCGTATGACAGGCGACGAGGTCGTTTCCACATTTATGACTCCTCTCGATAAGCTTGTTACAGCGCCCGAGGGTACAACCCTGAAAATGGCAAACGATATTATCTGGGAGCACAAGCTTAATTCCTTGCCTATCGTTGATAAAAACGGCTGTCTTAAATATTTCGTATTCCGCAAGGACTATTCTCAGCACAAAGAGAACCCCAATGAGCTTCTCGACAAAAACAAGAGTTATGTAGTTGGTGCGGGTATTAACACACGTGACTATGAAAAGCGTGTTCCTGCTCTCGTTGAGGCGGGCGCTGACGTTCTTTGCATTGACTCCTCCGAGGGCTATACTATATGGCAGAAGCGCACAATTGATTTTGTAAGAGAAAAATACGGAAATACCGTTAAAATCGGTGCTGGAAACGTGGTTGATCGCGATGGCTTCCGCTTCCTGGCAGAAGCAGGTGCAGATTTTATTAAGGTGGGTATCGGCGGTGGCTCTATCTGTATAACCAGAGAAACCAAGGGTATCGGACGAGGCCAGGCAAGCGCCGTTATCGAGGTTGCAGCAGCGCGTGACGAGTATTTTAAGGAAACCGGCATATATATTCCAATCTGCTCCGACGGTGGTATCGTACACGATTATCATATGACTCTTGCTCTTGCTATGGGCGCAGACTTCCTTATGCTCGGCAGATATTTTGCCAGATTTGACGAATCACCAACCCCCAAGACTATGATCAACGGTCAGTACGTAAAGGAATATTGGGGAGAGGGATCTAACCGCGCAAGAAACTGGCAAAGATACGATCTCGGTGGCAAGGCAAATCTTAATTTTGAGGAAGGTGTTGATTCCTACGTAACTTACGCAGGCCCTCTTCACGACAATGTGGAGCGTTCGCTCTACAAGGTAAAATCCACTATGTGCAACTGCGGTGCTATCACTATTCCCGAGCTTCAGCAGAAGGCCAAACTGACCCTCGTAAGCTCCACCAGTATAGTTGAAGGTGGATACCACGACGTTATGCTGCGTAGCACTGCTTCAGTGAAGTAATAAGTTTTTCAATCAAATATAAATTCTTATTAGGTTTAAATAACCAACTGTCGCAGAATTAAGTTTAACAAAAAAACTCACCATATTGGGTGATGTTTTTTTGACTATTCGCTTGTATTTAAAAATGCTCCACCACAGAAACGGCACCCATTCGGGTGCCTTTTTGTTTCTGTGGTGGAGCATCAAGATTGACTCGCCCTTGCTC
>JAZNZI010000132.1:0-4218 GCA_045594865.1 Eubacteriales bacterium | reverse complement strand
AGGGAAGAAAAATAACAGAAGCAGCACCCTCAACTCCCGTTGAGATTATCGGTTTTGCAGAAGTTCCCGCAGCAGGCGATATTTTCCATGTTGTTCAGGATGAACGTATGGCAAAAGAGCTTGTTGAACAGAGAAAGCACGAACAGAAAGAAGAGCTTTATAAGAATAAAACCGCCGTATCTCTTGATGACCTCTTTAATCAGATTCAAGAAGGTAATATGAAAGAATTGAACATCATCGTTAAAGCCGACGTTCAGGGCTCCGCAGAAGCGGTTAAGTCCTCTCTTGAAAAGCTTTCAAACGAAGAGGTTCGCGTAAAGGTTATTCACTCTGCGGCAGGCGGTATTACCGAGGGTGACGTTATGCTTGCGGCAGCATCCAACGCTATTATCTGCGGCTTCAACGTTCGTCCCGACAGAAACGCGCTTGACAGCGCCGAGAGAAACAAGGTCGACATTCGTACCCACCGTATCATCTATGAGATCATTGATGAGATCGAGGCGGCTATGAAGGGTCTGCTTGCTCCCACATATAAGGAGGTTCTCCTCGGTCACGCAGAGGTTCGCCAGACCATTAAGGTTCCCGGTGTTGGTATCATCGCCGGCTGCTATATCCAGGACGGTAAGATCACCAGAAACGCTCAGATCCGTATCGTTCGTGACGGTATCGTTATCTTTGTGGATAAGATCTCTTCTCTCCGTCGTTTCAAGGACGACGTTAAGGAGGTAAACGCGGGCTACGAGTGCGGTGTCGGTATCGAGAAGTTCAACGACATCCGCGAGGGCGACTCCCTTGAGGCGTTTATTATGGAGGAGTGCGCTAGATAGAGTGCAGAGTTCAGAGTGCAGAGTTCAGAGTTGTTTAACTCAAAAGCTCAAAAACGACATTAAAAGTAAATAAAACTTGACAAAATCCCCGATTTTCTGCTGAAAAGGCAGATTGTTGGGGATTTTTGTATCGTGTTTTTGTGCCTTGCATAAAATGAATATCGGGAGAAGTACATTCTCCAAAGACTACGAAGGAAAAGACTTTAAAGTGGAAATTGTATTACTTACAGCTCTCGGTGTCGGTGGCGCTACGGTGCTTGGCGCGGTGGTGGGGCTGCTCTTTAAAAAGACCAGCAAGGCGGCAAACGACGCGGTAATGTCGCTCGCCGCAGGGATAATGCTGGCGGCGGCTATGCTTGGGCTGATTATGCCATCCCTTGAATATGGGGGAGATTTCGGCGTTTTCGTGACAATTATCGGCATTTTTGCGGGTGCGCTCTGCGTGCATTTCTTCGACTTTTTGCTGATCCGCTTTTGCAGGCTGCCCGCGCTTTCCTCATCGGAGGGCGGTGAAAGGCTTCGGGGTGTAATAGTGTTCGTGGCGGCTATCGCCATCCACAATCTTCCCGAGGGAATTGCGGCCGGGGTGGGCTTTGGCACGGGTGACGTGGGCAACGCCATATTTATCGCCACCGCTATTGCCCTGCAAAATATCCCTGAGGGAATGGCAGTCATCGTGGCTATGCTCGGCGTTGGTGTAAGACCTTGGCGCACCTTTCTTCTTGCCGCTATGACGGGCGCTATAGAGGTGGTAGGCACTTTTATCGGCTATTTTGCCGTTCATATTTCCTCGGCGGTTCTGCCATTCATCCTTGCCCTCGCGGGCGGCAGTATGCTTTACGTCATCAGCGACGAGATGATACCCGAAACCCACTCCCGCGAGGGAGAGCATAGGGCTGCCTACTTTATTCTGCTCGGCTTTTGCATTATGCTGATAATGGATGCCTTTATTTAATCTGCTCCCCGATGTTCTCGGGGAGTTTTTTTGCTTTTCTTATTGCATAAGTAATAGAAAAGATGTATAATAAAACTGTAAAACTAAAAAAGAGGTTCTTATGATTACTTATGATATGATAAAAGAAAACGCGGAGATCCGCGCCTATATTTCCGCGGCAGACAGCTCGCTTGCCGCCCTCGGCTACACCGAGCATAGCTTTGCCCACGTGGGCTTTGTAGCGCACAGAGCTGCCGAGATCCTTGCCGAAGTTGGCGCGACCGAGCGAGAGGTGGAGCTTGTGAGGATCGCGGGACATCTCCACGATATCGGCAACCTTGTCAACCGCTCGGAGCATTCACAGTCGGGCGCGCTGATGGCCTTCCGTATCCTTGATAGGATGGGTATGCCTGCCGAGGAGATCGCCACCGTCGTCACGGCTATCGGAAATCACGACGAGGGCACTGGCGTGCCTGTGAATAAGGTTGCCGCCGCCCTGATTTTAGCGGACAAGTCCGATGTGCGCCGCAGCCGCGTGCGCAATCATGATCCCGCCACATTTGACATTCACGACAGGGTAAACTACTCGGTTGTGGACTCCGACCTTGAGATAAATACCGCCGAAGGTACCATCCGCCTTATCCTTCGCATCGACACCGAAATAAGCTCTATAATGAACTATTTTGAGATTTTCCTCGAGCGTATGACGCTCTGCTGCCGCGCGGCGGATATGCTGGGGCTGGCATTTAAGCTGACTATCAACGATCAGAACTTTATATAAAATCAGGTCGGCACATTTTGGCATAAATCTCCGACCGCTTCCGCTCGACGTATGTAAATACGCCTTCGGACCGCGTTCAAAAATTTCTGTTCAAAATCTGCTCGCCTCGCGGAAATTGACATGATTATCTATAGACGAATTACTAATATTTATAGATGAACCACTTATTTCAACAATTTCAAGACGGAGAATCACTTTCTTCGTCTTTTTTTGTGTAATATTAACAAATAATGGTAGGATATTTTTGTCAATAATATCCAAAAAATAGAAAAATATGAATAATATATAAACACGTAAAAAAACCTATTGACAAGCGGTTTTTAGGTGCGTATAATATAAAACGTGTTTTAAAAATCACAAAAAAATTATATTTAGGAGAAATTGGCAATGAAGAAAATTCTGTTATTCCTTAGCATCCTTGCAATTGCTACTCTCGGCCTTGTTTCCTGCGGTGAGCAGGTACACGAGCATACCGTAGAACATGTTGTTGCGAAGGCTGCTACCTGCGAGGACGCAGGTAACGTAGAGTATTGGACCTGCACCGAGTGCGATAAAGTTTGGTCCGATGCTGAACTTACTAAGGAGACCACCTTCGCTAACACCGTTATTGCAGCACTTGGTCATGAGTATATGTACGCTTGTGACGGTATCTGCTTAAACTGTGGCGAGGAAACAAGAGAGGCTGCTGCTCACAACGTTCAGCATGTTGCCGGCGTTGAGCCTACCTGCCACCTTAGCGGAAACAATGAGTATTGGTACTGCACCGACTGCGAGACCGTATTCACCGATGCAGCTCTTACTCAGATTTCCAACCACAAGAGCGTAATCATTCCCTCTAAGGCTACTGTAGTTCATGTTGAGGCTACTGAGCCTACCTGTCACCTTAACGGTAACGTTGAGTATTGGTACTGCTCTGAGTGTCAGGCTGTTTATACTGATGCAACTCTTACTCAGCTCTCCAATTTCAAGAACGTAGTAGTTCCTTACACTGCAACCATCATCAACGTGGAGGCTACTGAGCCTACCTGTCACCTTAACGGTAACGTTGAGTATTGGTACTGCGAGGATTGCACAGCCGTTTATACCGATGCAGCTCTTACTCAGCTTTCCAACTTCAAGAGCGTGACCATTCCCGCAACCGTTGGTCTTACATATGTTGAGGGCATTGAGGCAAGCTGCCATCAGAACGGCCGTCAGGAGTACTGGTTCTGTGAGGAGTGCGATGCGGTTTACGCAGACGCAGAGGGCAAGTATCTTACTAACGTTAAGAACCTTACCGTTGTCGCTACCGCAGAGATCGTTCACGTTGAGGCTACCGAGGCAAACTGCCACCAGAACGGCAACCTTGAGTATTGGTACTGCGCAGACTGCAACGCGGTATTCACCGACGCTGCTCTTACTCAGCTCTCCAACTTCAAGAACGTTGTTATTCCTTGCACCGCAGAGATTGTTCACGTTAAGGGCTTTGAGGCTGACTGCCACCAGAACGGACTTCTTGAGCATTGGTACTGCTCCGAGTGCGAGGCTGTATTCACTGATGCGGCTCTTACCCAGCTTTCCAACTTCAAGAACGTTGTTGTTCCTTACACCGCAGAGATCATTCACGTTGAGGCTACCGAGGCAAACTGCCACCAGAACGGCAACCTTGAGTATTGGTACTGCGCAGACTGCAACGC
>JAZNZI010000131.1:0-4339 GCA_045594865.1 Eubacteriales bacterium | reverse complement strand
CCGTTGAGGAGAAGACCGAGTTTGACGTTGTACTTAAGGCAGCAGGCGCTTCCAAGCTCAACGTTATCAAGGTTGTTCGTGAGCTTACCGGTCTTGGCCTTAAGGACGCTAAGGACCTCGTTGAGGCAGCTCCTAAGACCATCAAGGAAGGCATCGCAAAGGACGAGGCTGAGAAGATCGCTGAGCAGCTTAAGGCTGCAGGCGCAGAGGTTGAGGTTAAGTAATTTCATCTTCATAGAGAAAATGGGTGACCACCTGCTGGTCACTCATTTTTTTGTATTCTTAATTATTCAAATTCTTATGTGTATATTTATTGTAGATCGGGTTAAAAACTCACGAATCTTTTATCAGATTATATCATAAATCACATCAAAATAATTAAGATGGAAGAAATGAGTAAGATTTGGTTTTCCGCGCAGCCTTTTGAACTAATAGCATCAACAAATTTCATCAAGCCATGGCAAAAGTCGCAAATAAAGGATTTTGCCTTGAATTAACTCTCAAAATCGCTCAAAACCCTAACTTTTATTTACATAAAAAGTTTGCAAAAAACGCGTAATTTTTGATCAAAATTTGATTTTTAACGAAAAAATCTTGAAAAACCGAATAAAAATTGAAATTTTGGGCAAAAACAAGCGAAAAAATTAAAAATCTCGCAGAAATTTCAAAAAAACAAGTCAAAAGGTTTTCAAAATAATAAAAAAGTATGGAAAACTTGATTTTTCCGTTAATTCAAGTCTTTAAGGCTGTTTTTAGGGCTGATTCAGCGCTTAAAACGGTGTTTTATAGAGCGGTATCCACCATTTTAACTCGATTTTCCACCTCATTTATTATTGTTTTTATAAGAAAAAGCTATCCGAAACTATATCGGATAGCTTTTTGATTTTCTTTTAATTTAACTGCCAATCTTAATTTTATTGATGTTAAAATTACTCGTACAGAGGATACTTTTTGCAGAGGGCGTTTACACGCATCTTTGCTTCCTCAGACTTGTTTTCATAGTCCTTTAAGGTTATGGCAATTATCCTTGCTACCTCTCGCATATCCTCTTCCGCAAAGCCTCTTGTGGTTACAGCCGCAGAGCCAAGGCGCAGGCCGCTGGTGACAAAGGGCTTCTGCGTATCGAAGGGAATCGCATTTTTGTTGCAGGTTATTCCTACCTCGTCAAGAAGATGCTCGGCCTCCTTGCCAGTATCCACAGTCATTCCCGTCAGGTCAAGAAGCAGCAGATGATTGTCCGTGCCGCCCGAAACAAGCTTAAAGCCTTCCTTTACAAGCTCGTCGGCAAGTGCTGAGCAGTTCTTAATCACATTTTTCGCATAAATCTTGAATTCAGGCTTCAAAGCCTCGCCGAAGCAGACAGCTTTTGCCGCTATTGTGTGCATAAGAGGGCCGCCCTGAGTACCCGGGAAGATAGATTTATCGATTTTTTTAGCGATTTCCTCATCATTCGACAGAATCAGACCTCCTCTCGGGCCTCTGAGAGTCTTATGAGTGGTAGTTGTTGTCACGTGAGCATAGGGAATAGGCGATGGATGCTCTCCCGCGGCAACTAAACCTGCGATATGAGCCATATCAACCATTAAATATGCGCCTACCTCGTCGGCAATTTCACGGAATTTCTTAAAATCTATCACTCTCGGGTATGCAGAAGCACCCGCAAGTATCATTTTAGGCTTGCTTTCAAGTGCAAGACGTCTAACCTCGTCGTAATCTATCACTCCACCCTCGCGTGTGACACCGTAGGGCACGATCTTCCAGTATTTTCCCGAAATGTTGACGGGCGAGCCGTGGCTGAGATGGCCGCCGTGGGCAAGGTTCATGGAAAGAATAGTATCGCCGGGCTCAAGCAGTGCAAAGAACACAGCCATATTTGCCTGCGCTCCCGAGTGCGGCTGTACGTTGGCATAACCCGCGTCGAAAAGCTCCTTCGCGCGCTCTATAGCAATTGATTCAACGGTGTCCACGTGCTCGCATCCGCCGTAGTATCTTCTGCCGGGATAACCCTCGGCATACTTGTTGGTAAGGGTAGTGCCGTTTGCCTCCATTACAACCTCGGAAACAAAGTTTTCCGAAGCAATAAGCTCAATTTTATTTCTCTGCCTATCGGTCTCCTTGGTGATAGCATCGAACAGACGGGGGTCGTTTTCTCTTATAAGACCGTAATCTCTCATTTCTTTGTTTTCTCCTGTTTTTTGCGACAAAAATCGCGGTTTATCATTGTTTTGTTATATTATTTGCCTGATTTTTCGCGTCTTTGGGCTAAATAAGTGCGTCTTACCTCAGTGATAAAACTCTGCACTCGCTCGGACTGATAATCCCTGTACGTCCAGGGAAATTTCTGCCATCCGCCCCTTGCCCAGAACAGCGTCAGCTCGGTATATATTCCGTCTGTCAGCGGAACGCGAAAGCCCGTTTCCTTCGTGGTAGCAAGCATAAGTCTGCCGTGGTTTATAAAGCCCGGGTCAAGATTGATTACCCTGCTTCCCTCGGGAGAAAGCTCAAGCTCAATGGCATTTGTGCGAAGCTTGATCTCCGCCTGCCTTGCGGGATCTATAAGCTCCTTGAAGCTTAGGATCCTTCGTAGACCCTCGCCACCCAGTTCCTTGTCGTAGTAGGTGGAGAACTCCTTCGAAAAAGAAAACTCCTCGCTCTCCGCCTCGATCTCGCCAAACTCCGCGGTAAGTATCTCTATCGCGCGTTGAAGCAGGGCTCTGTCGTGATAGATCACGCCTATTATCATTTTTTCCTTTTCAAATTCATATACCGCGCCCATAGCTTCACCGCCTTTCTTATACATTATAATATATTTTATCCTTTAAGTCAAGAAAAAGCCGCGATGTAAATAATAATTTTATCTACGGGCAAAATAATCCTATGAAATTAAAAGATAAATTATTGAGTTGTTTTAATCTTTTCATAGAAAATCCTACTGCCAGAATCATTATCGTTCTTCTCGGCGGTTCTTTTATGAATTTTCTATATATCGCCACCAATGCCGCATCAGCTATCCTCTATCACAGCATCTGGTCTGCAACATTGACGGTTTATCACCTTATGCTGATAATCATCAGACTATATCTGCTCACTGTAGGACGCACCCGCGCGGATGAAGCAAACGGACGGCGTATCTGCCTTCGCGTAGGTATTTTGCTTCTGCTTCTCGATCTTGCCTCTGCCTCTATGATGCTGTATTCCATTCGCCGCGGTAGCTACGCCAGCTATTCAGGGGTGATTTTGCTTGGCTTTCTCGCGTTTACCGTATATTCGGTCACCCGATCGTTCATGGACCTGCGCCGCCACCGCGACGGTGAGAATCACCTTTATTTCACCGCGCGCAGCATCTCTTTGTCCACCTCGCTTATGTCCGTTTTCAATCTGCAGTACTCGGTTTTTGCTTTGCTTGGCGCAAACTCCGTTATGACGGGCAGGGCAATTCTCCTATGCGGTCTTTCCGTGTTTTCCATTATTCTTTTTCTCTCATTCAGCCTTATGCGGCGAGGTATCTCGGAGTAGCAAATTTTGGCGAAAACCGTATAATGCTTATAGCGGTTTGTTTAATAATTGACCGCAAAAACAACAAGGAAAACAGTAAAAAATGGATAAAAATGAAAACGGATATCCGAACGGCTCTGTTGGCGGCGTGACCGATATGGGCGGCAGCACGGGCGGCTGCGGCTGCGGAAACGGCTGTGGCAACGGTTGCGGAGGCGGCTGCGGTGGCAATAACGGCACTGTCGGCGGTGTTCAGGGAAACCACGCCTGCGGCGGCACAGGAACCTGCCTTGACAGAATGCCCCTCGCCTACGTCTACGCTCCCGACCAGGTCTTTCGTATGCTCTATTCGGCAAACGATGCGTTAAAGCACGGCACGCTCTTTGAGGAGCTGTATAAGCCTATGGAGGTGTACGGTCGTGAATAGAGCGAGAAATAACGGTATGAACAATATGAACGGTCGCGTTGGCGGTGTGACAAACAACGGTACAGGCGGCCGCACTAATATGAACGGTACCAACTATAACGGCACCAATATGAACGGCGGCTATACCGCCCCGAACGGAAACGGCAGAGGTGGCAGAAATGCAAACGGTGCGGCTCTTTCGGGCAGTCTTGCCGAGCAGATCCGTGCGCTCTGCTTCGTAAAGGTAGAGCTTGAGCTTTATCTTGATACCCACCCCAGATGCCGCACGGCACTTGATTACTATTATCAGACCGTCGAGGAGCTGAAAAGGCTCACCGAGGAGTACGAGAACACCATAGGACCTCTGACCGCTATGGGCAACGTCAGCACCGATCAGTGGCATTGGGTAGACGGCCCCTGGCCCTGGCAGCAGGCAGG
>JAZNZI010000130.1:0-9206 GCA_045594865.1 Eubacteriales bacterium | reverse complement strand
CTTTAGCTCAGCTGGATAGAGCAACTGCCTTCTAAGCAGTAGGTCGGGGGTTCGAGTCCCTCAAGGCACGCCATTTATGGTGGGATTAGCTAAGCTGGTTATAGCGCCAGGTTGTGGCCCTGGAGGCCGTGGGTTCGAATCCCATATCTCACCCCAGAAATAAAAAGACCGTCAAAAGACGGTCTTTTTTGTGAGATATGAGGGTGAGAACCCATCGAAGCGCTAACTAAAACAAAGGAAATAGAGCAAATAGTAGTGCGCGAGGGAAGTTTTCCCGAGAAAACTTCGGGCGACGACCTCTGAATATCTACGTCGGCGCCACGTATCCCATATCTCACCCCAGAAATAAAAAGACCGTCAAAAGACGGTCTTTTTTGTGAGATATGAGGGTGAGAACCCATCGAAGCGCTAAAATCTGTAGAGTTATCATTTCAAAGCAAGACAGGCTTTACGGCATTCTATGCTATCATTATTTAATATGAGGATCACTTCGTCGCCGGATGATATTTTCTCATTTACTATCATCTCGGCGATTTTGTTTTCTATGAGCGACTGTATCAATCTGTTAAGCGGTCTTGCGCCGAAGCCCTTTGTTTCTGTAGCCTTTTGTGCAAGAAAATCATAGACCTCATCACTTGAGCTTAGGGTAATACCTATCAATGTAAGCCTATTCTGAATTTCGCAAATCTTTATTTTCGCGATATCTTTTAAGGCAGAATGCTCAAGAGGACAGAATAAGAGTATTTCATCTATACGGTTTATAAACTCATCCTTAAAGTGTCCCTTCAGCTTTTCCTGCAAGCTTTTATTACTCGCTGTAGAATTGAAACCTATTACTCCGCCACCCTTAAACTTATCAGCACCGATATTCGAGGTCATTATAATATAGGTGTTTCTGAAGTTTATTTTTCTACCCGTGGCATCGGTAAGATAACCTGTATCAAATATCTGCAAAAGCAGCGACAAGACGTCCGTGTGCGCCTTTTCTATCTCATCAAGCAAAACAACAGAGTAGGGATGCTTCCTTATTTTCTCAAGGGCGGAGTTCTGCTCGTCATAACCTACGTATCCGGGTGCCGAGCCAATAAGCTTTGATACTGTATAGCTCTCGGCATATTCAGACATATCATATCGGATAAGAGTGTTCTCCGAGTGGAAAAGCACCTTTGCAAGTGCCATAGCGAGCTTTGTTTTTCCAACTCCGCTCTCACCGAGAAATAAAAATACCCCGCGCGGTCTGTCGGGTGAATTTATCCCCGCATAGCTTCTCATTACCGCATCGGCAAGACAGGAGATGGCAGCCTCCTGACCGATAACGCTTTCCGACAGCTTCTCCTTTATATATTCGTTGGTAAGAGAAGTGCCAATGCTTATTCCCGTCATCTCTCTTACTACCGCCGCTACCTCACGCTCGGTCACGCTCGGTCTGTTCATTACGTCGCTGCTATCACCTATCTCCGCGCTCAGCTCATCAGAGTAAAGCTTTTCAAGCTCCTTTAAATTTATTGCAAGCTCAAAATCTCTGTTGTTAATTGCTTTTTTGCGTTCAGAGTTAGTCTGCCTTATTTTTTCTCTTAGCTTTTTGCTTTTGTCCGAGTCAAAGTTGCAAAAAACATTTGCCATAGCGCAAGCCTCATCTATTACGTCTATGGCTTTATCGGGCAGAAATCTGTCCTGAATATATCTCTCTGAAAGTCTTACTGCGGCATCAATTGCCTCGTTTGTAATATTTACCTTATGATGCTTTTCATATCTGTCCTTTATTCCACGAATAATATCAGCAGTTTTTTCCGCGGTTGGTTCTTCTACTAAAATTGGTTGAAATCTTCGTTCAAGCGCGCTATCCTTTTCGATATATTTTCTATATTCCGCAAGGGTGGTTGCGCCGATCAGCTGAATATCTCCGCGGGATAACTCAGGCTTCATAATATTTGCTGCATCAATCGCCCCCTCTGCCGAGCCCGCGCCTACGATAGTGTGTATCTCATCGATAAACAATATCACCGATTTGTTTTTAGAAACCTCGCTCATAATATTTTTGATACGCTCTTCAAAATCACCTCTGTATTTTGCTCCGGCAACCATTGAAGTAAGATCCAATGTAAAGATTATTTTTCCAAGCAGGCGGGGTGGAACACGACCTTCGTTTATTCTCTCCGCAAGTCCCTCAACTATAGCCGTCTTTCCAACCCCCGCTTCTCCAATAAGGCAGGGGTTATTTTTTGTTCTTCTTGATAGTACTCTGATCAGTCTGTCGGTTTCCTTTTCCCGTCCTATAACGGGGTCCAGCTCGCCCCGCTCAGCCATCAGGGAAATGTTCTTTCCGTATTTTGAGAGATTGGGCATAGAGTTCTCTAAAACAGGCTCCGCGTAAATCGTCCCTCTCTGCGAGGAGCGCAGAAAAACGATGACGCTATCCTTGACCGCAGAGGTATCTGCCTCAATTTTTGTCAGGATTTTCGTGGCAACGCACTCTTTTTCATCGAGAATTGCGAGCAGAAGATGCTCGGTTCCTATTTTCTCGGAAGCATATTTTTTCGTAATTTTATAGGAGTTTTCAAGAAGTCTCCTGCACTTTGGTGTGGTGTCCTTTGAGCTAAGCCTGCTACGTGCGCCAACACCCGAGTATTCCTTTACCGCCTGAGAAATTCGATCTACAGTAATTTTATGCTTTTTTAATATTATAGACGCGCAGGACGTTCTATCCTCGGCGAGAGCAAGCAAAACGTGCTCCGTGCCTATATACGTATGGCCGTGCTCCTCGGCAAGCTCTACCGCTCTATTTAACGCTGCCTCTGCTTTGGCAGTAAAATTATTGCTCATAACCTCTGCACCTTTCTTTTTTCCTTGTTAATTATTCCCCAGACTTTAAAAAATACTCATACTATATGAAATTATTATTAAACTGTCCTATGGAATCATGGTCGCGCATCAGCCTGATATAAAACTCTTCATCAATTATATTATTTTCATCAAGTGAATATATTTTTCTCAGAATTCTGACAGCCTCTACCGTTTCATCGGAATAGAAGCTGCTGTTCCTCAGTCTGTGGGTAAAGCCGTAGTAATCAAGCACTCTTGCAAGGCTTCGGTTTATATGCATCATACCGCTTGAGCTATCCCCCGGATTAAGGGGGAAGCGGATAAACGAATCAAGCCGTCTGTTTAGCTCGTTCCTTTCATTTATTATTACGTACTCCGCGTATAGCTTATCAAAGGTTATCCTGTCAACCTCGCCGCTGGTACTTAGTTCTCTCGCAGATTGAAAGTCCAAGACCGAAAGCCTTGTGTTTTCGTCGTAAATGCCACTTGGAAAGATGAAAATATCGGGATTTCCTACTACTCTTAAAAATTGTTGTACCTGCCTTATTGCCTCCGGCTTATCGTATACTCTGTACATTTATCACCTCTATGAGATATTATAGCCCGGGAACTGTCCCTCGTTGACAGAACTTCCCGTGTAAAGATCATCGTATATGCTTGCGATTGCATTCCAGGCAGGTGCATTTACTCTATTCGGAGCACCGGGAATATCAAAGAGCGCCTTGAATGCCCGCACCTGCTCGGCTGTAGAGGGACCGAAAACGCCGTCCACGTTTACCCTCGGAATTTCGGGATAGCTTGTTGAAATATAGTTGAGATATTCCTGTAAAACCCTCACGTCATTGCCCTCAATTCCTTCACGTAGCACCCGTCCCGGATAGGGAAGTATTCTGCCACCGTAGAATTCATAATCAATCTCGGATACTATCTCAAAGTAGACGTTTTCCATTCTGTCCCAAGTCGCCCTGTCAACCACACCCGTTTCTTCAAGTCCGTAGGTGCGCTGGAATGACCTGACAGCATTTGCCGTCGCTGGCCCGTATGAGCCGTCAAGGGCAGCCTCGATCACCGTAGGCACGAAGAGCGAAATATAGCTGAGATAATATTGCACCTGCAGTACCCCATCGCCGCTTGACCCCTCCAAAAGATTATCTGTAAATCTGGTGGTCACCTCGCTAATACGTATTCCCTCAGAATTTACGGTGTAAAGCTTCTTAACCGCGTTGTAGATAAACTGTATCTGATTCCAGGTTGCCCGCCCGACAAGTCCGTCCTGATCAAGATTAAAGATCTCCTGGAACTTTCTGACCGCGTCGGTGGTAGAACTATCGTAAAATCCGTCTGTTGGATAAATCTTGGGTATACCGGGGAAATTAGTTGAAATTCTGTTCAGCTTCCTTTGTATCAGCTCCACGTCCCGCCCTGTATCTCCCTCGCGCAGTGTGACGGGCGGCGCGCTTGAGGGGATATTTTCAACAGGCACGTTTTGCTCTAAAACGATATCGTTGCCGTAATAATTCTGCAAAATGGAGAAGTAATCAAGTCCCTCCTCGGCAAGCGTTACGCTGCCCCATTGGTACAGTCCGTTGCACTTTACCTCCACTCCGTCGCAGAACTCGGCATATAGAGGCTCGATAAACTCCTCCCGCCTTATATAGCTGTCAAAAATCTCGTCTACAAGCTCGGAGATATTGGCAAAAATATCTCGTCCGTAGACAAAGGTCTGGTCGTATGCGGGGGAATTGGTTATATCAAAATTATAGCCTCTGCTTCGGTAAAATTCGGTGTATACGCGGTTTAGTGCCACCGATATTTGCGCTAAAATATTAGCGCGCAGAGCCTCCTCGGGCCAGGTGGGAAAGATCTCGCTTGACGCTACGTTTTTTATGTAGTCGGCAAAGCTTACCGACACGTTCTGCGCGTTCGAATCTGGCGATCCGAGGTGTACTACAATCTGTTCGGGTATTCTTGGATTTGGCATAGCTACTCCTACTGTAAATCTGTATTTTCGGGTATAATATAATTGATGTTTCCTC
Source organism: Eubacteriales bacterium (assembly GCA_045594865.1). Classification (GTDB taxonomy): domain Bacteria; phylum Bacillota; class Clostridia; order Oscillospirales; family CAG-272; genus UBA1740. Next base: position 4,347 of record JAZNZI010000130.1, on the reverse strand, counting down.
TCGGATAATCCTCAACCATATTGCCCGAGCCCGGGATCATATTAATAAGCTGAACCGAATTTATCCCCGAGAAAATCGTTAGTCCGTTTATCCTTTTCGTGTAATATCCGGGCGCGCTGATCTCAAGATCGTAAAGTGAATAGGGCAGCTCTGCCGGATTTGGTGCAAGAGAAAGAGAAGAATCAGGCGCGGGCAGTATAAACATTTCAGTAAGTCCGTCGCGATCGGTTATTCCCGAAAGCACGGTAAGACGGTTTTGCTCCTCCGCGCCAAGTATACGAACCACCGCCCCCGCTATGGGAAGCGCGCCGCCCGCAGTATAAGCTCTTACGGTTAATGTTCCGCTTGAATTTTGCATATTTGTTCCTCACTATATAATATTTAAAAATACTTTGTTTTATTTATTGACAAGAGGCGAATTTTGTTTTATAATGTAAAAGGTGAAAGATTTTAATTGAACATGTATTACAATACAATCTTTCTAAATTAAAATTAAACAATTGGAGCAGAAAGAATGAAGGACACTTTATACGGAGAACTCAGTGTAATCGGAATGCGTGGCTGCGAGGACTTTGCTTCGCAGGTTGATTATTACCTTAAGGAATGGCGTCGTCATGATAACGACGGTACATTTCTTGTAAACGCTGTTTGCCCCAGATTCGGCAGCGGAGAAGGAAAGGGTACTATCCAGCAGTCTCTCAGGGGTAATGATGTATATATTATATGTGACGTATTCAATCACGGTGTGACTTATAATATGTACGGACAGACCGTTCCTATGAGTCCTGACGATCATTTTCAGGATCTTAAGAGAATTATCGGCGCTATAGGCGGAAAGGCTCGTAGAATAAGTGTGATTATGCCAATGCTTTACGAGGGCAGACAGCATAAGAGAAGCGGCAGAGAATCTCTTGACTGTGCGCTTGCGCTTCAGGAGCTTGTTGGTATGGGTGTCACCAATCTTATTACCTTTGACGCTCATGATCCCCGTGTTCAGAATGCTATTCCTCTCTCCGGCTTCGAGGACGTTCGCTCCAGCTATCAGATGATAAAGGCTATGGTACGCAAGTACCCCGATATTGAGATAAATCCCGATAATACGATGATCATTTCTCCCGATGAGGGCGGTATGACTAAGTGTATGTACTACTCCTCGGTAATGGGCATCGACCTTGGTATGTTCTACAAGCGCCGTGATTATTCGGTCATCGTAGACGGCAAGAATCCTATCGTTGCTCACGAGTACCTTGGCAGAGACGTTAAGGGCAAGGATGTTATTATCGTTGACGATATGATCTCCTCGGGCGACTCTGTTATTGACGTAGCAAAGCAGCTTAAGGAAAAGGGTGCAAAGCGTATCTTCGTGTTTGCAACCTTCGGTCTGTTCTGCAACGGCTATGATAAGCTTGACAAGGCTAACGAGGAGGGAATTATTGATCAGATCTTTACCACCAACCTCGTTTACAGAACTCCCGAGCTTCTTAAAAAAGACTGGTACACCGAGGTTAATATGTGCAAGTACGTTGCATATATCGTTGATACACTCAACCACGACAGAACAATCAGCCATCTTCTTAACCAAGCTGACAGAATTCACAAGATTCTTGATAAGCACAAAAAAGGACAGCTGAAGTAAAACTTTTTGAGATTCGGAGCGTTGCATATGCATCGCTCCAATTTCCTACAGAAAGGATCGGATATGAGAATTACGCTTGAATCTGATTACGCTTTAAGAATACTTACTGCTATGGCAGGCTATACCGAGGTCACCGATGCAAAAACTATAGCAGAGGATACCTCTGTCACTATTCGCTTTACTCTTAAAATACTTCATAAGCTGGTGCAGGGCGGTCTAGTTCAGTCCTATAAGGGCGTTAACGGTGGATATAAGCTTAAGGTAATGCCCGAGACAATTACGTTAAAGCAGGTTATAGAGCTTATCGACGGTCCGATCGCAATCGCGCGCTGCCTTGACTCTGAGGAGGGATGTTCACTTAACTGTGACAAGTCTGCCTGCGATTATCATCACATTTTTGATATTATCAGCATTGAGCTTGCAAGTAAATTAAATAAAATTACTATTAGCGATGTAATTAATAAGAATTATTTTTTAAACTAAGGAGGAAATTATGCTTAGAATTTCCAAAATATCTTTTCCGGGACTTGGCATTGGTGAGTTTTCGGTCAATAGCGTAGCATTCAGCATTTTCGGTATGGATATTGCCTGGTATGCCCTGATTATCACATTCGGTATGATCTGCTGTATAGCATACGTTATTATTCAGGCGAAGAAAATCGGCATCACCGTGGACGACGTTATTGACTATGCGCTTTTCACAATTCCTTTCGGCATCGTAGGTGCCAGACTTTATTATGTTCTTACAGAGCTTGAGCGTTATAAAACGTTTCGGGACGTAATCAATATTCGCGAGGGCGGTCTTGCCATTTACGGCGGTATTATTGCGGGTACAATTACAGTTTTCATCGTATCTCACGTTAAGAAGATTAATTTCTTCAGCTTTGGCGACTGCGTTGCACCCGGTGTGCTTTTAGCGCAGGGAATAGGCAGATGGGGCAACTTTATGAACGGCGAGGCATTCGGCTATGAAACAGACATTTTCTGCCGTATGGGACTTCAGAACCAGCTAACAGGCGGTGAGCTTATGTACGTTCATCCCACCTTCCTTTATGAATCGCTCTGGAACCTTATCGGTGTGCTTGGTGTTTACTTATTTGCTAAATTCGTTGGCAAGAAGTACGACGGTCAGCTTATTCTTCTTACCTTCGGCTGGTACGGCCTTGGCAGAATGTTAATCGAGGGACTTCGCACGGACAGCCTTTATATTCCCGGTACGGACATCAGAATCTCGCAAGCGCTTGCTGCCGTGATCTTCGTTGTATGCTTAGCACTCCTTATTTTCTTCGCTATTAAGAAGCCTAAGAAGCCTCTTTACATAAAGGTGGCTGCCGAGGGTGATAATAAGACTGAAAAATCCGAAGGCGAATTCCTCAGTAAAATCAAGGCTCTCTTCTCAAAGAAAACCGAAGAGGATAACAAGACAGAAGATAGCGAAAACGACGAAAACAAAGAATAAATTATGGCAGAAATAATAAACGGCAAAATCGTGTCGGCAAAGTTCCGTGAGGAGATTGCCGCGCAGGTTGTCGATTTCAAAGCAAAATATGGCAGGGCGCCAGGACTTGGGGTTATAGTTGTTGGCGACGATCCCGCATCTGCGGTTTACGTCAGAAACAAGCATAAGGCATGCCTTGAGGTAGGTATTACCTCCTATCAGATCGAGCTTCCTGGCGATATATCCGAGGATGATCTTCTCGCAAAAATCGACGAGCTTAATGCAGATGACAGCGTTAACGGCATCTTGGTTCAGCTGCCTTTACCCAAGTCTATTGACGAGGAGCGCGTAATCAACAGAATCTCTCCCGAGAAGGACGTAGACGCATTCCATCCCGCAAACGTGGGCAGAATTATGATAGGCAACTATAAGCTTCTCCCTTGCACTCCCGCGGGAATAATTGCCCTTATGGATCACTATGGGGTTGAGATTGCGGGTAAGAGATGCGCCGTCATCGGCAGAAGTAATATCGTAGGCAAGCCTATGTCACTGCTTCTTACCGAGCGCAACGGCACGGTCACTCTTTGCCATTCAAAAACGCAGGATATTGATAAGATCTGCCGCGAGGCTGATATCATCGTGGTTGCGGTTGGTAGACCAAGCTTCCTTACCACTGATATGGTTAAGCCGGGCGCAGTTGTTATTGACGTAGGTATTAACCGACTTGATAACGGCAAGCTTTGCGGTGACGTGGCATTTGACGAGGTGTCGAAGGTAGCTTCAATGATCACTCCGGTGCCGGGTGGCGTAGGTCCTATGACTATCGCAACTCTGCTTCGAAACACTCTCACTGCGGCAGAAAATCAGCTTAATTAAAGAAAAAGAATATTTTTAAACTTTTTTGAAATTTACTATTGACAAAAGTTTAAAAATGGATTATAATGTTTAGGTAAAAAATATGAGATTTAATCTCTTTGCAAAGCGAAGGGAGGGGAATAAAGATGGCAGAAATTAGAGTTAAAGAGAATGAGACTCTCGATAACGCGCTTCGTCGTTTCAAGAGACAGTGCGTAAAGTCCGGTATCATGACCGAGCTTCGTAAGAGAGAGCATTACGAGAAGCCCAGCGTTAAGCGTAAGAAGAAGGCTGAGGCTGCAAGAAAGCGTAAGTTCAAGTAATTTGTATTTTACAAGAGGCGGATGCATTATTTGCGTCCGCTTTTCTTTTTACAAAAACTTCCGCGACTTTTTTTGCTCCCTGCGGCAAAGGATAG
>JAZNZI010000129.1:0-12202 GCA_045594865.1 Eubacteriales bacterium | reverse complement strand
CAAGGAGTTGGCTGTGGGTGTTGTCTTCCTAAGACCGCTTGGCCTCCGACTTCTGTGTCCGAGCCTCTCTCCAATTAGTCCGTATTTCATATTAATTCTTCTCTGCAAGATAATCCGTGCCGTATCTGCCCGTCAGCGCGTCTGCCATAACGATTGCCGCCATCGCGTCAACGACCGCCCTTGCTCTATGGATGATGGCGGGATCGTGTCTGCCGCCACTCTTTAAAACCGTATTCTCCATCTTGGACAGAGAAACGCTTGCTTGATCCTTGAAAATGGTGGGAGTAGGCTTGATAACCGTGCGGAAGGTGATGGGCATACCGTTAGTAATACCGCCGTTTATACCGCCGTTATTGTTGCTTATTGTTCTAACACTTCCGTCCTTTACCTCAAAGGGATCGTTGCCCTCGCTGCCGTATACGTCGGCAAAGGCAAAGCCAAGACCGAACTCCACACCCTTGACCGCGGGGATAGAGAACAGCGCGTGGGAGAGCATACTCTCCATACTGTCAAACCAGGGCTCACCAACTCCCGCGGGCATACCGATAATTGCGCTCTCAAGTATACCGCCAACGCTGTCACCAAGGCTCTGTGCCTTCTCGATCTCCTTTTTCATACTCGCCTCCGCGCTTTCGGTAAGGGTGGGGAACTGCTTGCCGGAAAGCATGGCAATATCGCTCTCAAAGTCCTCAAAGGGACGGTCAAATGCTCCGTGCAGCTCGGTGATATGCGAGCCTATTCTGATACCACGGCTCTCAAGAGCTGAGCCAAGCAGCGCGCCTGCCGCAACGATCGCGGCTGTAAGTCTGCCGGAGAAGTGTCCTCCGCCTCTGTGATCCTCGTATCCGTGATACTTCACGTGGGCGGTGTAATCTGCGTGAGAGGGACGGGGAATATCCATCTTCTCGCTGTAGTCTGCACTTCTTTTGTTAGTATTGGGAATAAGAATACATAGAGGCGCTCCCGTTGTGTATCCACGGAATTCACCGCTGATAATCTTGAATTCGTCGCTCTCAACTCTCGCCGTGGAGATCTTGCCGCTCGGGCGGCGCAGAGCCAGCTTTGCTTCTATATATTCTCGGTCTATCTTTATCCCGGGCGCAAGTCCGTCAAGCACCGCGCCGATGTACTCTCCGTGGCTCTCGCCAAAGAGGGTGACTGTTATATTATTTCCGAAGCTGTTTTTCATCTTACCACCTCGCAAACGTGGCTTATAAAGCTTGCCACAGTCATCTTTTCTATTCTATAGCTGCCTATCTCATCTACGAATACCACCGAGATACTGCCTCCGTCGCATTTCTTGTCGTGGGAAATAAAGGACAGAGCCTCGTCGATATCTCCATCGTAGCAGGTGGGCAGTCCCACTCTCTCAAGCAGGGGAACAAGCCTTGCCTTTACCGCCTCTGAGCATACTACCGTCATTCCGATAGCCACGCACTCGCCGTGGTAAAGCTTACCGCCTGCCGCCGCCTCAACTCCGTGACCGAAGCTGTGACCGAAATTCAGAATTTTGCGAAGACCGCCCTCCCGTTCGTCAGCCTCAACTACCGCCTTTTTGATAAGCAGCGACCTGGTGATTATCTCTTCAATATTTCTCTCCGTGTTGCCGCCCTCAATAAGCTCGAAAAGCTCCTTATCCGAGGTAAGCGACATTTTTATCGCCTCGGCAAGACCTGCCGAAAGCTGTCTTTTCGTTAGAGTCCTCAGCACCTCGGGATCAATGATAACGCCCCTTGGCTGATAAAACGCGCCTACGGTATTCTTAACACCGCCGAGGTTTATTGCCGTCTTTCCGCCGATGGAGGAGTCCACCTGGGAGAGCAGGGTGGTGGGAATATTATAGAAATCAATACCGCGCATAAATGTTGCCGCCGCAAAGCCTGCAAGGTCGCCGACAACGCCGCCGCCAACCGCCAGAACGCAATCCGAGCGTGTCATTCCAAAGTCGAGCATCGCACGGCAGAGCATATCAAGGCAGGCAAAGCTCTTTGAGCCCTCGCCCTCCTCTACAGTCACTATCCTTGCCTCGCGGCAAAGGGCAGAAGCCCTCTCTGCATACTCCCTTGGCACACCGCTGTCCGTGACGATAAGCACGCGTCTGTCAAGACTGAACAGCTCGTCCGCCTTGTCGAGTAGTCCTCGCCCAATATTTATATCATATCCCCTCTCACCGAGGTCAAGATGTAAGGTAGTCATATCCTTTTCCTTTATAGCTTGATATATGTTCCCGCAAATTTAAGTCTGTCACAGAATTCGCCAAGGCTCTCCATAAGAGAGGTGCCCTCCTCGCTCTGTATATTTCCCTCTACCTCAACGTAGAAGTAGTATTCCCAGAGCAATTCTTTCATAGGCCTTGAGCGCAGAGTTCTCATATTGAAGCCGTGATGTCCGATAACGTCAACCGCCTGTGCCAGCGCGCCTGCCTCGTTGCGCACGGTGAACAGCAGAATGGAGTGAACTCCTCCCTCCTTAGCTACGCGCCTATTGGCAACCCTTGAGAATATAGCGAATCTTGTGGAATTTCTCTTGTTCTCATTTATATCGTGGTCGAGGACGGTAAGACCGAATATCTCCGCTGCCTCGCGGCTTCCGATAGCCGCCACCGATCTGTCGGGATTTTCCGCAACCCATTTAGCCGCCAGGGCGGTGTTTGCGAACTTGTGACGGGCAAATCCGTGCCTTTTTATGTATTCCGAGCATTGACCGAAGGCCTGGGGATGACTTACGACCTCCTTTATCTCGTCGATAGTCACGCCCTTCTTGGCAAGCAGATCCTGCGTCACGGGCAGATCAAACATTCCGTTCACGTACAGCGAGCCCGAGAACATCAGGTCTGTCACCTGACCGACCTCGCCGTTGTAGCTGTTCTCGACGGGAAGCACCGCAATATCGCACTCACCCTTTTCAACCGCGCGGTATGCGCTGGCGAAGTCGCCGTAGGATACCTTCTCAGCCGATGGGTAGAGCTTGCTTGCCGCAATATGCGCGAATGCACCCTCCGTACCCGAGAACGCAACCCTCATACCCTCTAAAAGGCGGCTCTGATACGCTCTTGAGGTCGCCATAGTGTCGCGCAGGAAGCGTACGTAAAACTCGCGTATACCCTCGTCCTCGACAAGAGCAGAGTTCCGTCTTAGGACCTCCTCCTCGCGTGCTGCGTCAAGTATGGCAAGCCCTCTTTCCTTTTTGTACTCTGCAACGGTCTCCGCCGCGTGCATACGGCGCACGAAAAGCGCCGCCATTTCCTTATCTATTTCGTTTATTTCTTTTCTTGCCTTATCAAGTGAATTGTTAGCCATTTTCTTTTTCCTTATATGATTTTGCCAGCGCCTCGAATGCGGGCAGTGCCCTTTCAATTTGCTCCGTATTTACGCAGTATGACAGCCTTGCATAGCCCGTGATGCCGAAGTCGTCGCTTGGGACGATGAGGATTTCATAGCTCTTCGCTCTCTCGCAGAACTCATTTGCATCTTCGCTCGGTGACTTGATAAAGAGATAAAACGCGCCCTGCGGTCTTATCATCTCAAATCCGAATTCAGAGAGCTTTTCCGTAAGCAGACGTCTGTTCCTGTCGTAAACCGATATATCGGCGGTCTTACCAAGACAGTAGGGCAGAGCCTTCTGCAACAGGCTCGGAGCGCAAACGTAGCCAAGCGAGCGACCTGCGCCGCACACCGCCTGATACACCGATGTGAAGTCCTCGCATCTGGGTGAAACAAGCACGTAGCCTATTCTCTCGCCCGGGATAGACAGCGACTTGCTGAAGGAATAGCAGACGATAGTGTCGTTATAGTATTTCGTCAGATAGGGAACGGTCACGCCGTCATAAACAAGCTCTCTGTACGGCTCGTCCGAGATAAGATATATGGGATGTCCGTATCTCTTCTCACAGCGGCGCAGAGCCTCTGTCAGCGCCTTGATATTTTTCTCGCTGTAAACCGCGCCCGTAGGATTGTTTGGAGAATTAATAATGATTGCCGCGGTCCTTTCGTTTATCGCGCTTTCAATAGCCACAATATCGGGCTGAAGCTCCTCGTCGCAGGCAACCTCTTTAATTATACCACTGCACCCTTCGATAAACACCTTGTATTCGGGGAAGTAGGGGGAGGGAACAATAACCTCCTCGCCCGCGGAAACCACCGCTGTCAGTGTGCAGGTAAGTGCCGCCGCCGCGCCCACGCTCATATAGATACAGTCGGCATTCACACTCTCACCGTAGGTGCGGTTTATATAGTCGGCAATGGTCGATCTAACACTCGCGTCACCCTGCGCCGAGGTATATCCGTGAAGCGCCACGGGATTCTCGCTTGAAAGCAGCTCCGTAAGCGACCTGTTCACCTCGTCAGGGGCAGGCACGCTGGGATTGCCGAGGGAAAAATCGTATACATTCTCCTCGCCTATCTCTGCCTTCCTCATTTTTCCGTATTCAAAAAGCTCGCGTATTACCGATCTCTTCGCGCCGAGCTCACGCATTTTTTGGTTTATCATTTCTTTTCTCCAAAAAAATATATAATAATTTATTATACCTCTTTTACATTACGATTGTCAAGGTAAAATAAAAAAATATAATTAAAGGGGCGAGTTGACAAAGGCGTTCCTTTGGTGTATAATTGTTTTAACAAAACGAAAGGAGTGGCGGGAAATGATAAAGACCGAAATAAAGCTGCCGTTCAATTACACAGATACCGATATTTTCTCCGCCATCTCCGAGCGTTTACCTATCAAAAGAGAGGAGATAGGTGAGCTTAAAATTGTTAAGAGAACCCTTGATATATCCGAGAAAAATCATATTCACTACACCGCCACGGTAGGCATCAGCCTCTCGCCAGAGAGGGAGGCGGGGCTGCTTAAAATGAAGAAAAAGGTCAGCCCTATGCCCGACCTGTCCTTTGATATTCCTCCGTGTAAATTCTCCTCCCGACCTCTCGTCGTTGGTGCGGGACCCGCGGGACTTTTTGCCGCACTTTTGCTTGCCGAGGCGGGCGCAAGACCTATTCTTATTGACCGCGGACTTTCGGTTGCCGAGAGGGAGAAAAAGGTGGAGCTTTTCACCACCCTCGCTATCCTTGATCCCGAGTGCAATATTCAGTTTGGCGAGGGTGGCGCAGGCAGCTTCTCGGACGGAAAGCTAAAGGTTGGCAGTCTTGATAAATATAAGTACAAGGTGCTCTCGGACTTCGTTTCTGCCGGTGCGCCCGAGGATATTCTCTATTCGGTCGGTGCTCATCTCGGAACCGATAAACTTAAAAATATAGTACAAAAAATACGGCAGAAAATCATTTCTCTTGGCGGAGAAGTGCTTTTTGCCACCAAGCTTACCTCTCTTAAAATCCGCGATGGCAGACTTGTCGGTGCTATCTGCGAGCGTGAGGGAGAGATAATGGAATTTGACACCGATACCCTTATTTTATCCACAGGACACAGCGCCAGAGATACCTTTTATATGCTTCGTGACGAGGGGATAAAAATGGAGGCAAAGGGCTTCGGTATAGGTCTTCGCATCGAGCATCCGAGGGAGTATATCGACCGCATAATGTACGGCAATAATCCCCCTGAAAATATTGGCGCGGCGAGCTATCACCTTGTCACTCATCTACCGAATGGACGTAGCGTTTACAGCTTCTGTATGTGCCCGGGAGGCACGGTCGTTGCCGCCGCCAGCGAGCAGGGTGGTATAGTCACCAACGGTATGAGCGAGTATGCGCGAAATGCCGATAACTCCAACGCCGCCTTCCTCGTTTCCGTCACTCCTGCCGACTTCGGATCGGATGACGTTCTTGCAGGCATCGCTCTTCAGCGCAGAATAGAGCAGCGCGCCTTCGCAGCTGCGGGTGGAAAATATAAAGCCCCCTCAACTACCCTCGGCGCATTTGCAGAGCATCGCGCCGCTGATATTTCCACCGCAGTTAAACCCTCATATCCCATCGGCACCGAGCCTATCTCCCCCGAGGAGTATCTGCCCAAGTATATTACCGACTCGCTCCGCGCGTCTATATCCGACTTTGATTCCTGGATGGGCGGCTTCTATCTGCCCGAGGCGACAATGACAGGCCCCGAAACTCGCACCACCTCACCGATTCGTCTGCTTCGAACCCCGTCCTTTGAGGCAGAGGGAATCTCGGGACTCTATCCCGCAGGCGAGGGAGCAGGCTATGCAGGCGGCATAATTTCCTCCGCCCGCGACGGACTAATGGTTGCCGAGGCAATTATCAATAAAAACCGCAAATAACCTAAAAATTAAGGCTGTCGCATTTTTGGCGACAGCCTTTTATACTGACCTTTTATTTATTGAATCGAACCGTTTTCGTATTCAGCCATCAGCATCATAAGATCGGCTATCCTCTCTCGTATCTCCGAGCCGCGATAGGTCTCTCTTATGCGAAGCTTGTCCGACTTGCTCTCGAAAATAATGGTCTGCGAAACGATATCCGCGTTGTTTTTGATAGCGTCAGCCTTGTCAAAGAAGGGCTCGTGCGCCTGCAGACGCATGCCGTCGGCATTATATATCAGCGTGTAGCCGCCGATGCCCGTAGAGCCGTGATAAGCCTTGCAGAAGCCGCCGTCAATAACGAGAATCCTGCCGTTTGCCTTAATGGGATTTTCTCCTCTATGCACGGGCAGATGTCCGTTTATGATATGCGAGCCAACACTTCCGAGACCGAATTCACTGAGGATCTTCAGCGCAATATCCTCGTTGTCCCAGGACTTGTAGTAATCGTTTTTCGGCTCAACCCAGGCGTCCTTATCATCTATCAGAAGTCGCTCGAAGGTAGCCATTTTCTTTCTCGCGCAGAGGGGAGAATCCTTGCCGCACCAGAGAAACCAAAGGAAGTCCTTGCCCGCCTGTCTTTCCTCGCTGCCTATCTTGGCGAAATAACCCGTTCTCGCCATTCTGTCACAGTAGTCCATAAGCTCTCTGCCACATCTTCCGCCCGCGGCTTCAAGCTTCATAAACTCGCCGTTTTCGTCCATCGGGATCGCTCCGTGATAGAGCAGATTGTTGTTGTATATGGTGTACATTCCGCCCTTGTCGAAAATAAACCTTATCTGCTTGTTCAGCTTCTCAGAGCGCATAAACGCAACCCTCAGATATTCCATAACCCGACTTTCATCCTCGGTCAGCTTGTAGGGGTCATCCAAAAGCGTGGGGAAGTCGCAGTCGCGAAGCTTGTAGGTCTTTCCGCTGATAGTCACAGTACCTGCCTCTTTATCAATCTGCTCAAGAATAAGTCGCTCATTCATCAAAAACGCGGGATTTCTCTTGATAGTTTGTCCCTCAAGCTTGAACTGAATAACGCTTATTGCCTTGTGCATCATAGCCAGCAGATGATCGTCCGTACCGCCGAAGAAATTACCCTCGGAATTGCCCTTGGGCATATATGCGGATATGTCGGAGTCGGCGTATATTTCTTCTGCAAAGAGGGCGAGGGGACGTAGCGAAATGCCGTATCCTATCTCAATTACGTCGAGATTTTTATAGGTGATAGAGTTGTTAAGCACGGTTGCGATACAAACTCTCGAGCCGGCCGCCGCACCCATCCATAGCGCGTCGTGATTACCCCACTGAATATCGATAGCTCGCTCGCGCATCAGCTCGTCAAGGATCATATCTGCTCTCGGACCGCGGTCAAAAAGATCTCCAACGATATGCAGATGATCGATAACAAGGCTTTTTATGGTCTCGCAAAGCCCCTTTATCAGATCCTCCGCCGCGCCGATCCTTATAGATGTCCTGACAATGCTGTCGCAGTACTGCGCCTTCAGCTCGTCCTCACCGTCGATAAGCAGCTCCTCGAGAATATATACGAACTCTCCCGCCTTGTCCAGCAGATGACTTCTCACAACCTCTCGGGTGTACTTGCTGCCTACCAGACGGCAGACCTTAAGCAGTCTGTCCAGGGTGACGGTGTACCATCCCGCAATATCAGCCTCGCGCGCTTTCGCCTCGGCAAGCTTCTCGGCGGGGTAGTAGATAAGGCTTGACAGCTCGGCGCGCTCACTCTCGTCAAGCTCGCCCTCAAACAGCTGATTTACCTTATTTCGTACAACGCCCGACGCGTTTCGCCTGATGTGAGAGAAGGCCTCCCACTCGCCGTGAATATCGCTGAGAAAATGCTCGGTGCCTTTGGGAAGATTCAGCAGACCGTTCAGCCTGATGATCTCAGCCGCCACAGCCTTTCTCGATGGGTACTGTCTCGCCAGCTCCAAAAGATATTTTCTGTCGCTTCTGTCGGTATTTTGCATATTTCGTCCTCCGTAAAAATAAAAGGAGTCTATCTGAATAGATTTGTTTTCTCGTATTTTTTAAGTAAATAATACAGCGCGCTGCCACCTATACCCGCGCAAACGATCTCACCTATACCCACCGTCAGCGCGAGATAGGGATATGAGTCGGGCGCTCCGTAGGCAAATATCAGCACGAAGGGAACAATCACCACGTTTGCAATTATCGTGGGCAGTGTAGCCGCCCATTTGTATTTTTCTGGCAAGCCACGAAGCATCCTCGCACCCACAGCGCCGATAAGCGTTGCAAGACTGCCGAAGATTATGTCCCAGATAACCACCCCCGGCACCAGCATGTTTGAAATAAGACAGCCGATAAACAGCCCCGGTATCGCCTCGGGTAAAAATATCGGCAGTATGCATAGCGCCTCGGATATGCGGAACTGAATTGCTCCGCTTGATAGCCCTACCAGTGTCGCCAGCTCGGTCAGAATGACGTACAGCGCCGCAATCAGCGCGCCGCGCGTGGTGTAAAGCGTTAGTTGTTTTCTTTTCATTTTTTCTTTTCCTTTAGTTTTGTTTTTTTTCGTTGCCACGCAACACGGTGAGGAAGGTCTCGAACTCACCAAGCTTAATTATACCACAAAATAATAATAAAAACAATACTGTAAATAAAAATTGTTATCCCGTCATAATAAAGGTAAAATCGCTCTTTATTACTCAAAAATCCCCATCTCTGCCAGCATTTCACGGTAGCAATTTATCCGCCTTTCCTGTATAATGAAAAAAGAAATATAAGCGAGGGTAGAGTGATTTGGAATTTCTGCTGATTGGAGAATCGAAAATAAAAATCGTCCTGAGCGGCGAGGAAGCCGAAAAGCACGGTCTGAATTCAGGCACACCCGATATAAGCGGACCCGCCGCCCGCCGCGCCTTCTGGCGCATACTTGAGAGGGCAAGGGCAGAGGTGGGCTTTGATCCCGCGGGAGATAAGGTATTGATACAGCTATATCCCATATGCAGCGGCGGATGCGAGCTTTTCGTCACAAAGCTTGGCATTCTATCCGACTCCTCTGCGCGTCTGGTGGCAAAATCCGACAGGGTTGCTATGCTGTCAAAAAAGCGCAGTCTTTACTCCTTTGACGAGCTTGAGGATATTATAGCCGCCTCGGTGGCGGTGCGCTCGGTCACCCGCGATCTCTCGCCTGCAAGCGACGTCTATACCGACGGCACGAGATATTTCCTCGCCATCGAGGAGTACGGCAAGGGTGGCGAGCCTGTGGAGTTTCCCTGTATTTTAGAGTTCGGCAATGCCATGACCGCCGAAGCTTCAACCTATATCTCCGAGCACGCAAAGCGCCTTACCGACGGCAACGGTATAGAGCTGTTTTCAAAACTGTAAAAAAACACCCGTCGGCACTGCCTCGTCCGACGGGTAAATTATTTATTTGTTTTCAATATCCGCAATCATTCCTACTCTGACCGCGTGCCTGCCGCCTTCGAACTCCGCAGAGAGAAAGGCGTCAACGATGTCGAGCGCAAGGCAGCTGCCTATAACTCTCGCACCCATACAAAGAAGGTTCGCATCGTTGTGACATCTGGTCATTCTTGCAGAATAGGTGTCAGAGCAGAGTGCCGCCCTGATTCCCTTGTGCTTGTTGGCGCACATAGACATTCCGATGCCCGTGCCGCAGATAAGAATACCGAAGGATGAGTCAAGCTCGCCCTGTACGCTCTCGCATACCTTGGAGGCAAACTCGGGGTAGTGACAGGATGCGGTGGAATTGCAGCCGCAGTCTACCACCTCGTATCCCTTCCCGGAAAGATATTCCTTTACTTCCTCTTTAAGATTATAGCCTGCGCTGTCTGCGCCTATGTATATTTTTCTCATATTATTCTCCCTTCGCCTTTGACGCCTCACGCTCAAGTCTCTCGCGCTCTGCCTGGGGCACTCTTAAATATATGGGGGAAAGCTGGGTGTCGCTTACCGCCTCGCCGTTTTCATATTTTCTTTTAGCCACCTTTGCCACCGATGCCGCGTTCTCAAGTATAAGCAGCTCGGGTGTATCGCAGAGCTTGATACCCGCATTTTCAAGGGCGCGCCTTGCAACCGCATATCCGTCGCCCGACAGGTATATGTCCTGTCCCTCGTAGGCTCTCAGCTCCTCTGCAAGCTCGGCGAGCGATACCGCTCTGTCCTCGCACAGCCTTTTCATTTCCTTTCCGTCGGAAATAAAGGTCGCCGAGTAGACCTGACCTCGCCTTGCATCCATACAGGGAATAATTATACCGCGAAGTCCACGCAGATTCTCCGCCAGCGCCTCAATGGTGGATACCGCCACGCAGGGAATATCTCTGCCAAAGGCAAGTCCCTTTACCAGCGAAACGCCTATTCTCACACCCGTGAACGAGCCCGGGCCAACCGAGGTGGCAAGCAGCTCTATATCCGAGAAGCCAAGCTTCAGACCTCTCAGCAAATCCTCTGCCATAGGCAGAAGCAGCTCGCTCTGGGTAAGTCCGTTGTCTATGGTATAGCAGGCGAGAATTCGCTCTCCCTCTGCCACCGCCGCCGAGGCAGCCTTTGCAGTACCGTCAAATGCTAATATCTTCATTTATCTCAATCCTTCTTTCGCCCTCTTTGCCGTCGATCCTTGATATAGTCACGAAGATCGCGCCCTCGGGGATGTCCTCCTCGATATTCTCCGACCACTCGGCAATACAGTAGCCCTCTGCCTCAACGTAGTCGTCGTAGCCGATAGAGTAGAGGTCGTCGCTGTCTGCTATACGGTACATATCAAAGTGATAGAGGTTTGCTCTGCCGCGATGCTCGTTGACTATTGTATAGGTGGGGCTCTTTACACCCGAAATGCCGAAATAGTCGGCAAATCCTCGTGTAAACGCCGTTTTTCCAACGCCCATCTCTCCTCGCATAGCGATAAACGCGCGTCCTTTTCCCGCCTTGTCAAGCCGCTCTGCCAGCCCGTAGCCGACGCGCTCGGTCTCCTCGGCGCTCTTTGTAAAATAGGTCATACTAAAATCCTTTAAATTCAGTTTTGTATCTCTTTAAGATAATCCTTCGCGCCCTCACCGAGAACAAATCGGAGAATAGCCTCGTATTCGTCCCTCGCCCTCTGCTTGTCCGCGTTGGTCATTCTTGCGTTTTTTACCGCCTTGATAAGAGTGTTCTTCGGCGTGTTCTCGGGATCTGTAAGCTCGAGAGCCATAACGCTGTATCCACCCGCCTTCAGCCTTGCAAGCCTTATTGCATCGGTCATCGCCTCGCATAGCTTGCCCGAAATATGAGGATATTCGGTGACGAATTTCAGCTCCTCTGCCGCCACCTTGCCGTTAAGATATCTGTGACAGCAGGGGGTAGAGAGAATAATATCCGCTCCGAGCCTTACCGCTGTGTCAAGCACGATGTCGGTGGCAATATCGCAGGCGTGGAGTGAGATAACCATATCGGGCTTCTCATCCGGAACGATCTTTGAAATGTCTCCCACCTCAAAGCGCATGCCCACGTAGCCAAGCTCTTTTGCTAGCGAGTCGCACCAATGGATAACGTCCCGCTTCAGATCCGCGCCGTAAAGGTAAACTCTGCGCCCCTTTATCTCGGTCAGATAGTGGTATACCGCAAAGCTGAGATAGCTCTTGCCGCAGCAAAGGTCGTATATCCTGATTTCTCCGTTTTCGGGCAGTCTCGGATATATATTCTCAATATGCTCAAGAAATCTGTTTATCTGTCTGAACTTGCCCTGCTTTTTGTCGTGAACGCGGCCGTCAGCCGAGCTTACTCCAAGCTTGATGAGGAATTTTTCATTCCCTTCGAGGATATAGTTTTTCTTCTTGTCAAGGCTCTCGATCGCCTTTTCAAAGGTAGGGGCATCGCCCAGAAGCCTTTTTCTCAGATTATCGCCACCGAGGATAGTTTCCTTACCCGACTTTGAGCATATAAGCTCGCAATCGCCAAGGGTGGTGA
>JAZNZI010000128.1:0-6618 GCA_045594865.1 Eubacteriales bacterium | reverse complement strand
CACCTACGGTGACACCTTCCCCTCAAGGGGAAGGCTTAATTTATCTCTGAGGAATGCGCCCGTGTAGGATGCCTCGCAGGCGGCAACCTGCTCGGGTGTACCCGTCACAACCACGGTGCCGCCGCCCTCGCCACCCTCGGGACCAAGGTCGATTATATAATCCGCAGTCTTTATAAGGTCGAGGTTATGCTCGATAACCACAACGGTATTTCCTCCGTCGGCAAGGCGCTGAAGAATTCCGATAAGCTTCGACACGTCCTCAGTGTGAAGTCCAGTGGTAGGCTCGTCGAGAATATAGATGGTCTTTCCCGTCGAGCGCTTTGCAAGCTCGGTGGCAAGCTTTACTCTCTGCGCCTCACCGCCCGAGAGCGTGGTGGAGGACTGACCGATCTTGATATATCCAAGACCGACGTCAAAGAGGGTGGTCAGCTTTCTCTGTAGGGCCGGAAGTCCGTCGAAGAAGGATATTCCCTCCTCTACCGACATCTCAAGCACGTCGTAGATGCTCTTGCCCTTGTATTTTACTTCAAGAGTATCACGGTTATAGCGCTTGCCCTTACATACGTCGCACTTTACGTAGACATCAGGCAGGAAGTTCATCTCAATGCACTTTACGCCGTCACCCTCGCAGGCCTCACAGCGACCGCCGCGAACATTGAAGGAAAATCTGCCGGGACCGTAGCCTTTTGCCTTTGCATCTCTGGTCTGAGCAAACAGGTTGCGTATATCGGAGAAAAGTCCTGTATAGGTGGCGGGGTTGGATCGGGGCGTTCTGCCGATGGGGCTCTGGTCAATGGAGATGACCTTATCAAGATGCTCCATACCCTCTATCCGCTCCACCTTACCCGGATAGGTTATAGCGCGATTGAGGTCGCGCGCCAGGGTTCTATATAAAATTGAATTGATAAGCGAGGATTTTCCGCTGCCCGAAACACCCGTCACAGCGGTAAAGGTGCCGAGAGGAATATCCACGTTGATCTTCTTGAGGTTATTTTCCTCTGCTCCAATAATGCGAAGGAAATTGCCGTTTCCAGCTCTGCGAGAGGCAGGAACGGCTATACTTCGTCTGCCAGAGAGATAATCGCCCGTGATAGATCTCTCACACTCCGCAACTTGCTCTGGCGTACCCGTGGCAACGATCTCGCCACCGTGTATACCCGCGCCGGGTCCCACGTCAACGATAAAGTCCGCCTCGCGCATAGTGTCCTCATCGTGCTCAACAACTATAACGCTGTTTCCGAGGTCACGAAGTCTTTTCAGCGTGCCGATAAGCTTGCCGTTATCCCTCTGATGCAAGCCGATGCTGGGCTCGTCGAGAATATAGAGAACTCCCGTAAGAGACGATCCGATCTGGGTTGCAAGACGAATTCTCTGCGCCTCACCGCCCGATAGCGTGCCTGCAGTTCTGGCAAGATTAAGATAATCAAGTCCTACGCTGATAAGGAAGTTGAGACGAGCCTTTATCTCCTTCAAAATCTCTCGCGCGATCTTGCTCTGCTCCTCGCTAAAGGTAAGATTATCAACAAAGGTGTACATTTTATCAATAGAAAGGCGACAGATCTCGTCAATATTAAGTCCACCGACGGTGACACCAAGCACCATATCCGAAAGGCGTCTGCCCTTGCATCTCGGGCAATCGACCTCCTCGACGAACTCCTGATAATAGTCGCCTCCCATCATTTTCATACGCTTTTCGATTATGCCGACTATGCCGTCAAAGGTGGTATACTGATCTCTGCCAACACCTCCGAAGTATCTTGTAACGCTGTATTTTTTCGCGCCGGTGCCGTACATAAGGACATTCATTGCCTGCTCGGAATATTCCGAAAGAGGAGTGTCAAGGGTAAAGCCGTAGTCCTCGCCCACCCTTGCAAGCAGCGGGCCTGTCCAGGAGTCCTCGGTCATAGTCTTGAAGCCGTTGACTGCAATACCGCCATCACGAAGTGAGAGATTCTTATGAGGAATAAGCTTTTTCACCGAGATGCGCTGCATATTTCCGATACCCGCGCACTCGGGACAAGCTCCCATTGGATTATTGAAGGAGAACATACGGGGCTCAAGCTCGGGGAATGAGATTCCGTGTTCCTCGCAGGCGTATTTCTGGGAGAACTCCAGCTCCTCCCCCTCCTTGCCGTCACGGTCAACCACGAGTATGCTTACTCTGCCGTCGGCTACTCTTATAGCAGACTCAACCGAATCCGAAAGGCGAGGACGGATGTCGGGGCGCAGAACAAGCCTGTCAAGGACGATATCTATAGTGTGCTTTATATTTTTATCAAGGCTTATCTGCTCGGAGAGGTCGTACATTATTCCGTCGATACGCACTCTCGCAAAGCCGCCCTTTCGCGCATCGGCAAGTACCTTTTCGTGCATACCCTTCTGCGCTCTGACAACGGGGGACAGCACCATAAAGCGAGTGCCCTCGGGCAAAGACATAATGCGATCTACTATCTGATCAAGACTCTGCTGTGTTATCTCCTTGCCACAGACGGGACAATGGGGAGTTCCCACCCTCGCGTATAAAAGGCGCAAATAATCGTATATCTCGGTGACCGTTCCGACGGTGGAACGGGGGTTTTTCGAGGTGGTTTTCTGATCTATGGAAATAGAAGGCGAAAGTCCTTCGATAAGATCAACGTCGGGCTTATCCATCTGTCCGATAAACATTCGGGCATAAGAGGAAAGACTCTCAACGAAGCGCCTGTGTCCCTCGGCATAGAGGGTGTCAAAAGCGAGAGAGGACTTTCCACTACCGGAAAGGCCTGTCAGAACGACGAGCTTATCTCTCGGAATAGTGACCGAAACGTCCTTTAAATTATTAACTTTTGCCCCTTTAATGACAATATTTCTTGACATTTTGTGCTATTTTTTCCTTTTATTTGTTGTTTTTTAACTCTTTTATTCGGTCACGGATATATGCCGCCTTCTCAAATTCAAGAGCTCTGGCTGCCTCGCGCATCTCTAAGGTAAGCTGCTCTATCATCTTCTCGCGTTGGAGTTTTGACAGCTTCTTATCCCGCTCGGGCTTTGCCTTCTTGCCGATCTCGATAACGTCAGCCACAGCCTTTCTTACGCTCTCGGGTGTGATTCCGTGCTGCTCGTTATATTTCATCTGAATACCACGGCGACGCTCGGTTTCGTCAATAGCCGCCCTCATCGAGCCTGTGATACGGTCGGCGTACATAATAACGTGGCCGTTTACGTTTCTCGCTGCGCGTCCAACGGTCTGTATCAGCGAGGTCTCGCTGCGGAGGAATCCCTCCTTGTCGGCATCGAGAATAGCTACGAGAGAAACCTCGGGAATATCCAGTCCCTCACGAAGCAGGTTTATTCCCACGAGAACGTCGAACTCGCCAAGACGAAGATCGCGGATTATCTCCATACGCTCAAGGGTTTCAACCTGGTGGTGAATATACTTTACCTTTATGCCGTGGGTGGAGAGATATTCGGTCAGATCCTCCGCCATATTCTTTGTCATCGTGGTCACAAGCACCTTCTCGCCCCTTGCTGTAGTGGCGCGGATCTCGCCGATAAGATCGTCTACCTGTCCCTCAATAGGACGGACGTCGATTTTAGGATCAATAAGTCCCGTGGGACGGATAAGCTGCTCTGCCACGGAGGAGCTTTCCTGCTTTTCATAAGGCCCGGGAGTTGCGCTGACAAATATGGTCTGGCCGATCTTTTCTTCGAATTCCTCAAAGAACAGAGGTCTGTTATCGAATGCGGAGGGGAGACGGAAGCCAAAGTCAACGAGATTTTTCTTACGGGCATAGTCACCGCCCGACATACCTCTCACCTGTGGGAGAGTGACGTGGCTCTCGTCAATAAAGGTGACGAAATCCTTCGGAAAATAATCAAGGAGTGTATGAGGCGTAGAGCCTGCAGGTCTGCCCGCGAGAACACGGGAATAGTTCTCAACGCCAGAGCAGAAGCCTACCTCGCGAAGCATTTCAAGATCGTACTTGGTGCGCTCCTCAATGCGCTGTGCCTCGATAAGCTTGTTCTGCGACTTGAAGTACTCTACTCTCTCCCGCATTTCCGCCTCAATCTCAAGAAGCGCCGCCTCACGCCTGTCATCGGACACGGCGTAGTGTGTAGCGGGAAATATGGCTGCATAAGAGAGATGCTCAGTTATCTCGCCCGTCAGGGGATTGACACGGGAGATGCGGTCGATCTCGTCACCGAAGAACTCTATACGAATGGCACTGTCACGCCAGGCGGCAGGAAATACCTCAACAGTATCACCGCGGATACGGAATTTATTACGTACGAAGTTGACGTCGTTTCTCTCGTAGCTTATAGACACAAGGCGGCGCACAAGCTCGTCGCGGGACATCTCCTGACCTACTCTTACGGATACGAGAAGGCTCTGGTATTCCATAGGATCACCGAGGGTATATATACAGGAGACCGAGGCGACGATAATAACGTCACGCCTCTCAAATAGCGCGCTTGTGGCACTGTGGCGGAGCATATCTATCTCCTCGTTTACCATAGCGTCCTTTTCAATATAAACGTCCTTGCCGGGAATATAAGCCTCGGGCTGATAATAATCGTAGTAAGAAACGAAATATTCCACTGCATTCTCGGGGAAAAAGGCGCGGAACTCGGTGCAGAGCTGCGCCGCGAGAGTCTTGTTGTGGGCAAGCACCAGCGTCGGTCTGTTAAGATTGGCAATAACGTTTGCCATAGTAAAGGTCTTACCCGATCCGGTCACGCCAAGAAGCGTCTGCGCGCGCTCGCCTGCCAGAATTCCGTCGGTCAAGGCGCGTATCGCCTCGGGCTGATCACCCGTGGGTAAAAAGTCACTCTTCAGCTTGAATTTTCCGTCGGTCATAGCCTGCCTCCTCTCTTTTTTCAAATATTTTCACATATATATTTTACCACAAAACATTAATAATGTAAAGAGAAATTAAAAATAAGGTTGACAAATTCTGACTTTTGTTGTACAATTTTTATTGTACAAAAGCAAGGAGAATTAATATGTTAAAAAAGACAGAAAAGGTTCTACACTACATAGTAGAAGTTGTCGAGATCATTATTGCAATTATTACTCTTTGTGCTATGCTTTATTTACTCTTTACCGAGGTAGCGAAGATATTCGCGCCCGATTTTGCTGTAAACGAGCATCTTGCCGACAGCAAACACTTCCTTGAGAGTATACTCGGTATAGTAATAGGTCTTGAGTTTGTAAGCATGCTTGTAGACTTTACTCCCGCAAACGTCCTGGAGGTTCTCGTTCTTGCAATTTCAAGACACGTTATTATCAACCACACAGATCCCGTAAGCACCATCGTCTGCGTTGTATGCATTGCAGGTTTGTTCGCGGTGAAGAGATTCCTTATTCCAAAGGAAGACTTGAAAAAGGTTATTTCAAGCAATCTCAAGCACCAAGAGAAACAATAAATGAATGAATAAAAAAAAGACACAAGGTTGAAGCCTTGTGTCTTTTTTTATTCAAAAACCTCATCCGCCGTTTCAAGCAAGGAGGGCTTGGATTAAGCGAGGGAATTTTAAGATAGAATGATTGAGTGCGCCCCGAAGGCGTAGCTTACCAATCACCCTAATCGCGGAAATTTTGATGAAGTGCGAAGATTTTTTAGTGCAAGCCGTAGTTTCTCGCTACGGCTCGGTCACCTTCGAGGGAAAACAGTTATCAACTGTTTTCTAACACTCTCAGGCCGCTTCGCTACCTACGTCGAGTTTGGTCGGAAACGACGGTTTTAACCAAAATATACCGCTAAAAATTAGTTATCCCAGTTGTGGTAGACGGCGTTCACATCATCATCCTCGTTGAACTTATCAAGTATTTTTTCCATATTTGCAATATCCTCTTCGTTTGTAAGCTCTACGTAAGTGGAGGGAACCTTTGCAAGATCGGCAGTGCTGATCTGATAGCCGAGGGAGATTATTGCATCGCGAACGCTGTCAAGATCTGCAGGATCGGTGTAGATCTGGTACTCGCCCTCATCGGACTTGATATCCTCTGCTCCGCACTCGAGAGCATCCTCCATAATCTTATCCTCGTCGATCTCCTCGTCCTCGTCAACGATGGTGATAACACCCTTCTCCTCAAAGAGATAGCCTACGCAGCCGTTCTGGCCGAGGTTTCCGCCGTACTTAGAGAAAGCGGCGCGAACGTTACCTGCGGTACGGTTGCGGTTGTCGGTCTGGGTTTCAACGATGATCGCAACACCGGAGGGACCGTAACCCTCGTAGGTGATCTCCTCAAAGTTGATGTCACCGTTGTCGGTGAACTTCTTGATGGTACGCTGAATGTTATCGTTAGGCACGTTGTTTGCCTTTGCCTTTGCGATAAGATCGGGAAGCTTAGAGTTATTGTTAGGATCGGGGCCACCCGCCTTGATAGCATCCGCCATCTCCTTACCTATCTTAGTAAAGATCTTCGCCTTGGCAGCATCCGCCTTTTCCTTCTTGTGCTTGATATTATTCCATTTAGAATGTCCTGACATATATTTCTCCTATGAATGCATAATGCAGAATTGTAATTAATTTTATATTTTTTCGGGGCTCTGTAAGCAGATAAGATGCAGAGCTGTTTTAAGGATCTGATTGGTGGCTCTGGTAAGAGCGATACGGCTCTCACGAAGCTTCTCA
>JAZNZI010000127.1:0-31170 GCA_045594865.1 Eubacteriales bacterium | reverse complement strand
CCGACATTATCGTCCCCGTCGGCGGCGAGAACGCAGTTGCCTGCCAGATGATCGTGGATCAGATTGAAAAGCACCTTAAATAAGTTCAAAGTGCAAAGTTTTCTACATTGATTGAGTTTTATCAACTCTGAACTCTGCACTCTGCACTAAAAAAAACTCCCCGAGCGGCCAAGCTGCCGCGATACAGGGGAGGATTTTTTTAGTTATTTATCTTTTAAGTGATACCGCGTTTGAGACAAGGGATAGAACCGAGGCGGCAATAAAGGGTATGGACGGAAGGAAATCCTCAAGGGTTGCGATAGAAATATTGTTTCCGCCAGGGAGAGCAATGCTGATAAAGGCGAAAATAAAGCCGATATCAAGAAGGATACAAAGAAATCCAAAGAAGCCCCAGCCCGTGCCCATATGAACAAGCTTTAAGATCACGCCAACAAGTCCTGCCGCGCCGAGAACTATTCCAAGCACCATAAGCAGTGCAATTCCTATTCCTTCCCAGCCGCCTCCGTTGGCATTATGCTTCTCTGCGGCTATAAGATTGTAGATGACCGTTCCCACGCCAAGCAGGGTGTAGAGGATATAAACCACAAGTGAAGGTGTTCCGCGTTTCATAGTGTTTTCTCCTTTTTGCTTTTATAATATCATATGCAGACATTGCTGTCAAGAAAGCTGCTAAAAAAAGTTTATTGACAAATGTCAATTAGTGACATCTTTTTCGCCGAAATCGGTTGAAAGGGGTGTTTTTTTGTGCAAGCTGCACAAATTCCGAGGGGTGTATACCCCCCAAACTTTGGGAGGGTGGTATACTTACAAGAGCGAAAAAATGTTGTATAATCGACTTGTCAGATGGAGGTGGGCGTCCGGAAGCCGGACCGAAATCCGACGAAAACACAAGCAAAGGACTGACGAATGAAGGAAAAGAAAAGTCGAGTGAAATACACCTCGGATATGCCAAGACGGCTATACCGCTTTTTCATCGAGTATGCCGAGGAGGGTGTGCCAAGCTTCGTGAAATTTGCAAGAAGAGTGGGGCTGACGCTTGCCGACGTGGAAAGGTTCAGATGCCACAAAGAATTCGACCGAGCCTACAGTGAATGCGAGGCGATAAGGAGAGATTATCTCATAGACGGTGCTCTGACAAAGCGGTTTGACGGAAGCTTTACGAAATTCCTGCTTACACTCTCTGACGAGCAGGAGGCAAGGGAGGATATAAACGACCTTGTATTCAGACTGGAGGTCAAGGAATGAATATCGACCTTACAGTGACGAAAAAGCAAAAGGCGTTTATTGACGCGACCGAGAGCGAGGTGCTGTTCGGCGGCGCGGCGGGCGGTGGAAAATCCTACGGACAGGCGGTGGACGCACTGCTATTTGCCCTGAGATACCCCGCCTCAAAGCAGCTGATACTGAGGCGCACCTTCTCCGAGCTTGACAAATCGCTTATCCGCACCACCCTGGCGCTCTATCCGAGGGAGATCTACACCTTCAATTCCTCAAGCCACACGGGTAGGTTCAAGAACGGATCGATAATCGACTTCGGCTACTGCGCCGCCGAAAGTGACGTATACCAATATCAAAGCGCAGAATACGACGTTATCCGCTTCGACGAGCTTACCCACTTTACCGAGAGCCAATACCTCTACCTTATATCCCGAGTCAGAGGCACGGGCAATATACCAAAGCAGATAAAGTCCTCCACCAACCCGGGCGGTGTAGGACACAGCTGGGTAAAGGCGAGATTCGTTGACCCCTCGCCTCACGGTGAGAGCTTTGACGGCGGGGACGGAATGACAAGGATATTTATCCCAGCCCTGCTTGAAGACAACAGATTTTTAGCCGAGGGCGATCCCCACTACCGCGACAGACTGCTCGCCCTGCCCGAGAGAGAAAAAAAGGCGCTGTTATACGGTGACTGGAACATCTTTGAGGGGCAGTATTTCGACGAATTTGACCCAAAAATCCATATCGTATCCCCCTTTGAGATACCGCGAGGCTGGCGAAAATACCGCACGCTTGACTACGGTCTTGACCGCCTCGCTTGCCTGTGGATAGCGGTGTCCCCCGACGGCACCTGCTACGTTTATCGCGAATTTTGTAAATCAAACCTTACAATAAGCCAGGCTGCCGTGGGAATTTGCGAGAGAACGCCGCCCTATGAGGATATATACGCAACGCTCGCTCCCCCCGACCTTTGGAGCAGAAGTCAGGAGACGGGAAAGAGTAAGGCGGTGCTGTTCTCGGAGTATGGCGTAAGCTTCACCAAGACCTCCAACGACCGCGAGTGCGGCTGGCTTGCCATAAAGGAGCTGCTCATAGGCGGCGAGGGACGGCAGAGGCTAAGAATATTCTCATCCTGCACCGAAATAATCAAGTGCCTGCCCGCCCTGACGGTAGATAAGCTTCGTCCCACCGACTGCTCCACCGAGCCCCACGAGATTACTCACGCGCCCGACGCGCTGCGTGGCTTTGCCATCTATTACAGCCGTCCCGCCGAGGAAAAGGGAGCAGTAAGGTGCAGGTGGACTAAGGATATGTGGGAGGACTACCTTTCGGCAGACGACTCGGAAAAAAAATACCTAAAAACTAAATACGGAGAACCAAATTGAAAGAATTATCAAAAGAAACCAAGGCCAGATTTGAGAGGTTAAAGGAGCTTTACTCCTCCGCCGTCCTCGCCGCCGATACAAACCGAGAGAGGTTATCTCAGCATATGGAGCAGTATCTCGGCAGCGATGCGATTGACGGCTCGGTCGAGCGGGCGGGTGTGGTGAGAAATATCACCTACGAGCTGATCGAGAGCGAGATAAACGCCGATATTCCCGTGCCGAAGGTGGACACCAGCTGCTACAGCACCGAGAGAGAACAGAATGCAAGGGCTATCGAGAGGCTCTCCTCGGCTCTCAGATCCAGGCTTCCCTTCGAGGAGCTTAACGACCGCGACGAGCGATACACCTATATTTACGGCGGCAGCGTGTTCTACGTGGAGTGGGACAGCACCCAGGCGGACAACGCAGGCGAGGGTAGCGTAAGAGTGCATCTGCTCTCTCCTATGGACTTCATTCCCCAGCCCTCCATCGAGGCGGTGGAGGATATGGAATACTGCTTCCTTCACTTCACCACCACTCGCGCCGAGCTTATGAGCAAGTACGGCGTGGCAGAGGAGGAGCTTCCCCTTGCCGAGTGCGAGTATCTTGCCGACCTTGACGACCCTATGGGCGATGCGGTGGCTGTCATCCTGGCGTTTTACAGAGACGGGCAGGGTCAGGTGGGTAAATTCGTCTTCTCGGGCGAGCTTGTCCTCTCGGACATCGAGGGCTACTACAAGAGAAAAACAGCCGTCTGCCGACAGTGTGGACGGGAGCTTCACAGCTGCGAGTGCGCCCTGCCCGACCCTTACTATATTGATGGGGAGAGCGAGAAGGTCACTCTGTCCGACGGCAGCGAGGCTACTATTCCCTATTACGTTCCACGAGATTTTCCCATTGTAGTAAGGAAGAACACCATCGGCGACGGACTTCTGCTGGGCGGCTCGGACTGCGAGAGGATTCGCCCGCAGCAGCAGGCGATAAACAAGGTGGAGTCGAGAATACTCCAGAAGCTGCTCCGCGCAGGAGTGACCCCCGTAATGCCCGAGGGCACGGCGGTATCGCTTAACAACAGCGTCTTCGGACAGGTGATAAAGACCCGTCCCGGCGAGTCTATGGCAAGCTACGGTACCATCGACACCACCCCCGATATAAAGCAGGACGTGGAGGAGGCAGACCGCCTTTACGATCAGGCAAAGCGCGTGTTGGGTATTTCCGACGCACTGCAGGGACTTGACGCCGCCACAAGCGAGTCGGGATATGCAAGACAGCTTAAGATCTCACGCGCGTCCAGCCGACTTGAGACCAAGAAGCGTATGAAGCACCTTGCCTACTGCAAGATATACGAGCTGATATTCAAGCACTATCTCGCCTTTGCCGACGAGCCCAGAAGATTTGCCTACCGCGATACCTTCGGCAGAATGCACTTCACCGAGTTCAACCGCTACGACTTTATCGAGTGCGACAGGAAGGGAAATTACTACTACGACGACTCATACCTCTTCACCGTTGACGTAAACGCCGACGATCAGTATCAGAGCGAGACGCTGTGGGAGATAAACCTCACCAACCTTGAGCGCGGAACTCTCGGTGACAGGGAGAGCCCCTATACCCTTATGCGCTATTGGCAGCTGCAGGACAAGGCGCACTTCCCCTACGCGAGAGAGAACGTGGAGTATTTCCAGGACATCATCAACCGCGAGGCAGAAAGGATATCCGACGGGACGGATGAGCCGACCGAAGCTATCCCACCTACCGTCACAGGCGGCGCGGAGGCACAAAAGTAAAAGAAAGGAAAGCAAAATAAATGAAGAAAAAGGAAAAAAGCGTATATGCAGACCTCAGTACTAAAAAGATTACTGCACCCAATAAAAGCACTAAAGAGCCTTGCGGCAAAAAGACCGTTGGCGGAGATCTCAGAGCCAAGGGAGGAAGATAAAATGCAAAATGCAGAATGCAAAATGCAGAATGATTACAATCCCTCCGTCACCGAAGGTGACACCTCCCTTTACACAAGGGAGGCTTGCGCTGATAAAAATGGCGATGAACCCGCAGAGGCAAGCAGTGTTCGTTCATATGATGATACATCGGAGGAGCAGAGCGACGATTCTGCTGCAGTGACAGAGGTTGACACAGACAAAAGCGCAGGCCTTTCGCATCTGACATCCAGCGTACCGAGGGCAGCAAGAGTACCCCGCGGCGCGCTCAGCAAGAGCGAGATGACCGAGCTGCGTGAGCTTTTCGGCGGACTCAGCGACGCCGAGATCCAAAGACTCTACAAAAGAGTGACAAAATAATTTTTTAAATAACAAGGAGATAAAAAATGATAGTTTATTCTAAAAACAGCGGCTACAACGACGCCGCGATAGGCAGACTTGAAAACCCTATCAAAATGATAATAGAGCACGAGAGCGACCTGCTTACCAAAAAGGGTGGCATTTGCGACGCGCTCTTCAACGTTGAAAAGAGCAATCGTTTCGGTGAGACCATCGTAGGCGGCAACGAGTTTGACGTTTTCCAGGCAACCGCTGAGGGTGATACGGCGGCAGTCGACTATATCGTCAACACCTACAATAAGTTCATTGAGCATATTCAGTTCACCAAGGAATTTACCATCACCGCAGAGATGATGGAGGATGCCCTTTACGGTGTGGCGGCAGATGCGAAGCACAGAGCCGAGAACTTTGTCCGCGCCTACTACAAGACCATCAACAAGATCTGTGAAAAGGCGCTTATCAGCGCGACCACAGCCAGCACCACCTATGCGGGCGCAAATCTCGACCTGACCACCTCCGAGGGTCTTCCCCTCTTCTCCAAGGGTCACGTATGGGGCATCTACGGAGCTGCGGAGGGTACTCAGGACAACTACTTCTGGGGCGATATCTTCGGCAAGGGCTCGGGCAGCGACAGAGAATACACCACCGAGACCTTTGAGGCGGCTCTCTACGCTCTTGCCGGCAAGATCCGCAACATGGTAGACGAGAGAGGCGAGCCCCTCGGCTACACCGCCGACACCGTTATTATCCCCGGCAACAACCCCAAGCTTGAGGCAATCGTAAAGAAGGTCTGCGGCTCTGACGGCGCCCTCGGAAACGGCTACAACGACATCAACCTTCACTACGGCAACTGGAATGTTATAGTGCTTCCCTCCTGGCAGCCCAATGATATGCGACTTATGGTAATGTCCAGTGAGGCGAACAAGAACCTCTGCGGTAATATGTTCTTCAACCGCGTTCCCCTCACCGTCACCAACTGGGTGGACAATCACACCGGCAACTACATCTGGAACGGCAGATGCCGCTTCGGCGTAGGCTTCGGCACATACAAGCACATCTGTCTTGCGGTTGACTCTGCCACCGAGGTCAACAAGGCGGCGAACATCCAGATCTAAAAGCAGAGAAAGGGCGGGGATATCCAATGACATATGAAGAATTATCAAAACAGGTAAGCCACCTTGGCTCTGTCCAACTCGATACGACCAGCCTGCCGCTGCTAAGCTCCACCAACCTTGCCCTTATGGAGCTATACAGCGACAGAATTATTCCGAAGACGGTGAGAATGATCGCAAGGGGTGTCACGCCTATCGTCTATCACAAGCAGATAAACTGCGTAAACGGCAATCCCTTTCAGATCGACATCACGGGAAACTGCTATAGCTATAGGATTCGCGGAAGCTGTCAGCTACTGACTATGACCAGCGGTAATTCTACGCTTACCAACATATCCACAGGCAACGAGGCAAAGACCTTCAAGGCGATAGCCGCCCCGGGCACAACACTTCGCTTTTTCGGCACCTATACCTTTACGATCTACGATTTCTCGGTGTATGAGGAGATGTTCTCTGCCGAAGCTGAGGATGTTCCCGAGCCGGGCGGAACTACGACCTACAGCGTGCGTGAGCTTTACGGTGACTATATGTCCTTCCTCTCCCCTGCCAAAGACGGCTCGGGTAAGAGGATAGAGGGCTGTACTCTGCGTGACGGACTCGTGGAGCTTTCATCCGAATATAACGGCGAGATAGTGATAACCTACCGCCGTCTGCCAAGCCTTGCCACAGGAGCTGAGGACGAGATGCTTGACGTGCCCGACGAGTATACGCACCTGTTTCCCCTGCTTGTGGCGTCCTACCTGCTGCTTGACGGCGACGAGGCTTTGGCAAAATACTACAAGTCCCGCTACGACGACCTTCTCGAGAGGCTTGAGCGCGGCAGCTACCCCGTCATTGACACCGCCTACGAGAACCTGAACGGCTGGGCGTAAGGAGGCTACTTATGGATCTTGATCACGAGAGAAGGCTTACCGAGGTAGAGGACAGAGCCAAGAGCAACTCCCACCGCATAGACGAGGTGGAAAGGCGGCAGGACAATCTTGACGAGCTTGTAGGCACGGTAAAGGTGCTTGCAGTCCGCGAGAGACAGGTAGAGGCGGACGTAAAGGAAATAAAGAGCGACGTAAAGTCGCTGACAGGCAAGCCCGCTCAGCGTTGGGAGATGCTGATAACACAGATAATCAGTCTGCTGGCGGCGGCTGTCGTAGGCTTTATTCTCGCCAGGATCGGACTTTAAATTTGGGGCGGCGTTCCGATAAAGGGAGCCGTCCCTCTCAAAAAAACGGAGGTGAATATGGAAAGCTTCAAAAAATGGCTTCGGGCGGCAGGCGTGCGGGCGGTGAAAACCTTAGCCCAGACCGCCATAGCGGGCATCGGCACAGCCGCAATGCTGGGCGAGGTAAATTGGCTGGCGGTAGTATCTGCGGCTCTGATGGCTGCCATACTGTCACTACTGACCAGCGTGGCAGGGTTGCCCGAAATAAAATAAGCCAATCGGCTTAAAGCTATACGAGAGGTGGGCTTCTGCTCACCTCTTTTTGCTTGACTTTACGTCCATTATATGATAAAATATTTATATCATCAAATACTGATTTAGCTTTTATGAACTAATAATATCAATAGCCAAAGGCTAATATGGGCAGAATTCGTTTTTAAGTCGATATATTCGCCCATAGCGGTCGAATTCGATATATTTTCGCTTCACGCAAATTCGATATATGCATTGCTATGCAATGCATTCGATATGCTGACTCGATAAAATCGAGTCGCGTGAATAAAAATTAATGAAAGGAGGCGGCATATGAGATACGACGCGGATAATCAGCTTATCAGAATAACTCTCGGCGAGTTTGTCAGCATTGCAAGGCGGGGCATCTCTCCCTCCGTCTCCTACGACGAGGACGAGCCCAATATCAGCGCGGTAAGCCGTCGCCGCCTGCTCGGTCTTATTGGCGAGATGACGGAGGAGCGGCTATGCTACCGATTTATTGACGGACAGTACAGCTTTGAGCTTTCGGCTACTATCGACGGCATCTCGGGCGGCGAGATCACTATTGCAAGGGGCGTTGAGTCAAATCCCCGACGTCCGAAAAAAAGTGAGATCGCCGAGATTCGCGGTGAGGGCTATATTGCCGCCTATATGCTGGCGCGAGAGAGGGGCTTTGATCCCGTAAGCATCCGCTTTATATATCTCTGCGAGGCAAGCGGCGAGCTTGCCGAAAAGACCGAGGTGGTCAGCAAAAGAAAGCTTGAGAGCTTCTTTAACAAGTGTCTTGTGGCGGTTAGGATCTTCGCCTCTCCCGAGATACAGAGGGTGACCGAGCGACTGCCCTCAATGAAGATTATGAAGTTCCCCTACGGCAAGGTGCGCGAGGGGCAGAGCGAGTTTGTAAGATCCGCCTACCGCACCCTCTCCCGCGGCGGCTGTCTTTACGCCACGGCGCCCACTGGCACGGGAAAGACGGTTTCTGCCCTTTACCCCGCCCTCCGCGCTCTCGGTGACGGACGGATAGAAAAGGTGTTCTACCTTACCCCCAAGACCACCACGGCAGAGGCGGCGCGCGACTGCCTTGAGCTTATGGCAAAGGGTGGCGCGATCATCCGCGCGGTGATCCTTACCGCAAAGGAAAAGATCTGCCTCGAGCGCAGCATCTGTAAAAAATCAAAGAAAATGTGCCCTCGCTCTGCCTGCAACAGAATTGCCGAGGCGGCGCTGGCACTATCAAATCTTAACAAAACCGTGGTTGGTATGGCGGAGCTGCGGGCTGTTGCCAACGAGTACACCGTCTGCCCCTACGAGCTGTCGCTCACCTACGCCGAGCTTTGCGACGTGGTGATCTGCGACTTCAACTACCTCTTTGACCCCGTGGTCTATATCAAGCGCTTCTTTACCAAGGGGGGCAAATACGCCTTTCTTATCGACGAGGCGCACAACCTTAGCGAGCGCGCCCGTGAGATGTACTCGGCAGAGATCTCTCTCTCCCAGCTTTACGCGCCTGCCGAGGAGGAGCTGCTCGGTGCGCTCTCCGCGACGAAAAAGCTTTGCTCTACCGCCGCCGCGGTGATGTCCGACACGCTTATGCCCTATCTCAAGGACGAGCTTCGGGCAGACAAGAGTGGCAAAATGATCGGCGCGGCAACCCTCTCTGAGATACCGACCAGGCTTTTCACCCTCTTTGACGAGCTGATGCGGGTTTTAGAGGATGAGATCTTCATAAATCAGCGGGCAAGTGACGACGAGAGCGAGCAGAGGCTTTCCTACCTGCGCGCGTTCTATTATAAAATGAAGAAATTTGCCGACGGGCTCTCCCGCTTTGACTCGGCATACAAGCTGTTTCTGTTCTATGACGGCGGCGAGATTCGGGCAAAGATCTTCTGCCTTGACACCTCTCCCGCGATCCGAGCTGGACTTAACAAGGGACACGGCGCGCTGCTCTTCTCGGCAACCCTGTCTCCCCTGCCCTACTACCGCTCTATTCTCGGCGGTGACAGGTCGGACGACGTCCTTGAGGTAAACTCGCCCTTTGATCCCTCCCAGCTTTCGGTCTGCATTATGGACAGGATAAGCACCCGATACTCCGAGCGCGAGGACACGCTTATGGCGGTCTGTCAGGCGGTGGCTGCCACCGTTTCGGCAAGGCGAGGCAATTATATGGTATTCTCCCCCTCCTTCGCCTACTCCGAGGCGCTGTGCAAGGTCTTTCGCGCAAAGTATCCCAAGATCCGCGTGATCTCCCAGCGTCCCGATATGACGAGAGAGGAAAAGGCGCAGTTCCTCGAGGAGTTCAAAAAGGAGGACGGCAATTATCTGATAGCCTTCTGCGTGATGGGCGGAATCTACTCCGAGGGCATTGACCTGGCGGGTGAGGAGCTGATCGGCGCGGTCATCGTGGGCATCGGTATGCCTGCTCTCTCCTATGAGCGAGAGGCAATCGCCGCCTACTATCAGGACAAGTACGAGGAGGGCAAGCAGTACGCCTACATTTACCCGGGAATGAACAGAGTCTTTCAGGCGGCGGGCAGAGTGATCAGGCGAGAGGACGATCGCGGCGTTATCGTGCTGATAGACGACCGTTTTGACGATCCCCTCTACCGAAAGAGCCTGCCGAAGCTCTGGGAAGGCGTTAAGTTCATCGGCACAGCAAGAGCTCTGCGCGAGGAGCTGGATCGGTTCTGGTCGGATGGAGATAATAAATAGTTCCCAGAGCAACCTCATCCACCGCCCAAGGCGGTCCCCCTTCCCCAACACGCTTCGCTGGGGAAGGCTGATGGGAAGGAGTCAAGTTCATCGGCACGGCAAGAGCTCTGCGCGAGGAGCTGGATCGGTTCTGGTCGGAAGAGGGAAAATAAACAAATAAATACACAAAAAACAAAAATGTGCAACCGACAGTTGCACATTTTTCCTATTTGAAAGCTAAAATATGTTGCCATAGGGCAGAAGGATATGATATAATTAGATCATAAATCATAAAGAGGAGCTTTTATGCTTATGACTGAGCAAACAACGGTCAATAAAAAAAGAAAACTACTGAACAAGGACTTCGTTATACTTCTGCAGGGTGGCGGCGTAAGCCTTATCGGCGACCTTATGTATAGCGTTGCCATCGGCTTCTGGGTATATCAGACCACAGGCTCCAACAGCCTTATGGGTGTGATGACGTCTATATCCCTGTTCGTCACGATGTTTCTCTCCCCCTTCAGCGGCAGCATCGTGGATAAGCTGAATCGCAAGTGGGTGCTGGTGCTGATAGATCTTTTTCAGGGTGTTATTATGCTGACGGTGGGTGTTCTCGCCTATGCGGAAAGGCTCAGCGTGCCTATAGTGCTGGTAGCGGCATTCCTTGCGGCGTTTTGCGGTGTGTTCTACTCTCCTGCGCTCAATACGGTAATGCTGGATATTATTCCCCGCGACGATATGGTTCGCGGTCAATCTCTGGTCTCGGGTGGCAGCTCGATGATAAACCTTGTGGGCAATTCGCTTAGCGGAGTGATGGTAGCCTTCCTCGGAGTGCCGCTTATCGTGATAATAAACGGCATCAGCAATCTGTACTCGGCATTCAGCGAAATGCTGATAAGCGTGCCGAAAACCGTCCGCCAGGGCACGAGGATCACCGTCAAGGGCACTCTCCATGATATGAAAAATGCGGTTTTAGGCATATTCTCCGATCCCTGTCTTAAAATCTTTGTACCCTGCGCGCTGATAATTAATCTTCTTGCGGCGGGTCCCTTTACGCTGATGCTTCCATTCTGTATGGAGAAGGAATTTACCGTTGATATGTACGGCTATCTGATGTCGGTGCAGACCGCAGGGTCGCTTATCTGTGTTTTGCTGCTGGGAGCGATAAAATTCAGCCCGAGGGCAAGATATTTCATTATGGCAGGCGGCTTTATTCTATCCGAGATAACGCTTGTAGCGGCGTATATTTCCGAAAATTTCATTCTCACCTGCGTGCTGGCGTTCCTTGCATCCTTACTGAACACCGCGGGCAATACTGTGTTCAACGCATCGCTGATGCTTGCTCTGCCCGAGGAAAACCGAAGCGGAATTCTCGGCTTTTTCCAGGCGGCATCGGTAGGCGGCTCGGCGCTGTCGGCAGTGATATATGGACTGCTCGGCGACATGTTCCCCCTTTATATAATCTTTTCCGTTGGAGCAGTGATCTGCCTTGCACCTATGATCTGGATGTGCCTGCATAAGAGAGTAAAGGAATTCGTGCTATCGCATTAGAATAATACCGAGCTGAAATCTACTTGAAAAACAAATAGAAAAGACTAAAAAAATCTTTCAAAGAGGCGGTGAAAACCGCCTCTTTTTTTTGTGAGATTTTGAGCCGGAATACAAAAGCAGACGTGAAAGTAAGGAACAGAAAAATAGCAAAAATTTGATGTAAAATCAGATGGCAAGCGGGCAGAAAACCAGAGATCTAAGAAAGAGAAAAAATCAGTAAAACCCGCGAGAAAGCAAAAGAAAATAACGGGGAGAAACAGTGGCAAAGCAAGTCCAAAATTCAGGCAAAAAACAAGGGTGAAAAACACAAAAAAGAAAGTTGAAAAACACGCTAAAACTAAAACGGGATTTGAACTGATTATGGCGGTAAAAAAAGCAGGTTTTATTCAGGACGAAAAAGACTAAAAAAGGGCATCTGCTCCAACAGAAAAAGCAGCCAAAAAAGCGAACGGAATCAACCTCGGAAGCGCCCTTCCCTGCGGCAAAGCGCCACTTGTCAACGACAGGACACTAAGAAAAAAGTAGTAATTTTTAAAAATGGAGCAAATTTGCGGCTAAAATCTCCCTTTTAAAAGTTTGAAAAAGGCCTAAATTTTTGTAAGAAAGTTGTTTTGAAATCAAAAATTTGGCTCAAAATCCTTTTCAAATTTGATTTTTTCTGAAATTTTCTCAATTTTTTTGAAATTTCAGCCGATTTTTGCTTAATTTCACTCAAAATTTTCGATTTTTTCTTGATTTTTTGAAAAAATCTCATTTTCAGGCTTTCGTAAACAATAGTTTACGCAAAATTAGCAAAAATCTCGGATTTTCAGGGCAAAAACGGCTATTTTGGGGCGATTTTCAGCCATTTTTATGCCATTTTTCAGCCTTTTTTTCCCTGTTTTTGGGCGATTTTAAGATGATTTTAATGGCTTTTTCAGTTCAATCGGTCTACCGAATTTGTTTCTCGATCAGAGAAAAAATATCCTCTGAAATTACAACTCCTTTTACTGTCTTACTACCCGTTTTTTTATTAAAAAAAGCACCCCAAAACGACCTGTTTTTCGGCACGAAAAGATTTTCTTTTTTAACGATAAATTCCGGTAAAAAACTCTGTCATTTTATTGCTTATTTCACCCGGCATTTTTGGTGGTTTTTCGACTACTTTGTAGGCTTCACAGTCCTCTTATTTTCCTTTCTTTTTCCCCTTTTTTATGTTATGTTCCTTAGGTTGTGTCCCGTCATATCATCATTATTTCTCGATCAATTTTTTGATATTGTTTCATTCGGTATGCCCATCAAATTTCTTGGATTTTTCCATCTGGCAAACTAATTTTACGTAAACAAAAAAGGATGCCGAAGCATCCTTTAATTAAACCTGCTATACAGTTTGGTTGATTAGTTTATTCAAAGTAATTTTCATTTCCTGCGAAAAGATCATTCACAGAGACCTCGAGGACGTGGGCAATCGCAAGCAGCTCGATGTCGGTGACAGTGCGCACTCCGTACTCAATTCGCGAAACCGAGCCGCGACACACATAGACACCGAGCAGCTCAAGTCTGTTCGACAGCGCCTGCTGCGTCATTTTTCTCTTTCTGCGAAGTGCTCTGATATTTTTACCCACTATATTCGTATTTTCACTATCAATTATGCGTGACATACAATTCTCCAATCATTTCATCAGATCGGTCTTTTTCCTTGGTTTTTGCAAAACTTGCTGAAAAAACCCAAACCAAGCCAACTTCTACAAGTAAAATGCCATTTGGCCGCCAAGTAAGGATATGTTCCCCTCCGATTTTGGGGCAAAACGGACCGAACTACCACGAGCAAGTGCCAATTTGCCCCCGAGTAAGGATATCTTCCCCTGCGATTTTAGGGCAAAACTGACCGAACTACCACAAGCAAGTGCTAATTTGCCCCCGAGTAAGGATATCTTCCCCTCCGATTTTGGGGCAAAACGGACCGAACTACCACAAGCAAGTGCTAATTTGCCCCCGAGTAAGGATATCTTCCCCTGCGATTTTAGGCTCAACCGACCTTTTGAAAAAGTTTTTTCATTATTTATCAATATATTCGTCTCAAAAATGTCTTGACATAGGACAAATTATATGATATACTAATTTCACCGAGTTTTTGTCTTATGATAGGACAAAATCAATAAAAAGCAATCAAACTTATAAAAAAGAGGATGTTTTTTTGAAGGTTTTCCTTAGAATATCGTCTGTGTTGGGTATTATTGCCGCTCTTGTCGGCGGATATTTTCTTCTTATGGAGGAAACGACGATCGGACTTATACTGACGCTTGGCGGACTTTACATCGCGGCATTCCCCGAGGATATTTTCTATCTGATTTTCCTTGGTATTGCCGTATTACTTTACGATATATTAGGCCTCAGTATGGAATCTACTGCAAATATTATATTTTGTCTTTTAGCTTTACTGCTGATAATAGTATTTTGCCATGCGCTCTCAAAGAAATTTAAGGCAAATAAATAGCATTTTACAACCAAAAACCGACTTTTACAGATTATTAGGAGATTAAAATGAAAAACTTTTTCAGATTTGCTATAGGAATACCCCTACTTATCATCGCATTTGTCTACTTTGTTCTTGCATTTACACAAAATATTCTGTCGCCCGAAGCCCTTCCCTTTGCGATTTTCAATGAACTTTGCATAGTAGCTGTTGGCTGGGGATTTTTGGTTTCATCCACAACAGAGGAGATGGTCAGATGGGGAATTCTTGGTGTTGCTTCCCTTATAGGTCAACAGGTCGTTGCAGCATTCTTCCCCGAATATATGACCTGGTTTGACGAAGAAATGTTAGAGAACGTATTAAAGGCGGTCTTTAAATAAGAGCGACTCCACATG
This sequence comes from Eubacteriales bacterium, assembly GCA_045594865.1. Taxonomy (GTDB): domain Bacteria; phylum Bacillota; class Clostridia; order Oscillospirales; family CAG-272; genus UBA1740. Next base: position 16,682 of record JAZNZI010000127.1, on the reverse strand, counting down.
ATTCACCTTGGAATTTTATCTCATCCAGCGGTACTGTGCGGATGTGATGACTCTGTTTAAATACAAAAAAACGGACTGAAAAGTCCGCTTTTTCTATGCATTTTTGATGATGAATGTTTGTTTTGTTATAGTTTTGGCGTGAGTTTTATCTGACTTTGAGCAAAAAAAGAGCCTGTTTTCCGGGCTCTTTTTTATTTTTGTTTGCCTCGTCTTATATAGAGGCAAAATCAGCATTCTGCATATGGGCTCCCTCCCGAGGGAGCTGCCGAGCAAACGCGAGGCTGAGGGAGTAGTCTTATTCTGCATTCTGCATTATGCATTTTGCACTTTTTTACCACCTCTCCACGAGGGCGAGGGTGAGCCTTGTGGAATTGGCGGCGGCGAGAGAGAGGAAGGTGGGATAGTCCATAGTTGCCTCGCCGTCGGCGGAGTCAGAGATGGCGCGGACTACCGCAAAGGGCGTTCCGTTCACAAAGGCGGTCTGGGCGATAGCGCAGCCCTCCATCTCGCAGACGGTTGCCGAGAAGTCGGTGGCAATTCTATGCTTATCGTTAGCGTCGGCAATAAACCTGTCGCCTGTGGCAACGGTTCCGCTCTTTACCGAAAGTCCGAGGGAGATACCCTCGCGGAGCAGAAGCTCTCGCGCGCGGCTGTCCGCCTCAAAGTAGATCATATTGATGCCTGACACAAGTCCCTTGGGATCGCCGATAGCAGAGGTGTCCATATCGTGCTGGCAAAGGCGGTCGGCAATTACCACGTCACCGCAGCGAAGTCCGCCGCCGATGGCACCGCCAACGCCCGTGTTCACAAGCAGGTCGGGAGAATATTTCAAGATCATAGTCTGGGCGCAGAGAGCGGAAAAGACCTTGCCGATACCGCACTTGGCAACGGCAACCCGCTTGCCTGCGATAACACCCGTATGGAAGGTGATGCCGCTGACGGTCTCACTCTGGCGGTCGGTGAGGGCGGCAATTATCGCCTCCACCTCGGGCTGCATCGCACCGATAATTCCAATATCTATTTTCATATTTTGCTTCCTTTATATATAAAGTCGTTCTCCTTGCCCTCGAGGATAGCGAGGTATCTCTCGCACTCGCGCTTTGCGCAGGAGAGGTCAAGGTTCTTATAATTTCCGCACTCACGGCGTACCGCGCCGAACATCTCGCCCGAGTGGTTTACGATCCTGCGAAGCACGTCCTTTACCACAGAAAGCACCTCGCCGTTGTCGGCATTACGGACGAGAAGATAAAATCCCGTCTGGCAGCCCATAGGGCCGAAGTAGATCACACGGTCGGAGATCACGCTGGCTCTGACGTAGGTGGCAAACATATGCTCCACCGAGTGCATAGTCAGGTTATCCATATAGTCGCCCACGTTGGGGATACGGGTGCGAAAATCGTAGGTGGTGATATCGCCGTCAATGCGGGACACGTAGATGCCCTCGGTGAGCAGGTCGTGATCTACGGTGAAAGAGGCGATCTTGTTGATTTTTTCCATAAAATGCTCCTTGTATATAATAATAAGGAAGAAAAGCAGTCACAAGGGAGGGTATTCCCCTCCCCTGTCTATTAATTAAAATCTGATTTTTTCAGCGATATAAGACTTAACCTCTGCGAGAGGAATACGCACCTGCTCCATCGAATCTCTGTCACGGACGGTCACGCAGCCGTCGTTCTCTGTGTCAAAGTCGTAGGTGATGCAGAAGGGAGTACCGATCTCGTCCTGGCGGCGATATCTCTTACCGATAGAGCCTGTCTCGTCGAACTCGACGTTGAACTCCTTCGCAAGCTCGTCGTAGAGCTCGAGAGCCTTTTCAGAGAGCTTCTTTGAGAGAGGAAGCACCGCGCACTTAACGGGCGCGAGAGCGGGATGAAGGTGAAGAACGGTACGAACGTCGCCTGCCGCGATCTCCTCCTCGTCATATGCGTCAACAAGGAACGCAAGCGCAACTCTGTCTGCGCCGAGGGAGGGCTCGACAACGTAGGGAACGTAATGCTCGTTTGTTTCCTGATCGAAGAAGGTCAGATCCTTGCCCGAATGGTTACCGTGCTGGGTAAGGTCATAGTCGGTTCTGTCGGCAATGCCCCAAAGCTCGCCCCATCCAAACGGGAAGAGGAACTCGAAGTCGGTGGTTGCCTTGGAGTAGAAGCAAAGCTCCTCGGGATCGTGGTCGCGAAGACGAAGATTCTCGTCCTTCATACCAAGGTTAAGCAGCCACTGGTGGCAGAAGTTCTTCCAATAAGCGAACCACTCAAGGTCGGGGCCGGGCTTGCAGAAGAACTCAAGCTCCATCTGCTCGAACTCACGGGTACGGAACACGAAGTTGCCGGGGGTGATCTCGTTACGGAAGGACTTACCGATCTGGCAGATACCGAAGGGGAGCTTCTTACGTGCGGAGCGCTGTACCGCGGGGAAGTTTACGAAAATGCCCTGCGCCGTCTCGGGACGAAGATATACGGTAGAGCTGGACTCCTCGGTGACACCGATGAAGGTCTTAAACATCAGGTTGAACTTCTTGATGTCGGCAAAATCCTTGCCGCCGCAGATAGGACATACAATGCCCTTTTCCTTGATGTACTCAGCCATCTGCTCAAAGCTCCAGCTTGCAGGGTTGTCATCAAGACCGTTCTGGAAGGCGTAGTCCTCGATAAGCTTGTCTGCTCTGTGTCTTGCCTTACAGCCCTTGCAGTCCATAAGGGGATCGGAGAAGCCGCCAACGTGGCCCGAAGCTACCCAGGTCTCGGGGTTCATAATTATAGCCGCGTCAAGACCCACGTTGTAGCGGGATTCCTGCACGAACTTCTTCCACCAAGCTCTCTTTACATTGTTCTTGAACTCAACGCCAAGAGGACCGTAGTCCCAGGAGTTTGCAAGACCGCCGTAGATCTCAGAGCCGGGGAAGATGAAGCCTCTGTTCTTACAGAGAGCAACGATTTTTTCCATTGTCTTTTTGCTGTTTTCCATTATTTATACCTCTGATTATGAGAATTTGTAAACTTAGATTGTCATTTTAGATGATTTCACCCTGAATTACGCCGTTTTCGTGGCTTAAAGGCTTGACGGAAACGAGCGTTCCTGAAAGCCCCGATTTGCCCTTTACCCGCACCTCTATGTAGGAGTCGGAGTGGGCAGTATAGACGCCTCCCTGCTCGCTCTCAAGGATGCAGGACAGTGGCTCGCCCGAGGCTACCACAGCCGAGAGGATCTCGTCGCGCACGCGGGCGCACTCTGCTATAAGCCTTGCGGAGCGCTCCCTTTTCACCTGCTCGGGAATCTGTCCCTCATAGGTGGCGGCGGGAGTTCCGTCCCTCTTTGAATAGGCGAAAACGTGGGCGTCAAGTAAGCCTGCTTCACGGACGAAGCGGAGCGTGTCGAGAAAGTCCTCCTCGCTCTCCCCCGGGAAACCGACCATAAGATCGGCGGTGAGCATCACCCTCGGCATCCTCGCGCGGATGTTCTCAATATTCTTCAGCGCCATCGCCCTGTTATATCGGCGGCGCATACCGCGAAGAACGTTATCCGAGCCCGACTGCATCGATATATGGAAGTGGGGTACCATAATTTTCGTCCCCGAGATCCTGTCAACGAAGGCAGCCGAGAGCAGCTCTGGCGCCATAGAGCCGAGACGGATACGCTCACAGCTGTGGCGGGCGTCAAGCTCACAGATAAGATCGGCAAGGTTGTATTTTTCATCAAAATCCGCGCCGTAGGAGCCTGTTTCAATGCCGGTCAGCACGATCTCAAGAGTTCCCTTTTTATAAAGTCCCTCAACCTCGGAGATAACCTCGTCGGGCTTCTTCGAGCGGACGGGACCGCGTGCGCCCGAGATGGCGCAATAGCTGCATTTGCACTCGCAGCCGTCCTCAATTTTAACGTAGGCGCGTGTTCGCGGAGCGCGCTCCACGCACATAGGCTCAAATTCAGCGCCGTCAAGTGAGTCGACGAAAATTTCTGCCGTAGAAGCCTCATCCGTCAGCCTGTGGCTGCCACCTTTCTGGGCAGGGAAGGCTAACTCTGCACTCTGAACTTTGAACTCTGCACTCCGATTGCCAAGCAATCGGTCGGCAATTTCCACGCATTTCATCTTATCCTGCGTGCCGAGCACCGCGCTGACGCCGTCGATCGCCGCCACCTCAAGGGGCGCGCGCTGGCTATAACACCCGATGACGATAACCACCGCATCGGGATTTTTTCTTATGGCGCGTCTTATATACTTCCTTGACTTAGCGTCGCTCTCGGCGGTGACTGTGCAGGTGTTGATAACGTACACATCGCATACCTCGTCAAAGGGACAGACAGCATAGCCCGCCCTCTCAAACGCCTCGCCGACAGCCTCGGTCTCATAGAGCGAGACCTTGCAGCCAAGGGTATAGAGTCCTACGCATCTCATTCGCCGCCGTAAACCTCGGGCTTAAGAACGCCAACGTATGGCAACGCGCGATATTTCTCGGCATAGTCAAGGCCGTAGCCAACCACGAACTCGTCGGGAATCTCAAGACCAATATAATCGGGAGTAAACTCAACGACGCGACGGCTGGGCTTGTCCAGCAGAGTGCAGGTCTTAACGCTCTTCGCGCCCTTGTTGATCAAATATTTCGTAAGATACGCGAGGGTTCTGCCGCTGTCGATAATGTCCTCAACGATAAGAAGATCACAGTCGTGCAGATCCGAGCGCATAATATCCATAATAATATTAACATTTCCGGACGAGGCAGTACCCGCGCCGTAGGATGAAACGCGCATACAGTCGATCTCAAGGGGCACGCTTATTTTTTTCATAAGGTCGCCCATAAAAACAATGGAGCCCTTCAGTATGCAAAGCAGCACGAGGCGGTGATCCTCTCCCGCGTAGTCGCGGTTGATCTCCTCTGCAAGACGGCTGACGGTAGCGTCAAGCTCCTTTTCCGAAATAAGCACTTTACCTATGTCCTTATTAATCATAAACGCACACTCCCCATTTTACTATAATATTATATTTTAACAGAAAGATAAGAAAAAGTCAATAGATAAGACTATTGTTCTGCTTGCTTTTTGTAATAAATGATTGTGCAAAAAATTTTTTCCCATTTTGAAGAATTTTCGACAAAAAATCAGTAATATATTATGTAAACTATAATCAAAGAATAAAAAGGGGGGTAACGCCGATGTTCAATTAAGCAAAGAGGGTAATTAGGATTTTGAAAACACAAGAATAAAAAGAAGGAAATAATGAGTTACGTAAAAAACCATGACGTAGGAAGCATCAGATTAGATGCTCCGAGAACGGATTTTATATATGAGCTGCCACTGCTTTCCTTTGGTGACGTGCAGCATACTATTGAATTATCGTTGGTATTCAATTCGCGCTTTGCCACCTCGAATCCATTTTATATGGCAAACGGTTATAAGCTTAATATGCAGAAAAGGCTTATTATGTCGTCAAACGGTTATCCACAGAGTTACGAAAATGAGCACGGCGCTTTAGTGACGCTTAATAAGCAGGGAGGGCGCTACTCATTTGAGGACGATACTCAGAGATTTATAGGTTTAGCAGGAATCGACTACAAATTAGACAATCCCGATTATAGCTATGAAATGTACGACAACCTTGGAAAAATCAAATCGGCAACCGACAAGTACGGCGTAACCTATCTTAGATATGGATATGATGCCGCGGGCAAGCTTATCTCCATAACGTTTAGAGAAAATAAGGTTATTGAAATAGGCTACAGCACAACTCTCGGCCTTGTAGATAGCATTTCATATAAGTATAATGGAGAAACCGTTTGTACCTCTGCCTTTACCTACCCCGTAAGCAACAATGTCAAAGTGGCGCACTATACGGGAGTAGATTATCATATGTCCCATTACAACGGAACTTATATAGCTTATTCGGCAGATAGCGGCTCGGCTTATTCTAACGTATATTCTCATAGACTTACTTGTACGTCGAGCGCAACGGGATTGACCGTACAAAAGGAAATAGGAAACAAAACGGTTAATACGGTCGGTTATGATTTTTTAAAGCTTTCAAGCGATAACAAAATTGCTATAATGGACGCTACAGATTTTCACGGAGTAAAAACGAGAATGCAGTTTGACGGCGAAAATCTTGTGTATTCTTATGAATTTGCGGAAAGTATGTTTACTCCGGATGAAACCACGCCAAATTATACCTATCTCGGTAAAGTAAATTACCATATAAAGAATCAAATATCGGGAGTGCAATCATATACCGACGGAATTAAGATGACTTATATGGTAGACGAGTACGGTACAAGATATGATAGATTTAAAGACAGTCAGAATGTTGAAGGGGCAGTTATGCTGTCGGGATGGCTGAAATCGATTGATAACGTCAGTGAATGTAATATTACGTTTTATAACGGTGAATCACATGAGGGATCATTACCAGTCAGTATCCTTGCCGAAGATTCTTGGACGTATTTTTGCGTAGGAGTTCCGAACGTAGATTTTAATAATATGTCCGTATCCATCGGCATATCTAAAGAAAGAGTCCTGATGGCAGACTTCAGACTGATATATAATGAAAACGACAACCACACTACAACCGAGGAAACGGTCTTTATTTTCAACTCGGCGCAAATACATCCCATAAATAAGGAAACTGAGTTCTATTTCTGTACCGAGGCAGAAGCAGAGGCAGCTATAGAGTCAGGTGACTACAGTTCCTTGAACAAGCTGAATCTTTCTAATCATTACATAACGGCAAACGATATCGTAAGATATCAGATAAACGAGATCAAGGGCAACTATACGAATGAAGCCTACGTTGATAATTGCAGACAAATCCTCTATCACGCAAAGCCCTTGATGGTCAAGCTTGGAAATAGCATTTGGGACGTGACGGCGGTATCCGTAGGTAAGCGATATCAGCGCGGAGATAGAACCTATCTTACCCGAAACAACGTTTCAAGTGGGGATATTCTCTTGACCACCGTTTCATATATTGACGGAACCGAAATATCAAGACAGGAATATAATACAAGCTTTGATATTATCCATTCAACCACCGACGGACTTGGAACCATATTTCAGTATGCTACGGATGAATACGGCAGAAGCACGGGACTAGTCACGAGAAAGATAGTTGGCGCAATATCAACAACCGCCACCTATGACCTTGACGCATTTAAGCTCCTGTCAACAACCGATGAGAATGACGTGACAACCACCTACACCACAGATTCCATTTGGGGCGTTGTGACTAAATCCACCGTTAGCGACGGCACGAGCGTGACCGACACCTACGACACAGATATGTGCGCTTTGGAGAAAAAGACCTTTGCTAAAGGCGCGGACTCAAAGGAGCATAGCTTCAGCTACTCGGGTGGAAATCTTACGGGACTTGTAGGCGGTACACTTAATTACGGCTTTGAATATACGAACGGAAGTCTGTCAAAGGTGCTGAAGCTGAATTCCGATATTGAACAGCACGCGCTTTCAAACAGCGATAAAACTCTGAGCAGCTTTTACCCCTCGCAAAGCAGAGCCTTGTACAGCGTTGTTAGTCACACGGATAACTACGGCAGATTGACCGAGGTTGAGGGTGTGGTAGAAAATACATACGACGTAAATCCTACTTATGAATCAAGTCAGTTTAAAACAACAGGAGTTGACAACGGCGCAGGAAAACTGGCGACAAGTACAGACAAGACTAACAACAACGTCACCAAGTATGCCTATAACAAGGATAAGCTACAGAGGGTAGAGGTATTCAATTCCTCGGGTACGAGCCTTAACAATGAAACCTTTGAGTACGATAGTCTCGGCAGAATGACGAAAAACACCTATACCTTCGGCACAAAGACCGTCGGAAACAGCTTTACCTATCTTTTAGACACGACTGCCCACAACGCCGATCAGAGAATAGGCTCTGCTTCTTATCTTGTAAACGGAGTTTCAAAGGCAACCGCGACAAATTACTTCGATACCTATAAGAGAATAAGAAGAAAGCTTATCAGCATAGGCAACACATACGATAGAGAAATAACCTATGATGCGACCAGAATTGCAAGGATTCTCGACGTAAAGAACGGCTCTACGATAAATAACGTGTCTTATGCTTACGATCTTCACGGCAGAATCACAAGCGAGAGCGACAGCGTAAACACTAACGTAAATACCACCTACGTTTACGATAGCTTTGGACAACTTGTAAGAGAAAACAACAAGGCACTTGACAAAACCTTTATTTACAGCTATAATGAAATTGGAAATATAACTGCGGTGACTGAGTATTCCTACTCCACCGCGGCATCGCCAAGCACGTATCTTTCAAGACGGGCGTATAGTTATAGTAGCTCGCCTCCTGACAGGCTCTTAGTTTATCTTGGAAAAATCGTGTCTCACGATACCCTCGGGTATCCCACCTCTCACGGAGATCAGCGTTTTGTATGGACGAAAGGCAGACTTACAAGGCTTTATCAGGGCTCTGCAACCCAGTCGGGCAGTCTTTATGACGACTGTAGCTTTACCTATGACGCATACGGGCGCAGGACTAAGAAGGTTTATGCGTACGATCCTGATCCCGGAACATATGACAGCGGTAAATACACCGAGACTACCGATTACACCTATGACAATTCGGGCAGGCTGATACGTGAATTCAGTAGCAAGACGGATTACAGCAACACCACGACCACAAGAGAGCTTATATTCCTTTACGATGAAAGCGGCATTATTGGCGTGATGTACAGCTACAACGGTGCAACCGCAGCGCCCTACTTCTACCGTCGAAACCTGCAGGGTGACGTGACGGCAATATACGACCGAGAAGGAAACAGAGTTGGTGAGTACGCCTACGACGCATGGGGTAATTGCACAATTCTCTCAGGGGCATCAAATGACCTTGTAAGTAATAATCCGATTCGTTATAGAGGTTATTACCTCGACAGTGAAACCGGACTGTACTACCTCAATGCAAGATACTACAGCCCCCAGTGGCGTAGATTCATTAGCCCCGATAGCACGGAATATCTTGATCCCGAAAGTGTTAACGGACTTAACCTTTACGCTTATTGCGGAAATGATCCCGTTAATTATGCGGATTCGAGTGGTAATTCTGCTTTTCTAATTGCTATGTCGATTTTAGCATTCGCTGGTTTGATTACCACAGGCGTTGGAATGGCTACAGATAACAATCTTGTTACCGCTATTGGTTTAACAGCTATAGCAATGCCTGCTATGATATCCGGGGGATTTGCTCTTTCTCTTTTGACACCAGTTGGTATTTGTGTAGGAGCTACCACTCTTGTTGCCAGTGCAGGAACTGTTCTGTTTGCTTCAGCAGAATATCAAGAAACATTTACAGGAAACAACTGGATGTTAAGCGAGCTGGGCGAAGGTTGGTATAATGGGTTAATGATAACAACAGCAACTATTGCTACATTAGGAACGGCGGCTTCAAGTATTGCATATTCGTTCAATATCAACACAGTTACCGAGTTTGGAAAACTCAACGGTTCGGATTTTAAGGGTATAAAATTTACTCAAAAAAGAAATGGTGGCATTGTTCATAGAAGTCTAGAATTTCACCATGGTCACGCCCACGGAGGCCACAAACTACATTGGCAGCTTAATAAATGGAGCAAGACTGGAATCAAATCAAGAGGGGGAACTGCATGGTGGACGATATGGCTAAAAAGAATTCCATAAATGATATTGATTTTGAGAAAGATTACTATCAAAAATATGTTAATGATATCATGTCTTTCTCCAAATATGCAGATTTAGAAGAAGTTGTAAAACAATGCAGCCTTCAAATTTTGTTTTCATACTTTAAAGACGAAGCAGGGTTTTATATACAGTATGAAGTCGGTTTTGAAATTTGTGACGAAAAGGGGAATATGATTTCGGTGCCTAAAGAGTCGATTTTTTGGGACTATTTATACAATTTACTTTCATTCTTCCCAGTTATAACTTACAATAAGATTACTAAAAAAACTATAATTTCAGAAATCAATAAAGAGGAACTATCGGAGGATTGTCAACTTTTTATTGATTATTTAAGAAGCACATACTAAAATTGGGACCGACGCAAGTCGGTCCTTTTTTCTTTCGATTAACGACACAACTACGTTTACGATAGCTTCCGCCAATTAGTCCGCGAAAACAACAAGGCGTTTTGGAAAAAGGGATTTTTCGTTAGATTTGCTGTAGATATTTTTATTCTTTTATATAAATAATGTTAAAATGTTAAAAGTTTTAAAAAATCCCTTGACAAATGATGGATTTTAGGATATAATGTATTCTGCTTTCGTATGAGTATTCCGAGGGATACGCGAAAATGGGGCGGGTGATGCCCCGTATTTATCAAATTTTACAAGGAGGTGCGAGTCATGAAGAGAACATACCAGCCCAAGAAGAGACAGAGAAAAAAAGAGCACGGTTTCAGAAAGAGAATGGCTACCGCTAACGGCAGAAAAGTTCTTAAGAGAAGACGCGCCAAGGGTAGAGCTAAGCTCACCTATTAATTGATCGGCTGAGCCGACCGTCGTCACGGACGACAAGAAAATCCTCCGATAAAGCGCACTTTTGACCTTTATCGGAGGGTTTTATATAATACGCGCGTGTATTTTATTTAACGAGGGGGTACGGATATGAAGTTTGTCGCTATCAAGGAAAACCATCTGTATTCCAAGGCGTATTCCAAGGGTAAGAGAGCAGTCACCCCCGCTCTCGCAGTTTACGTTTTACCCGACTATGCAGCAAAAAGACTGGCGAAAGCACACCCACAGAAAAGGACGGTAAACCGCATTGGTCTTACCACGTCCGTAAAGCTTGGAGGCGCGGTTATACGAAGCCGCTGCCGCCGCATATTGCGCGAGGGACTCAGAGCGCTTGAGAGGGAGAGGCCTCTCAAGGTTGGCTTTTTAATCGTTATCGCAGCTCGCTCGGCGGCTGTGGACCTCAAAAGCAGCGATATCAAGGAGCATCTTGATGCCGCATTTACAAAGCTCGGTATGTATGCCGAAGAAAAGGCGAAGAAATGAAGCACGTAATGATATGGCTTATCCGCCTTTACAAGAAATATATCTCACCACTAAAACCGCCCTGCTGCAGGTTTACACCGACCTGCTCTGCCTATGCCATTGAGGCATTTCAGAAACGTGGCTTTTTCGCAGGCTTTATCCTTATGACCTGGCGCATATTGCGTTGTAATCCCTTCGGACGAGGGGGCTACGATCCTGTGCCCGAGAGAGGATTTCGCGCCTACGGAGGATGCAGGGAAAACCGAAGTGAGACACAGGGGCATACCCACGATACCGACACAACCGAAAAAGAAAAGGAAAATTAAATTATGGAATGGCTATTTGGATGGCTTTATGAGCCTATCGGCGCAATGCTCGCCTGGTTCTCGAGCCTATTTGGAGGAAAATACGTCTTCGGACTTATTCTTTACGCTCTTCTTTTCAAGCTTCTTTTCCTGCCCTTCTCGATAAAGCAGCAGAAGAATCAGATAAAGATGGCGAAGCTGACACCCAAAATTGAGCTTATCAAAGCAAAATACAAAGGAAGAACCGATCAGGTCACTATGCAGAAGCAGCAGCAGGAGATCATGGAGCTTCAGCAGAAGGAGGGCTACAATCCCCTTTCCGGCTGTCTTCCTATGCTTCTTCAGTTCCCCATCATCATCTTCCTTTACGACATTATCAGAGGACCTCTGTCCTATATCTGCGGCTTAAGCACAGAGGAGATCGATGCGATCAAGACCATCGTTGGCTCTACTCAGACAGATCAGATCCAGCTGGTTGGTGAAATCTCAAAATACGGAATTGAAAATCTCCCAGATTACGCAGACAAGCTTGCAAAGCTACCCGACCTTACCCTGTTCGGAATGGATCTTGCGGATACACCCTGGAACTCGCTTATGAATATCGGAAGCGAGTTCTCGCTGCTCTTCCTCGTTCCCATTATTGCAGCGGTCCTTACCTGGCTTTCTATGTTCCTCACCCGTAAGTGGAACGCAAATCCCGCAACCCAGACAGGCGCCGACAACCAGTCTAACGCATCTATGAAGATGATGGACTTTATCATGCCCGGTATGACTCTGTTTATGGCGTTCGGCTTCTCGGGTATGATGGGTATTTACTGGATCTACCAGTCTGCTCTCGGTATTCTTCAGTCCTTTATCATAGCTAAGGCTATGCCTCTTCCCAAGTACAGCGAGGAGGAGCTTAAGGAGATGAAGAAGGCGCAGAAGGAGGCTGAAAAGGCAGCAAGAAACGCAGCGAAGAACGCGCCCAAGGTGCGCTCGCTCCACTATATTGACGATGAGGATTACGAAACTCTCCCCGAGGCACCCAAGGATGAAAAGTCCGATAAAAAGAAGAACGACGGCGAGATGGATATCCCCGAAATTTAAGACAAGAAAGAAGTTTAGATATTATGATTAAAGAAGTAACCGCAGTCGGCAAGGATATCCTTGAGGCCAAGGAAAACGCGAGAGTTGCCCTTGGCGCAGGTGAGCTTGACGACGTACAGTTTGAAATAGTAGACGCAGGAAGCAAGGGCATCTTCGGCATTATCGGCGTAAGACCCGCCAAGGTAAGAGCCTTCATCGAGCTTCCCGACACACACGAAAAGCGTCGCAGAAACGACAGACCCAAGAGAGAAAATAAGCAGGGCGAGGGCAAGAAGACCGAGAGACGCGAGGACAGAAAGCCCAAGGCGAAGAAGGCGGAGAAGAAGCCCGAGGCTCCTAAGGCAAGCGAGCCCAAGAGCGAGGTTATTCCCGAGGCAGAGCTGAAGATGGAGCGCCGCGTTGTAGGCGAGGGCGAGGATATGTCCTACGACTTCGTTAAGACGGTTATCGCAGACATCGGACTTAACGCCGAGGCAGAGCTTTACTCCTGCGAGGACGGCACCAGAAGAATCGCCATCGTTGGCGAGGACGCGTCTACCCTTATCGGTCACCACGGTGACACCCTCGACGCTCTTCAGTACCTTGCAAACCTTGCATCTGCAAGAAAGAATATTCACGGCGAGCGCGACAAGAGCCGCGTGACCCTTGACATTGAGGGCTACAGAAAAAAGAGAGAGGAAACTCTCCGCGCTCTCGCAAGAAGAATGGCGCAGAAGGCTATCCGCAACAGAAGAAGCGTTATGCTTGAGCCGATGAGCGCATACGAGAGAAGAATTATTCACTCCGAGATCCAGTCTATCGAGGGTGTATCCACCAACTCTATCGGAAGCGACAACAACAGAAAGATAGTTATCTTCCTCACCGACAAAAAGCCTAAGGAGCTCTTTGAGGAGACCGAGGCACCCGCGGTAGAGGTTGAAAACAATACCGAGGAATAATGAACAGTCTGACGCAGGTAATTGCGGCAGTTTCGACCCCACCCGGCAAGGGTGGGGTTGCCATTATCCGTATGTCGGGTGAGGGCGCCTTTGAGATTGCCGACCGAGTATTTTTCCCAATTTCGGGTAGGAAATTTTCCGAATGTATGCCGAGAACGCAGATCTACGGCAATATAATTATGGACGGCGAGAGGATAGACGACGTGCTTGCAACCCGCTTCCCTTCCCCCCACTCCTACACGGGTGAGGACACGGTGGAGATCGGCTGTCACGGCGGCATTTTGGTCACCCGCACGGTGCTGGAGGCTTTGCTTCGGGCAGGCGCCGTTCCTGCTACCGCAGGCGAGTTTACCCGCCGCGCCTTTATTAACGGCAGGCTAAGTCTTACCGAGGCGGAGGCTATATCCGATCTGCTGGAGGCGAAGACAAGAGATCAGCTTCGTCTGTCGAGCGGCGATGCCCGAGGCAGACTTACGGTGAAAATTGCCGAGATACGCTCATCTCTCGTCAGCCTGATGAGCTCGATATATGCCAGAATCGACTATCCCGACGAGGATCTTGGCGACTTTTCCGACGGTGAGGTCAGGGCTTCTCTTTATAATATTAAGGTAGAATGTGAAAATCTCCTGTCCACCTACCGCACGGGCAGAGCCATAAGCGAGGGTGTTGACACCGTCATCTGCGGTAAGACTAACGCAGGCAAAAGCACGCTCTATAACCTCCTGCTTGGCGAGGATGCGGCAATCGTCACCGATATCCCGGGTACGACACGCGATGTGCTGACAAGCAGTCTTCCCCTCGGCAGGGTTATGCTGAATATTGCCGACACGGCAGGCATACGCAACAGCGAGGATATGGACGCGGTTGAGCGCATCGGAGTTGAAAAAAGCCGCAAAATGATTGATAAATGCGAATTATTGTTTGCAATTTTTGACATTTCAAGACCGCTTGACGAGGAGGACGCGCTTATCCTTGAGGCGGTAAAATCTACAAATGCGCCCAAAATAGCCCTGCTTAACAAGGCGGATCTGCCCGCGGTAATTGACGAGAGCGCCTTCACGGGCTTTGACGAGGTGATAAAAATTTCGGCAAAATGCGGCGAGGAGGAGGCTGTCCGCAGACTCAGCGAGACGGTAAACCGTCTGTTCACCGACGAAAAAATCGTTATCGGTCAGGACGCCATAATCTCATCCGCAAGACAGCACGCCTCTCTTTGCCGTTGCCTCGACTTCGTAGAGGCGGCGATAGAGAGCCTTGAAGTTGGCTTTGCACAGGATGCGGCATCCAGCGATATCGAGCGGGCGCTCGGCGCGATTTCCGAGCTTGACGGACGGTCTGTCAGCGAGGAGATAGTGAGTGATATATTCTCGAGATTTTGCGTGGGCAAGTAAAACTAAATGCAAAATGCAAAATGCAAAATGCAAAATGCAAAATGCAAAATGCAAAATGCAGAATTAATTGAGGTGGAGATATGGAAAACAAGAGATTTAAGAAAAACGACGAGGGATTTATCTGCAAGAATTGCGGAAAAGAGGTTCTGCCGCTTGGCTATACCTCGAGAAACCACTGTCCATTCTGCCTTTGCTCGCTGCACGTGGATATAAACCCGGGAGATCGAGCTAACGACTGTCAGGGAATTCTCCGCCCCATACAGACTCTGCCCGACCCAAAGAAGGGATATATAATCATCCACCGCTGTGACAGATGCGGCAAGACGGTACGCAACAAGGCAGCGCTCGAGGGCAGCCAGCCCGACGATAACGATATGCTTATCAGACTGACGGCAGGGCTGAGTTGAGTGCAGAGTGCAGAGTGCAGAGTTTTTTATGTATAAAAGAGGCTTTCTCGGTGAGAAAGCCTCTTTTTGTTTTGTTCTTTTATTCGTTTGTTTCTTCTTTTGGTTCCCGGTTTGTTTCTTCGATGGGTGTCTGTACAGACTCATCCTCGGTAGAAGCTTCTTCACACCGTTCTCCTAACTCTGCACTCTGCACTCTGCACTCTGCACTTGCCTTCTCCCACTCCTCATACTCTGCCTTGCTTCTGCGCTCGAAATCAAGGCGGCGCACGTTCTGGTGGTCAATGGCAGAATTTGCCGCACATGCCTCCTCATGCACCGAGGTCATCCATACGGCAGAAAGTATGTAGTAAAGACCGTTCGCCAGCTTTGATACCGCGCCGATGGCAAGACCGCCAAAGGTGGCGACGAGCATCGTTTCAATAAGGGGGAGAAAATTTGACAGCTCGGCACTTCCCGCCAAGGCTGATAAAACATTCATAATAACGCCGGTAAGAGAGGTTGCAAGCATCGACATACCCAGCGAGGAAAGACCGCCGAGGACACTCATAGCACCGACAATGTAAGAGCCGACGGGCGAGGGCTTCTTTGCCGTATAGCTGCCCGACTCGATGAGTTTACCAAGCTCAAGGAAGTACTCGCGGCGCTTCTTGTACACACGGCGGAATAGCAGCTTTACCGCCACCGAAATTGCTCCGACAATGAGAGCCGCCACGGCAAGAACCGTCACCGTTTCTCCCGATCCTGCAAGGGGACCCGACTTATCTCCCGAGAGGACGAACAGAACCACTGCCACAAGTCCGAAGACCAGCACGTCCACCACCGCAAGAACGGTGTAAATTATTCTGTTATAGGCATCGTAGAGCGACGCGTTGCGAAGTGCGCCCGGGAGTGCCCCGTTATCCTTCGCGCAATAACAGCTCCAAAGTCCCACAGCCGAGATGCTCATAAACACAGCCTCGATAAGACCGCTGACGTCGCCTCTCAGAATATTGATAATATGGATCACCGCCGCCACCGAGATCGCTATAGTAAGGGCGAGGAAGGTAGGCTTCTTTACCATAGTGAAAACAAGATTTCTCTTCCTCTCACGAAGCTCCTCCAGCTTCTCTCTCTCCTCCGTAAGTGGTCCCTGATAGCCGCAATTCTGACACACCAGCTTATTTTCATCAATGGGGTTTCCGCATTGCTTACAGTTCATATTTACCTCCAAAAAGCTTTTCTAAATTAATTATACACCCCCACCCCCACTTTGTCAACAGACCTGTTTTAATTGATGTAAATTTTTCTATTATACAATATTAACAAATTTCATACTCTGTATATGTTTAATTTGCGTGCGCGCAGGCAAAAAAATGTAAAAGAAATATTGTTAAAGTTTTAATTATCACTATTTTCCTTGATTTTTTATACAAAAAGTGCTAATATATTATTTAGTGGATAGCCAACAGCAACCCAAATCGAACACGCCTAAAGCCATATAAATTGGTGCTTTTCGCAAAATTCTCGCTTGCAAAGTCCACACTTTGCTTCATTCAAATTCCGCAAAAATCATCAAATTTCTATTGTCTTTAGGTCTGTA
>JAZNZI010000126.1:0-6653 GCA_045594865.1 Eubacteriales bacterium | reverse complement strand
TATTTGGTTAAGGTTTCAATAGCGATCTGCATACCGAGTTTGAAAGCATACTCAAAGATAGCAGCTTCTGCCAAGCTCATATACTCGCTCCAACAATCGTGGAACTTTTCAAAGGTTTCTTTCTGCTTGTCGGAAAAGCTTTTCTCCAAATCCTCGTGATGCCTTGACACATATCCGAGCAGTTCTTTCATTTCCGTGGAGTTGGTTCGGCTATCTTCTTGCGGGATAATATTTCCGTGCCAAAGTTCGTTGATGATCGACTTCATACCAACACCACCTCCCGCAAAACGATTTCTTCCGCACTTGCCTTGATGTTGTTCATCTCGGCAACCCAACAGAGCATATCGCGAGCTTTCAAGTCCTCGTCAATACCTCTTTCGGCTGCAAGGCGGGGAATGATGGTTTCAAGCATTTCATTTGCTTCAAGGTCGATTTCGTGCAAGCGAGCGTTCAACCTGCCTTCGGTTAAGAGCGTGGTTTATCTTCCTCGACGGTGCTGCTTGATGTAATCAAGGTGCATCCGTCCATATTTGCCGATCTGATAGTCGGTTGGTTCGGGAAGGGTTACGTTAGGAATAAGGTGTCCGTTTTCTTCGTGATAAGTCCCACCAAGGTTTTCATACAATGTTTTCATTACAGTATCTCCATTCAAATAAATATTTGCGATATACTGTATCGATTGTCTTTACCACTATTTTTTGAAACCTTCGTTATCGGAGCTTATCTTATGGCAGGTACGCTACGCGGTGCCTTTTTTTTCGTGTATATGCCGTTATGGTTTTGATTTTTCAACTTTCCGCGGAGAAAAGAAACGGTATAGTGCGAGATTAATCGACAACGGCGTAGTGACCTTGGTTGAGGAAGGAAACCAACGCAATGTGAGGAGATTGTCTTTTATCTCACATCACCTTTTTAGGCGTGAGGCAAAAGATTTGGTGCAATACGAGATTAATCGACAACGGCGAAGTGACCTACGTCGAGGAGAGAAATCAAAGTAGTGTGCCAAAGATTTTGCCTCACGGCAAAAAACTAATCATGCGAGCCATAGGTAAATCCCTCTCCGTTTATCTCGTGCGCGCGGGTGATACTGACGAAGGCGGTGGGGTCGATGCGCTTGATAACGTTCATAAGAGCAGCGTACTGACGCATTGTAAAGGTGACCGAGAGAACGGTCTTGGATGCGCCCGAATATCCGCCGTAGCCAACCAGCATAGTGGTGGTGCGCCTTACCTCTTCTCTGATAGCCAGATTAAGCTCCTCGTGCTTATCCGACACTATCTGGGCGGTAAAGGCGCGGTTGCCGCCGATGAATACCTTATCAATTACCTGCGCGGCGATCCAAGCGGAAATAATGCCGAGGAGGGTGAGGATAAGATCCTTTATAACGAACAGACCGAGGATAACGGTGGTGGCATCCACGATAAAGATAACCGTAGAGCTTTTCCACTTCTTAAAGAACTTGCAAAGGATAAATGCAATAATATCCACACCGCCCGTAGAGCCTCCGCCGAGGAAGGTGAGCGCACAGCCCGTACCGACGCAAAGACCGCCAAAAAGGGAGCTGATAATGAGGGCAATATTGGCGTGAGGGGAGGTGGTAAGATCAAACACACCTCCAAGCACCTCGGGAGAAACAAGTTGCATAAACAAGGATATAGCAGGCGGATAGATTACCGTGGAGGCGAGAGTCTTCAAAGCGAAGTCCCAGCCGAGAAAAATTAGTCCGAGTAAGAACAGCGACCAAGTGATAACGGCAATAACTACATCAATGGGAATCAGTCCGCCTATCAGCTCGTCGATAATTATAGAGATACCCGTGACACCGCCCGTGACGAGGTCAAAGGGCACCACGAATATAGCACAGCCAAAGGCAAGCACCAGCGTGCCGATAACCACGAGGCCGAGATTTTTCAGCTGTATAAGCAGCTCTTTCTTTGTCAGCTTTATTTTCATATTCACAAGTCACCTTTCATTAAAAAGGAATTTTATTCTAATAATATTTTAACACAAAATATAAAACTTTTCAACTAAAAGAGAATATTTTTTCTTAAGGGTGCATTTTTCTTGACATTTAAAGCCCCGTGGGGTATAATAAAACAAAAAAACAAAAGGATTTTTTCTGATGATAGAAATTAAAGAAAAGGACTTTACCTCTAAGCTGACAAAGATTTTTGCGGCAAACGGTCTATCCTCTCACATCTCTATTGAGAGAATGAAGAAGTTTTACGACCTGACGGTGCGGATGCTTACCGAGAACGAGAAGTACAACCTGACGGCAATCACCGACCCCGACAATATAATACTTAACCACTACGCCGACTGCGTGGCAATGGCGGCAAAGCTGAAAAAGGGCGCGTCCATAATCGACGTTGGCTGCGGCGCGGGATTTCCATCTCTGCCCCTTGCCATAGTGCGTCCCGACCTTAAAATTCTCGCTATGGACTCCACGGCAAAGAGAGTAAATTACGTGGCGGAAACTGCGGCTATGCTGGGACTTGAAAATCTTACTGCCGTGACTATGCGCGCAGAGGACGGTGGTAAGGATCCGAAGTACCGCGAGAAATTTGACTATGCTACAGCCCGTGCGGTTGCCGAGATGCGGGTGCTTTGCGAGCTTGCCCTGCCCTACGTTAAGGTGGGCGGTCAAATGGTTGCTATGAAGGGGAAAAACGCCGAATTTGAGCTTTCCTCTGCCCGTAAGGCTATTGCCACACTGGGCGGACGAAATACCGTCTGCGATAATATTACCCTGCGTGGCGAGGGCGAAACGCTTACCCATCCTCTTATTATTATAGATAAAAAAGAAAAAACGCCGATAGGCTTCCCACGCCCCTTTGCGCAGATTTCTAAAAAGCCGTTGTAAGCACACTGTCCAAATCAATACCGCTCGACTCTGCCAAGCATCACTAAAAAAGGAACGGATCTCTCCGTTCCTTTTTACTTTTATTTTTTCTTGAACAGTCCTGCAAATCTGCCCCAGGACTCCTTGCGCTGCTCGGATTTCTGTATCGTTTTGACCTTGTTGGAGATCTCATCCTTTTCAAGAGCGGCGACGTTGATGTTCATACCCTTTTCGGTACGGTCAACATATTCGGCATAGGTGTAGAGCGCCACGTTGGCAACGAACTGACAGACCTCGGCTATCTCATAGTCGGTCTTTTCTATCGTGAGCCAATCAAGCTCGGCGGCATAGTGGCTGTGAAGCATATTCCAAAGACGCTCCTTGCCATCATTCCAGAGGAGATTATATATCTTGTAGCATCTGCTTGCAGACAGGTTAAGGAAGCCGCGCTTTAAGGGAATATACATTCCGCGCTGCATCAGGAACTCCTTTACCTTTTCGTAAACGACGGGCACCTGACCGTAATACTTACGGAAGAGGGTGGCTCTCGACTGCTCGGAGTAGATTCTGTGATGAACGTGAATACCCTCCGCCATACCGATGCGCTCGGCAGTAGCCATAGCGCAGCAGACGAAGTGAACGTCCTCAAACACGTAGAGGTCGGGGTCGAAGATAAGCTTCTTATCTCTGAGGAAGGACGCGCGATAGAGCTTGTTCCATACGTATCCCGTGGTGCTGCTGAGGATAGAGTCGGGATGCTCGTTCTTGGAGGTGACACCACCGCCCGCAAAGATAGCCGCGTTTGGCTCCTCTGTGGCAGGGAAAAGCCTGTTCTGGCTGTCGTTATAAATATCATAGCCTGTGACAGCCACCTCGAGATTATCCCTCTCGGCAAGCTCATAGAGGGTTTCAAGCAGGTTAGGCTCGAACATATCGTCGGCATCGAGGAACATAATATACTTACCCGAAGCCTCGCGAAGTCCCCTGTTTCTCGCAACCGAGGGACCGAAGTTATCCTCGCTGATAAGAGAGATTCTGTCGTCCGTCTGCTCAACCTCCTCGAGAATATCGTAGGAGTCGTCGGTAGAGCCGTCGTTTACACAGATAAGCTCAATATCCGTCAGAGTCTGATTAAGCACGTCGCTCACTGCGCGGGCAAGGTACTCGCCTGCGTTGTATATGGGCATTATGACCGATATTTTTACTTCGCCTTTCGCACTGATATCCGTATCCATAAGAAAACACCTTTCTTTATATTACACCTATATCTTAACACTTATTAATAACTTTGTCAAGTATTGTTGAATTTCAGGCTATTTTCTTGCTATTTTTCTGATCAAAGCGCCAATACCGAAGCCGAAAAGTGAGAGAATTATACCGACGAGCAGATTCTCCCAATGAGGCGGATTTATACGCTCAAAGGAAATTGTTATCATATTGGCAAGGCTAAAGGTAAAATATTCTATAGCCATAAAGCTGACGCCCAGCCAGAAGGCAGTCAGGGCGATCTTGCCAAAAAAGAGATTGTTGCTCATAAATGCCGAGCAAGCAAGAATGGACACAGGAATTATTCCGTAGAACACAAGTATGCTGTATCCCATAGCATCCCGACCAAGTCCAAGCCAAAAGGCAGCAAGGCAAAGCATCCATATTCCTGCATAAATGAAGATGGGTTTCTTGTTCATTTGTAAAACCTCCTTTTTTTCATTATAGCATCATATGCATAGCTTGTCAATAGATTACATTTTTATCTTAACATATGTATTGCCGTCGAGGACGTCCACAAGGCACCAGCCCTTATGTATCTTTTTCATACGGCGTATACAGCGGCGAATCTGGCGCATATGCTTTGGCTTAAGACCGCTCAGGTCAACCCCTTTCGTACCGGGTGCGTTTTTTAGAACACGCAAGGCAAGCGAGCTGAAAATAAGTGAGGTTGGAATCGGGATAACAAACTTCTTTCCCTCATCACGAATGCTGATTTTCATTATTCCACCACGATCTCCACGTGATCACCACCGTCGTCTACCTCAACTATCTTGCCGATAACACCCTGCTCTACCATTCGTATTATGGCCTGCCAGTCTATATTCATTCCGCCAAGCTTTTCGCCGCCCATGCCCTCGATGGCTATGCCTGCATCAATAAATACCTTTATCAGCGGCAGAGGAAGATTAACGCGCACACGTTCTCCATCCGCGCCGTTTACGTAAATGCGAAGCATAAGCTTTTCAAACTCCTTACGCTCGCTCTCGGGTAAAAGCACTGCCTCGCGCGCCTCGCCCTTGCCCGTCAGCAACTCGTCAACCGAGCAACCGAGTATCTCCGCAAGAGGCGGCAACGTCATAATATCAGGGCAGGAGAGATCGTTTTCCCATTTACTTAGCCGTAAGGTAGTTGAACCCATAAGCCCTACGGCGATGAATTTTCGCGTATTTTTATGGCTTCCGCCTTGTAAAGTCCGCACTTGACTGCGGCAAAATCCAAAAAAATCCATCAAAAATTTACTCGCAGTATGGTGCAAAGCAGTTTTAAAAGAATATATTTTTTCATAGTCAAGCCAAATTTTTTGAGAAATATGCGGATATTTAAGAAAAATTCGGCGAAGGATATGGAGAAATCTATCTTTAAAAACCTTATTGGTTCAACTACCTTACGGCTACGCCTGGGCTGATACGCCGAGCTTTTCTGCAAGTTCCTCTTGCTTCAGTCCCTTTGCTTTTCTTTTTTCTGCAATTCTTTCGCCAAGTGTCTTTTTCATTTTAGGTTCCTTTCGATTAATCATTTTTGCTCTCGAGGCACCTTTATTTTACCCCGACAAGGCGGTTTATTCAAGCGACCAACAGTTGTTTTCGCTCAACCATTTGTTTAAAATCCAATCAATCGTTAATATTATGTAATCTTTTATTTGCATTTTAGTGAAAAAGAGCCGCAAATCGCGGCTCTTTTTATTAGATTTATAGATTAGTTCTCAACGTCGGAGAGAACGAGCACGTCGCTCTCTGCGGGGAGAATAACGTCATCCGTATCGGGAGAGAAGCTGCCCATAACAGGCTCGGCATAGAACTCTGCGTCAGTCTCGCCTGCGTCCTCGATCTCGATGGCGCGGTACTTGCTAAGGCCTGTACCTGCGGGGATAAGCTTACCGATAATAACGTTCTCCTTGAGGCCGAGAAGTCTGTCCTTCTTACCTGCGATAGCAGCCTCGGTAAGAACTCTGGTGGTCTCCTGGAAGGATGCAGCAGAGAGGAAGGACTCGGTCATAAGAGCCGCCTTGGTGATACCGAGAAGGAGGGGCGCACCCTCTGCCTTGCGGAGCGAGATCTCGCCCTCGGCAATTCTTCTCTCGATCGCCTCGTTAGCCTCGCGGAACTCAACGATATCAACCTTCGTACCAACGAGAAGGTCGGTGTCGCCTGCGTCCTCGATCTCAACCTTACGGGTCATCTGACGTGCGATACACTCAACGTGCTTGTCGTTAATTTCAACGTCCTCTCCGCGGTACACCTTCTGCACCTCACGGATGATGTAGTCGTAAACCGCATCAATACCGCTCATATGAAGAACGTCTGCAGGGTTAAGGAAGCCCTCGGTCAGCTGCTGACCGCGAGTAAGCTCCTGTCCGTCCTCGATACACAGACGCATACCGAAGGGTATCTCGTAAACAATCTCGTCTGCAGTGGGAACACCGTTTATGTCGGTTGCGCCCTTAACGATAACCTTGGAGAGCTTCTTATCGGAAACGATGTGTGCAGTACCGTTATACTCGGTGACAACGGCAGTCTTCTTGGGACGGCGAGCCTCAAAGAGC
>JAZNZI010000125.1:0-6127 GCA_045594865.1 Eubacteriales bacterium | reverse complement strand
TGAATTCAAGGGGCTGAAAATGCGTTCTGAAGAGCTGGTTGAGGGCGATGTTCTGATTATTCCCAACTCGCAAAGAATGCCGAATTTCAGCAGTATAAAAGCCACACCGTTAGCGGTTATTTGCGATGCTAATACCGTTCTGCCCGATAATATAACCGCGATTCGCGTAGAAATGGTAAGATATGCTATGGCAAAGGCCTTTTTGAGATATCATAACCCCGACCTCAAACATATGAAAATAATAGGTGTGACGGGCACAAACGGCAAGACCAGCACCGCAACCTTAATATACAAGGTGCTATCGGATGCAGGATACAAGACGGGGTTTATCGGCACGGGCAAAATTGAAATAGATGGCGAGAAAATCAGCGATACAAACTACTCTATGACTACCCCCGATCCCGACGTTCTATACAGCGCGCTAAGAAGAATGTCAGACGCGGGATGCGGTGCGGTTGTAATGGAGGTTTCAAGCCACGCCCTTTCCCTAGACAAGGTTACACCTTTAAGATTTGATTACGGAATTTTCACCAATATGTCAAAGGAGCATACCGATTTTCACGGTGATATGGAGTGCTACTTTTCTGCCAAAAGCAAGCTATTCGATCTGTGCGATTGCGGAATATTTAATATTGACGACGAATATGCCAAGCGAGCCTACGAGTTATGCAGCACGAGAAAAATATCCGCAGGCATTATCTGGCGAGGAGATTGCTGGGCGACGAACATAGAGAACCGAGGCTTTGAGGGTGTAAATTATATATATCACCAAAAAGACTTCTCCTTTAAAATGAAGCTTTCTCTGCCCGGTGTATACAACACCTACAACTCAATGCTTGCCGCCGCGTTATGCATAGATATGGGCTGTAAGCCCTGCGACGTAAAGAACAGCATAGAACAGATATCTAATATTGGCGGCAGATACGAGATAATAAAAGACAAAATATCGGTAATAATAGACTATGCCCACACGCCCTCTGCCTTTGAGAGCATCTTAAAGGAGCTGTCGCTTTTAAAGGGCGATAAGCGGCTGACGGTAGTGTTCGGCTGCGGAGGCAACAGAGATCGTGAAAAGCGTCCGATGATGGCTAAAATTGCCGAAAAATACGCTGAAAAAATTATCGTCACATCTGATAACTCACGCGGCGAGCAGATAAAGGATATTGTCTGCGACATAATTCGAGGTTTTGAGCGAGGTAGATACGAGATTATTGAAAACAGGGCTGATGCAATAACCGAAGCAATACTCGAAACACGCGACGGAGACATACTTGCCATTATCGGCAAGGGTCCCGAAAAGTACAATATTGACAGCAGCGGTTATCATCCCTTTGATGAAAAGGAAATAATAAGCTCTGCTCTACGGCTACGCAAATCAAAGAGGTTATGAGAATAGAGCTTGGTATGCCTATGCCGCTTCCTGAGATTGCCGAAGCGACAAGTGCTCGGATAAAATGTGACAAAAGTCCTCTGATAACTCATATCTGCACCGACTCGCGAGAGGTACGGTCTGGGGATCTGTTTTTCGCGCTTCGGGGTGAAAAATATGACGGCGCAGATTACGTGGATTCGGCAAGAAAAAACGGCGCGTATATCCTATCGTCTTTAGCCGAAAAGAGTGATATTTTTCACCCCGATACGAGGCGCGCACTGCTTGATTTTGCCGCATATTTTGCAAAAACTCTTCCTTATTTATTATATAAGATAGGAATAACGGGTAGCGTCGGAAAAACCACGACAAAAGAATTTCTAAAAATTCTGCTCTCCGAGAAATACAAAACTCACGCATCGAAGGGTAATTTTAATAATGAAATCGGACTTCCCTTATCTATTATTTCCTCTAAACAAGACACCCAAATTCTGCTTATGGAAATGGGAATGAACAACCGCGGGGAGATAAGCCGATTGTCAAAATGTCTATGCCCCGATATAGCAGCTATAACAAATATCGGCAGCGCGCATATTGGAAGGCTTGGCAGCAGAGAGGAAATTGCAAGGGCTAAGCTGGAGATCCTCGACGGTATGAAGGACGGCAAAATAATAGTACCTAAAGAAGAAAAATTGCTCTCGCATTTAGATAATAAAATCACATTTTCAACCGCAGAAAAGAACGCAAATATTTATTTGAAAAAGGACCAAAACAGCTCGATTAACATATATAAGCAGGGGGCGTATTTATGCTCTGCAAGCTTCTCTTTAACCGAAGAGCATCATTTAAAATGCCTTGCCGCAGCGGTCGGAATTGCTATCGAAGCAGGGCTTTCAGCAGAGGAAATATCTCGTAGTGTGTCAAAGATTTCAAGACTTAATATTAGGCAGAACGATTTTTATGCTGAAAAATACCATTTTTACGTTGACTGCTATAATGCATCGCGAGAGTCTATGCTGGCAGCGATAAAAGAGTTTTCACTAAAGGAAACCGAGGAACCCAAAAGTCTTCTCCTCGGTGAAATATTAGAGCTTGGCGAGAGTCGAACGAAAATACATATTGAGGTTGGAGAGTCAATATCGCCGAAAGCGATTGACAGGCTGTTTCTCTATGGAAAGCACGCCGGGGAAATTGGTATAGGAGCTATTAAAGGTGGATTTCCTGAAAACCAAATTTACATAAACTTGAGCATTGATGATCCGAGTAGGACAGCCAGGCAGATCCGCGAGAGCTGTAAGGATGGCGAGCATATACTTGTCAAGGGATCGCGCGGTGTCAAGCTTGAGCAAGTTATTGATTGCTTTAATTGCGGAGAGGAGAAAAATAATGAATAGCTTTGTTTTGTGTCTGATCGCTTTTATGGTCACGCTAACCGTCACCGTTTTGATTGAAGGACGGCTCATTCCCTTCCTCTCCGCTCGTGCAAAGCAACCGATATACGAGGGCGGCCCCTCCTGGCATATATCAAAGAGCGGAACGCCGACTATGGGCGGTTTGGCGTTTTTATTATCCACGGCAATCTCGCTTGCGGTTGTATCCTTGCTTGTTTTTTACGTAAACGAGGATTTTACTTCCTGCATAGCTATAATCATAACGCTTTTATTTGCTGTCGGCAATTCGCTTATCGGGATATTTGACGATCTGATGAAGCTTCACAAAAAGGAAAACGCAGGTCTCTCACCCGCGCAAAAGCTTTTGCTGCAATTTGTTTTGTCGGTTCTATTTTTGATGGCAAGAGCCCACTTTTTTGATGACGTCAGTAGTATTAGCTTTGCATTTGGAAACCTCGACCTCGGATTTCTCTATTATCCCTTTGCAATTATCCTCCTGCTCGGAATAGTGAACTGCGCAAATCTTAGCGACGGAATAGACGGACTTGCCTCCTCCACCTCTATTACAGTCGGTGTCGCTTTTCTTATCGTAGGCATAGTGTCCGCCCTGCCAGAAGTATCTTTAATCTCCGCAGCTCTTATCGGTGGGGCGGCAGGATTTCTTATATTCAACAGACACCCCGCAAAGATCTTTATGGGTGACACAGGCTCGCTATTTCTCGGTGCGCTTGCCGTAGGTTTAGCCTTTTGCTCGGGAAATCCCGCATCGATTATCCTTATCGGCGGCGTATACGTCATTGAGGGAGTGTCGGTCATATTGCAGGTTGTATATTACAAAATAACTAAGAAAAGGCTGTTCAAAATGGCACCGCTGCATCATCATCTCGAGAAATGTGGCTTTAGCGAAAACAAAATATGCACGCTTGCTATATTAGCGACGGTTATTCTCTCTGCCCTATCTATTGCAATATTCAAATGGTAAAGACGTCATTATTTTCACGTATTAAAGATAAAAGGAATGTAATAAAAGCCGACAGAGGAGGTCGGATTGACGGACTGTTTCTTCTCGCTGTCTGCCTGATAACCGCATATGGCACGATAATGGTTTTCAGCGCGGGAACAGCCTATGCGGAAGCAAGATACGGTGACAGTATGTACTTCATAAAGAAGCAGACAGTATGGCTGCTTCTTGGCTTTGCAGTGATGATCATCGCGTCCCGCATTGATCCTCGGATTTATAGGAAATACACGCCCCATCTATACGGATTTACGCTGTTTTTGCTTCTGCTGGTGCTTGCAGTCGGCTTCGTAGGAAACGGCGCGCAGCGTTGGATATCAATAGGTCCCATCACAATTCAACCCTCGGAGATAGCTAAAATATCAATCATTTTAATGTTAGCCTTTTACTTTGCAAAGTTCGAGGATAAGGCAACCGACAGACGAAGCAAAAGAAACGTGTTTTTATACGGAACGCTGTTTCCTTGTCTGATAATAGCTATACCTATAGTGCTTGTAATGCTACAGAAGCATCTTTCCTGCATTATCATCCTCGGAGCTATAGGATTGCTGCTGATATTTGCCGCAGGAATTGATCCGAGATACATATCCGCATTCTGCGGCGCGGGGGTTGTGGGCGTCACCTGTCTTGCTCTTTTTACCGATTACACCAAGGATAGAATAACGGTGTGGCAGGATCCCGAGAAATATAAGCTAACGGGAGGCTGGCAAACGCTTCAGGGACTTATGGCTATAGGCTCGGGAGGGATTTTCGGCGTCGGATACGGCAACAGTATTTTAAAGCATTGCTACGTATCCGAGCCTGCAAACGATATGATTTTCGCCATTCTGTGCGAGGAGCTTGGACTTGTGGGCGCAGCTCTCGCAATACTTCTGTTTGGCCTTCTCATCTACAGAGGCTGCGTGATCGCCCTGCGTGCGCCCGATTGCTACTCGCGACTTATTTGCCTCGGAATATGTATTAAGATGGCAGTGCAGGTGCTGCTGAATATTGCGGTGGTGACGAACACTATACCCAATACGGGTATATCCCTGCCCTTTTTCAGTTACGGCGGCTCATCGCTCGTTATGCTTTTCTTTGAGATGGGAATTATTCTATCGGTATCAAGACAGGCAAAAATTCAAAAATAGAGAGGATTTTCAAATGAAACTGTTGTTATGCGGAGGCGGAACGGCGGGACACGTCAATCCCGCAATAGCCGTTGCCGAGGAGTTAAAAAGCCGGGATAAAGACGCACAGATACTGTTTATCGGGCGCGATGGCGGCAAGGAAAACGAGCCGATCGCAAGGGCGGGCTTTAAGCTGGAAACGATAAAGATCGAGGGGCTGCGCAGATCCTTTACCACCGACAATATAAGACGAATAATTACCGCCCTTAAAGCAAGATCCGCGGCAGAAAAAATCATAAAAGAATTTAATCCCGACGTTATTCTCGGCACGGGAGGATATGTGTGCTGGCCTGTAATCAGTGCAGGAAATGCTCTCGGTATTCCAACCGCCGTACACGAATCCAACATAAGTCCGGGAATGACCACAAAGCTTGTTTCGGGCAAATGTGATCTGATTTTTTTAAATCACGAAAAAACGAAGGATTATCTTGGAAGCAAGGCGAGATGTATAACTGTCGGAAATCCTCTGCGTCAGGATTTCGGTAGGATAACACGAGGCGACGCAAGAAGAAAAATGGGACTCTCAAATGATGAGATTTTCATTCTTTCCTTCGGCGGCAGCATAGGAGCAAAGAGGCTCAACGAGGTGATAACAGAGGTAATGGATGAGCATTCATCAAAGATAAAAACCGTTCGTCATCTTCACGCCTCGGGAAAAAGATACTACAGCGAGGCAGAAAAAAAGTATATAGATAAGACCTATCTCGGCTGTCGGATAGTGCCTTATATAGACAATATGCCAACCGCTTTGAAGGCGGCAGATATTGTAATTTGCCGTTGCGGAGCAGTCACCCTGTCCGAGATTGCGGCGGTTGGGGTTGCTGCTATTCTTATACCCTCGCCAAATGTGTCGGATAATCATCAATACAAGAATGGAAAGCACCTCGCCGACGGTGGCGCCGGGGTACTGATAGAGGAGAAAAATCTGAGCAAAGAGGCTTTGATAAATCAACTTTTAGAGCTTGAAAACGACGAAAACGGACGAAAAAACAAGGCAAAAAGTATAAATGCCTATTACACGCCCGATGCGGCAAAAATGATCATCGAGGAGCTGTTTATGCTCAAAAAAGCTTCAAAAAAGACGGTTTTTTAGCCGTCTTTTTATTTTTTTGGTGTCTGCTGTTTTTAAATTTGTTCACAATATCCTTTTCTGCCTTGTTTTAAATTTATATTATATAAT
>JAZNZI010000124.1:0-13008 GCA_045594865.1 Eubacteriales bacterium | reverse complement strand
TTCAGAGTGCAGAGTGCAGAATTAATTCTTCTGTCAATCTGCGCTATCTTCAGCCTTCCCTGTTGGGGAAGGGGGACCAACGAAGTTGGTGGATGAGGTGTCAATCTTCGCTATCTTCTTTCTTGCCCGCGTTTATTTCCTCAAGGAATTTTGCGATCTTCGCGCCATGCTCGATAGAGCCGTCCTTGATGAATTTCAGCTCGGGTGTGAGGCGCAGATTAAGCGTCACCGCCAGATGATGACGGAGCATACCCGTGCATTTCTTCAGTCCCTCAAGCGCCTCCTTTGAGTCGCCCATGCAGGAGAAGTAAACTGTCGCGTTGCGAAGATCGGGCACAACCTCCGCGCGAGTGATGCTTACGAAATTATCGATAACCTTAGGCTCGCGGACCTCGCGCAGAGCGATTGCCAGCTCCTGAGATACCGCATCGTTAATTCTTCCGCGTCTGTAATTTGCCATTTTTGTGTCCTCCTTTTTTTCACGCTTGCAGAGCAAGCATATCACGTTTCGCAAAGCGAAACATACCACTCTCGCATAGCGAGAATACCACTCACCAAAGGCGAATATCACTTCACCGCAGGTGAAATATACGTCACTCTCCCGCTCTCGCGGTGAGCATTTATTTTCCTGACCGTTGCCTCGGCGCCCACTCTCGCGGGGCTGATTATTTTTACCTCGGGCAGAAGCCTGCCGATTTCTCTTTCCAGGTGGGAGAAGTGGGTGCAGCCGAGTATCAGCGTATCCGCCCCCGTGGCGCTTATCCTGTCCCGAAGTCCGCGCAGATACTGGCGGCACTCCTCCGTCACACGTCCGTCGCGGCTGCCCGTTTCAACCAGATTAACCAGCGGCTGCTCGCTCATTTCATATACCCTTGCGCTCGAAAGCCTGCCGATCTCTCTGCCAAATGCTCCCGAGGTTGCCGTGTGATGCGTGGCAATGACGGCTATTTTTTTACCTACCTTAGCGGCAAGAGCCGCGGCAGGCGCGATAATTGGTATGGAAATCTCCCTCGCCTCGCGGCATAGGGTGTGGTGCAGGCTCGATGCGGTACAGCAGGCGATAAGCACCACCTCCGCACCAAGACCGCGAAGCAATTTTATATTCCTCTCGGTAAGAGCCCTTATCTCGTCCTCGCTTTTTGTGCCGTAGGGCGCGTTTTTTCTGTCCGCAAGGTAGATCATATCCTCGCGTGGCATCAGCTCTCGCACTCGGCGAAAGGCGCATATTCCCCCGACACCGCTGTCGAAAACTCCGATCAACGATCTACAGCCTGCTCTATCAGCATATCAAGGGCATCGCCGATGGGGATTCCCGCCGCCTCTATCAGCCTTGGGTACAGGCTTCCCGAAGTAAAGCCGGGAAAGGTGTTTATCTCGTTTAAGTACAGCTCGCTGCCCGACAGAAAGTAGTCTATCCGCGATATATCCCGCACGCCAAGCGCACGCACGAGCCGCCTTGAATACTCGCGTATCCTCTCGGAAACCCCTGCCTCCACGTCGGCGCGAACCGAAAGGCGCGTATCACCCTTCAGATACTTCTCCTCATAGCCGTAGCTGCCTTTTATCAGCACTTCAGCAGGATATGTAAATATTTCTTTACCTTTTGCCGAGAAATATCCACATTCAAGCTCTCTTTTGTCGGTCAGCAGCGGCTCAATTATCACTCGGTCGCATAGCTTAAACGCTTTTCTAAGTGTCGCTTCAAGCTCTGCTTCGTTATCCGCCGCACCTACTCCCACCGAGCTGCCAAGCCGTGCCGGCTTCACAAATACGGGAAAGTCAATTTCATTTCGAATTTCGAATTTTGAATTCCGAATTTCCCTCTGCAAAAGCGTGCAGGGCAGTGTGGGAATTTCAAGCCCCGTCGCGATTCTTTTTACGAAGAATTTGTCGCGGCAGACCGCCGATGCTACCGTACCGCAGCCGATATAGGCTATCCTCGCGGTTTCGAGCGCGCCCTGAACGCTACCGTCCTCCCCAAAGTCGCCGTGGAGCAGGGGGATGGCGCAGTCTGCGGCTATCCGCTCGCCCCCCTCGGTAATAAAGCCACGCTCGGCAGGAAAAATCTGCCTGTTTTCCAGAATCCACCTGCCCGCTTTGTCGATGAAAATGGGCAGACAGTTGTATTTTTTCTCTAAAATCGGCAGGACAAAATCCCTGCCCGAGAGCGAAACCTCGCTCTCATATCCCCGTCCGCCGAAAATCAGCGCAACGGTCAGATCTTTTTTCATACGCATATACCTCCAAGAGAAGTATATGCTGAGTGCAGAGTTTAGAGTGCAGAGTTCGGAGTTGTTTGGTTTTTAATTTCGCATTTTGCATTTCGAACCAACTCTTGAAACATAGTTTGCTGCCATAGTCTGTCATCCCGAAATCGCGAGCGTCTCTCGGGGACGAAAACAAAGCCTGAGGGATCTCCTTTTCCGAACCGCCTGCAAATTTAGACTTTTTGCAAGGATAGTTGTTGAATAAAGCTCACCCTTGCCAAAATCCGAGCCGAAAAGGCTCCCATACGGAGATCCCTCGCCCGCCTGTATAGTCTCCGAAATATGCTCCCGCCGCTCGGGATGACAAATAAGTGCGATCAATTAATTCCGCATTTTGCATTTTGCATTCTGCATTTTGCATTCAATTTTCCGCTTTCAGCGCAAAATTGCAACCCTGTCCCGTCCGCCGTAGTCTTTAAGTATCTCGCAGGACATCCCGCACTCCTCGGCAATATTACGGATAAGCTCCGCCTGGTCAAAGCCGATCTCATAGGCGATAAAGCCGCCCTCGGTAATTTTGTCCTTATATATAGGCGTCAGATGCCTGTAGAAATCCCCGCCGTCCGCGCCGCCAACGAAGGCGTGGGGGGGCTCGTGGGAGATCTCCTGCTCAAGCTGCGCGTATGCGCTCTCGCTGACGTAGGGTGGGTTAGACAGAACCGCAAACACAGGCTCGTCTATAACCTCTTCCATAAGGTCAACACGGCGCAGATGAAGCCTGTCAGCAACGCCGTTTCGTATAGCGTTCTCGGTTGCCACCGCCAGCGCGCCGCCGTCAATATCCGCGGCAATGGCTTTGGTGTTTTTCGTATTTTTCAGGGTGGAAATGGCAATACAGCCGCTGCCTGTGCATAGGTCGAGAAAGACCGCCCCCTCGGGCAGATTATGCACCGCATAGTCCACCAATATCTCGGTGTCCGCGCGGGGTATCAGGCAGTCGGGGGTGACGAGATAGCTCTCGCGGTAGAACTCCACCTCGCCTATGATGTATTGCAGTGGCTCTCTCGCCGCGCGGCGCTCTATAGCCTCTATCAGCGCGGGATTGTCACACTCGGGATCAGAGAGAAAAATCTCGCTTCGGTTAAAGCCGCCGAAGTGAACGAAAAGCTCCCTCGCGTCATAGCTTGCCGAGCCGATTCCCGCCTCACTAAGTATCCTTACAGCTTCTTTATAGGTCATTGTTTTCTGTCACTTCTGCGGGCTCGCTCTGTATTTCATCGTCCAAACTCTGCACTCTGCACTCTGAACTCTGCACTTCCTCACTCTGCACTTCCTCACTCTCCGCTTCTTCCTTTGGCTCCCAGCCCTTCGCCTCATAGAACTCACGGAACTCGGGATAATCATCGCGCAGGGCGCATTTCAGCGAGGTGATAGCCACCTCAAGCATATCCTCGGTAGGCTCCTTTGTGGTGATCCTCTGCATCCAGAGACCGGGCGCGGAGAGCATTCTGGTAAACCAGCTGGGGTGCTTGCCCGCAAGGCGAATAAACTCATAGCCAAGCCCCATCAGCAGAGGCAGAATAAGCAGCCTTATCAGGGTATAAACAATGGTGTGAAGTCCGGGCAGCAGAGTCTTGATAATCAGACCCGCAAAGATGCCAAGCAGAATCGTAAAGAACATAAAGCTGGTGCCGCAACGGGGGTGAAAGCGGGTGTGCTTCTTCGCGTTTTCGGGTGTCAGCTCCTCGCCCGCCTCAAAGCAGGCGATAGACTTATGCTCTGCGCCGTGGTACATAAAGGTGCGTCTTATCTCCTTCATCATAGAGGTGGCGGCAAGGTAGCCGACGAATATTCCCACCTTGACAAGTCCCTCTAAAATCGCGCTGACAACGGCGGGCATAGAAGCATTGAAGGCAAGTCCAAGCAGGAAGTTTATTCCCGCGGTTATCCATATAGGGAGAAAGACGAAAAGCAGTGCCGACAGCGCGAGTCCAAGCAGCAGAGAAACCACCATAACCGCGTCGGTAAGCTTGATATTCATTTTTTCGGACAGCCACCTCTCGAATTTGGAGGGCTCTTCCTCCTCTTCCTCAAGTCCGAGCGCCTCGGCAGACGCGCCGAGAGTCTTAAAGCTCATCGTCATAGACTCAATAAAGCTGACTACACCGCGCACCAGCGGCAGACCGAGAAACTTATTTTTATCCTTAGCAGAGGTAAAGCTGTCGTCTGTCACGACGAGAGTTCCGTCGCTCTTGCGGCAGGTCGTCACCATACGGTTGCCCGCCTTCATCATAACGCCCTCAAGGACCGCCTGTCCGCCAACCTTGCCCAGCCTGTCGGAGTAGGGACAGGAGTTGTTTTTATCTTTTTTGCTCATAAATAATCCTTTCATCAGCGCCGCCCAGAGAAAAATCTCAAAACCGCGCACTTTCGCATATTATTTGATTATATCATTATAACATATAAAAACAAAAAAATAAATAGATTTTTTAAAAATTAACAAACTTTCCTTAAAGAAGCTCCCGCTCTCCGTCCTCGCGGATGATCTCTACGGTGAATTGGTCCGTGATGGCGGGATAACCGTATTTGAATTTTCCGAGTATCTCAATAAGCCTTTCAGCCATATCGCTATAGCTCCGCCTTAATTCATCCAAGCCGATTATTTTAATGCGCATCGGATATTCCTCTAAATTGCCTAAACAATCCCGGAATGCAGACCAATTATTTCCGTAATAATCGGGAAATCCAAGCGAGGCTTTGATTATATAATGCACCTCTAAAAAGTGCCTTACCCCTGTGAAATCCAAGGTGTATATTTTTTCCTTCATCGGTGTTCTCCTTGCAAAAGGGCTAATTTTCGTTATTTGAAAAGGTGTAGAAAAATCTGTTGGAATATTCTCCGTTCCAAGCTTCCTTTAAGCTACTAAGGATTTTCAGCACTGAACCGTAGGTGTTGCCGATGGATCTTAACCTTTCAATGCCACGCACCTCTACGACACTTATCCGCAGCGTAAGATTTAACAGCAAAAAATGCCACACGTCGTCAAGGCTTTCAGTGCTTTCTGCATCAAATTTAAAGGCGCGGATAAAGGCTGCGATAACCCCCTCCTCTGTTGCTATATCGCTGAAATCAAGGATAATATTACGGCGCTCAAGCTCGTCGGGAAGGACTTCTATAATCCCACCCTCGTGAATTATTTTAACCTGTAGATTCTTTGCGTGCGTCGTTCCGTAGGAATGCTTTGCGCTGAGAAATACTTCGTAGATTTTCCTATCATATCCGTTGTACTCCTTAAGCTTTTCCAGCCCGCGTATCTCAACGCTGCTCTTTTCGGTAAGCACCATATCGGTAAGAAACTCGTCGAGTATATCAAGGCTAAAGCCGTACCACTTGGGGAAATTCAGCTCCTTCGATATAATTTCGGGTATATCATCCCATTTCTTGACTCTCGTAAAATCAATGACGTAGCTATTGGATTTTGACATCTGTTCCCCCTCACTTTACTAATTCATAAAAGGTTTTTCTCCATTATATAATAAAATTATTCTCTTGTCAATTCTTGCCCGAAGGGCATTTTGATTGTAAGAATGAAAGATATTTGTTGGTAGTAAAAGCCTATCCTTATCTATCCTTGCCTAACCTAACCTATCCTGACCTATACTAACCTAACCTTACCTAACCTAACCTTACCTGTGACAACCAAAAACTGTCACGAGCCCTTGATATATCTACCTGTCGGCAGTATCTGGACCGACTCTAACTCGATGCTGTGACGACCTTCGACGTACCTGTCCTGACGTATCTTGTTGTGTAGGAGCCAGTCAGAGATAAGCAGCGCGCCACTTTCAAGCTCTATAACGAAGCCTGCCTCTATGAGCGCATCAAGATGCTCACGCTTTACCCCAAGGTAGCGCAGAGTGTTTTTCCACTTATCCACAATCCCGTCGTCGTCAGCGTTCATATTCAAATGAAGATACAGCATCTGAGCCGACGCCTTTAAAACGCAAAAAGCATCGCTCTCCACCACGTCTATTGCAAGCATTCTCCTCTTTGCCATTTTGCTCTCCTTTCCTTTTCGCTGTAAGCTTACAAGCCTATTGTAGCAGAAATTTCTGCGCTTGTAAGTATACCACCCCTCCAAATATTGAGATATATAGAGAGGTGAAATTTGTGCAGAATATACAAAAAAACGCCACTTTTTCCTCGCTGACGGCGAAAGGGTGTCACTAATTAACAAATGTCAACGAACTTTTTTCGCAAAAGGCGCAGGGGTTAAGAATAATTCACTTAAAGGAGAGGGGTTAATTCGCTATTATTTATTGACAATCGAGGCTCTTTGTGATAAAATAAAAAAGATAAAACATTTTCACGGAGTATGACAATGATAAAGATTTCCAACGTTGTTGTAATGAATTTTGATAACGCCATCAGAGGCGCGAGAAACCCGATGAACAGCTGGGCGCGTATGGACTCCTACTATGACGAGGAGGGCAATTTCGTCCTGGGTGACAATGACCTTGGCCTTGCATCAAGACTTGCCAAGGCGGGAAGCGACCACAGAAAGTTTTTAAGGCAGGTTATCGTGTCGCTCGACATCTGCGCTCCTCTCTATTGGTGGAAGGAGTTTGATACCTATAAGGTCGGCACGGTTGCCAACTCCTGCTCGACTATGCATAAGATTCAGGCAAAGGAGTTCACACGCTCTGACTTTTCCTGCGAGAAGATGAGCGAGGGCGCGCTGAGCGTGCTTGACTCGGTTATTTCCTTTATGGAGAAGGAGAGGGTTGCCTTTATCGAGACCAAGGACAAGGCGCACTGGCACAATATGATCCAGCTTCTGCCCACCTCCTACAACCAGCTCCGCACCGTCACCCTCAACTACGAGGTGCTTATAAACATTTATCGCGCCCGCCGCTACCACAAGCTTGACGAGTGGAAGCTGCTTTGCGCCGAGATCGAGAGGCTTCCTTACGCAAAGGAGCTTATTATGCTGAGAGAGATTGACGATGAGTAATATTTTCGACCTGTTTAAGAAGATAGAGCAGAGCTCGGCGAGCACCGCTCCCGTCAGCTTCATTATCGTGGGACTTGGCAATATCGGCAAGCAGTACGAGCTGACAAGGCATAACGCGGGCTTTCTCGCCATAGACTATATTGCCGAAAAATGCGGCGCAAGGATCGACCGCCTGAAATTCCACGCCACCGTGGGCGAGGCGAATATCGGCGGCGCGCGTGTTCTTCTGATGAAGCCCACCACCCTGATGAACAACTCGGGCGTGGCGGTAGGCGAGGCGGCTGCATTCTATAAGATTCCGCCCGAGCGGGTTCTCGTCCTCCACGATGAGATATCCTTTGACGCGGGCATCATCCGCATAAGACGAAAGGGAAGTGCAGGCGGCCACAACGGACTGAAGTCCATAATTGCCCACCTGTCCGGCGACACCTTCCCGAGAATTAAGATCGGCATCGGAAAGAAGCCGAATCCCGAATACGACCTCGCCGACTGGGTGCTTGGCAAAATGCCCGAGAGCGATATTAAGGCGCTGAAGGCGAGATTTGACGATATTGCCTGTGCGGCAGAGATGATCGTCAAGGGAGATATTGACGGCGCTATGGCGAAGTACTCGAAGTAAGTGCAGAGTGCAGAGTGCAGAGTGCAGAGTTCAGAATTCAGAATTAACCTATATTAAAAAATTCAACCCCCGCCTCACGTAAAAGTGAGGCTATAGGTGTCTATATGCAAAAAATCACGAAATTAATAAGAGCTGACAGCGAGTTCTCCGCCTTTCTTAGCTGTCTTGCCGAGGCGTACTCCGCAGAGGAGAGCCTGCCCATAGCGGTGAACGGTCTGACGGGTGGCGCAGAGTCCGCCTTTCTTGCCGAGGCGGTGCGGGAGGCGAGGGCGCTGTCGGGCTGTCCCGTCCTCGTCCTTGCCGAGAGTGAGAGCGAGCGGGCAAGGGTGACCGATGCCCTGTGCGACGCGGATATTTCCGCCCTCGGCTACAAGCGGCGCGACCTTGTTTTCCATAATATCAGAGCCTCCCACGACGTTGACCGTGAGAGGCTTTCGGTGCTTTCATCCGTCCTGTCGGGGAACTGCGACGCCGTGGTTGCCACTCCCTCTGCCGCCGCAACCTTTACAATACCTGCCGATATGCTGTCCGAGCTGTCGGTTGATATACGCGTTGGCGATATTCTCTCGCCTGAGGACCTGTCCGATCGGCTCGTCACAATGGGCTTTGCCAGAGTGGAAACGGTGGAGAGCCGCGGTCAGTTCTCCCGTAGGGGCGGCATCGTGGACTTCTTCGGCGGCGAGAGCGAAAGCCCCGTCCGTATCGAGTTCTTCGGTGACGAGATCGACCGTCTGTCCTACTTTGATCCCCTAACCCAGCGCACCACAGCCGTCTGCGAGAGCGTCAGCCTGCTGCCCGCCGCCGAGGTTATGGTCAGCCCCGCTGCAAGAGGACGTATGCTCGCCTCGGTAAACCGCCTGCTTGACAGGGTTAAGGACGAAAACGCCAAGGCAAAGCTCCTGCGCGAGAGGGCGATCCTTGAGGGTGACGGCAGTGTGGACTTCCGCGACAAATACCTGCCGCTGATCTACGAGAGCGAGAGCACCCTATTCTCCTATCTTGAAAATAACGGTAAATATATCACCATCATTCTCGGTACGTCGGGCTGCGCCGAGGAGCTGAAAAAATATGCAAGTATCATTGAAAATGACAAGCAGGCTTTACAAAAAGAGGGGATTTTAGAGGAAAAACATTCAAAATTCCACCTCTCGCCCGAGGAATATCAGAGCAAAATTTCCTCTTGGGGCGGCAGCCTCACCGTCCATATGAACAGCTTTTCGGGTGGCGTAGGCTCTATGCGCCTGTCTGGACTTTTCGGCTTCCGCGCCCGCAGATGCGTAAGGTACGGCGGCAACTTTAATATGCTCCTTGAGGATATGGTCGGACTTCGCCGCTCGATGTACAGGATTCTGCTTCTCACCGACAATTCGGTGGGTACGACCTCGCTTATCTCCGCTCTTGCGGAAGCGGATATTGCGGCTTCAAGGATGCCCGAGGGCGACTTTGACCTTGCCACCGCCGAGGGCGGCAGAATCTTCGTCACCGAGGCGCGCCACGAGGGCTTTGATCTGATAAATCCCCGCATTGCCGTGCTTTCTATGGCAGACGAGGGGGGCAGGGCAGCTATGGCACACCGCCGCCGTCAGCGTATTCTTCGCAAATCGGGCGGCGCGGGCAAGCGGCTGATGAGCCACGCCGACCTTACGGTAGGCGACTACGTGGTTCATGCAAACTACGGTATCGGTCTGTTTGAGGGCATTGAGACGGTCACCGCCCTCGGTGTGACGAAGGATTACATTACCATAAGATACGCGGGTACGGATAAGCTCTTCGTACCCTGCGACCGCCTTGAAATGATAGGCAAATATATCGGCGAGCGCGATAAGGACGGAGCAGTAAAGCTGTCCAAAATGGGCGGCGGAGATTGGCAGCGCACCAAATCGAAGGCAAAAGCGGCGGCAAAGGATATTGCCAAGGGCTTAATTGCGCTCTATGCCGAGCGTCAGCGCCGCCCGGGCTTCGCCTTCCCCGAGGACTGCGACCTGGAGCTGCAGTTCGCAGATTCCTTTGAGTATGAGGAGACCGAGTCGCAATCTGTGGCTATCGCTGAGATCAAGGCTGATATGATGAAGCCCGTGCCGATGAACCGTCTGCTTTGCGGCGACGTTGGCTTCGGCAAGACCGAGGTGGCGCTCCGCGCCGCCTTCAAGGCAATAATGGGCGGTAAGCAGGTGGCATTTCTCGTTCCCACCACCATTTTAGCAATGCAGCACTACCAGACCGCCATCTCCCGTATGCGCGGTCTGCCCGTCAGCGTGGAAATGCTAACCAGATTTAAGAAGCCGCGGGAGCAGGCAGAGATCATCCGCAAGGTAAAGCGAGGCGAGTGCGACATCCTTATCGGCACCCATAAGCTACTCTCGAAGAACATAGAGTTCCGCGATCTTGGTCTGCTTATAGTGGACGAGGAACAGCGCTTCGGTGTGTCGCAGAAGGAAAAACTCAAGGAAATGTCAACCAATGTTGACGTTTTGACACTTACTGCCACCCCAATACCGAGAACTCTCAATATGGCGATGAACGGCATCAGCGATATTTCAATACTTGACGAAGCGCCCGAGGATCGCCGCCCCGTACAGACCTACGTGCTGGAGCACGACGACGGCATAATCTACGACGCCATTCGCCGCGAGCTGTCCCGTGGCGGTCAGGTGCTGTACCTTTATAACAAAATCGAGTCCATCGACCTGGTTGCTGATAGGCTTCAGACCGATATGCCCGACGCGCGCGTGGCGGTCGCCCACGGACAGATGGATAAGGATGAGCTGGAGGACATCTGGCGTATGCTGGTGGCGGGGGATATTGACATCCTCGTCTGCACCACCATAGTGGAGACCGGCATCGATCTCCCCGGCGCGAACACCCTTATCATAGAGAATGCCGATCGCTTCGGCCTCTCCCAGCTGCATCAGATCCGCGGCAGAGTCGGTCGCTCGGAGCGACAGGCATACGCCTACTTCACCTACCGCCCGGGCAAAGCTCTCACCGACGTTGCCGAGAAGCGACTTTCGGCAATCAAGGAATACGCCGAGTTTGGCGCAGGCTTTAAGATCGCCCTCTGCGACCTTGAGATACGCGGCGCGGGAAATCTCCTCGGCGCTCAGCAGCACGGCTATATCGACAGCGTGGGCTACGACCTGTACGTAAAGCTGCTGAACGAGGCAGTCCTTGAGGAGCGTGGCGAAACGAAGGCACCTCGTCCCGAGGCGCAGATAGATATGCAGATCTCCGCCCACATTCCCGAGGGCTTTATCTCCTCCCAGGCTGGCAGAATGGAGCTGTATAAAAAGATCTCGCTTATCACCTGTCCCGAGGACGCGTCGGATATTCTTGACGAAATTCTCGACCGCTACGGCGAGCCGCCGAGACAGGTAGAGCGTCTGCTTGAGGTCGCCACGATGAAGGCGGTCTGCGAGGAGGTGGGCTTTACCAAGGTGGAGCTGCGCGGCGATACCCTGAGCATCCTTACGGGCAAGCCCGATCTTGGACTCTGGTCAGAGCTGTTCTCGAAGTACCGCGGCATGCGCTTTGCCCCCACGGGCGATCGCGTGGTCTATAAATTCCGCGACTCCGAGCCCTCAAAGATCGGCAAGGAAATATTGCTTGATTACTATAAGCACTATAAAAAGCTGTGATTTTCGTGAAAAAAACCTCCCGTCCGGGAGGTTTTTTCGTTGTTTTCTATTAACTCTGAACTCTAAACTCTGAACTCTGCACTCACTTCGCCGCTGCCTTCTCCGCCTTCTTGATCTTATAGATCTCCTCGGCGGCAAGGCGGGTTTTGGCAACTACGTCGCCAACGCCCTTGGGGAAGCAGTAGTACATATAGTCTGCGTTTCCTATGTTGATAATATCGCCAAGCTCGTACCAGAAGTAGTCGGCGTAAAGGGTGTGTGACACAAGCGGCTTTCTCTCAAAGTGAAGCTGACCGTCGCAGCCGTCAAGGATAAATCCGCGGTCTACGTCGTGGGTAAGATGTCCCGAGCCGATGCGGTATAGCTTCTTCGTATCCCTGGTCATAAGGATGTCCACGTCACAGTCAAGGTTGTACTCTCCGCGCAGGAGCTCCTCGCGCACGCACTGTCTTTCCCACTTGTACCAGTCGGGAATGTGGGCGATCTCGGTGTTGCCGTCTCTTGCAACCATTTGTCCGTAAACGTCCATCTCCCAGACCTTGCCGCAGGCGTTGCAGGTGAGGGTAGTGCCCTCGCCAACCATTTTGCCCTCTGCCATGCAGTGAGGACACTTGTAAAGCACGCGGTTAAGTCCCTCGGCTCTGTCGGGCTGATCGTAGACCTGCTGTGTTTCCTTCTGCCACTTGAAGTGGTCAAAGCTGAACTGCTCGTTAACCACCGCGTTGATCTCGTCCACGCTCATTCTCTCAATATCCTCGGGGGAGAGCAGGTAGGTCATGGTGGCAGACACCTTGTTGTGTCTTACGTGCAGGTTGTTGTAGAGGGGCGTATGGTGGAAGGCACCCTCGGTCTTTACCATAACTACGGGCACCTTGAGAAGCTTGATAAGTCCGCCGGTGCAGTCACCGATCTCGGTTGCCGTTCCGTCAAAGGAATAGCTTGCCTCGGGGTAAAGCACCACCGAGCTTTTATGCTTCTTTACGGCGTGCAGCATACTTCTGACAAGAGTGGGATCGGGGGTATATTTATTCGTTGGTATGCAGCCGATCTGGCGAAGCAGCCAGTCCATACCGATAAATGCGTCGGAGGTGGTGACGATATTGAGGGGACGGGGGTAGAGAATGGAAACCACGATCTCCATATCAATAAATCCCGAGTGATTCATAAGGATAAGGGCAGGCTCCTTTTTGCCAAGTCTCTCCATAC
Organism: Eubacteriales bacterium; assembly: GCA_045594865.1. Classification (GTDB taxonomy): domain Bacteria; phylum Bacillota; class Clostridia; order Oscillospirales; family CAG-272; genus UBA1740. The sequence continues at coordinate 326 of JAZNZI010000124.1, read as the reverse complement.
CCACCTTCTTGCACTTAAATCCCGTCTTGATCATAGAGGGCAGCGACACAAGCTTCAGCAGCGTGCGCCAGAAGATGTTGGGCTTCTTGGGCTTTTCGTGCTTGGGGTTTGGCATTGCCATAATTTCAGCGTAGGTCTTGTTCTCGGTGACAGTTATTTTCATAAAAATGTCCTCGTTCTTTTTTGTAGGTTATAAAAACGCGTGGATAGCCAACAGCAACCCAAATCGAACACGCCTAAAGCCATATAAATTGGTGCTTTTCGCAAAATTCTCGCTTGCAAAGTCCACACTTTGCTTCACTCAAATTCCGCAAAAATCATCAAAT
>JAZNZI010000123.1:0-15095 GCA_045594865.1 Eubacteriales bacterium | reverse complement strand
CGTAGAGCAGAACGTGGTCGAGAGCCTCGCCTCTCAGCTTTGCACTCTCTATGTAGACCTTAAGATTTGACTTGGCCTTTTCCTGACCGACGTACTCGGTAAGTGTTTTAGGACGAAGACAGTTTTCAACCTCTCCGTCAGCCATTGCGTCGTATTCATTAGACAGAATTCGATTTTCGTAATCGAACTCGTTTACTTCTTCCATCATAAGTGAGCTATCCTTTCGCTTATCTTGCAAGCTTCTTAAGCGCAAGCTTGATTATCTCTCCGACGTCGCTTACGGAGGGGTCGATTCCCTTGAGAGCAGAAAGCACGGTGTTCCTGTCATAGCCGAGAACGGCAAGAGCTTCCGCAGCCTCGGAAACTGCGGAATTTGACACAAAACTCGGGGCAGAAGACAAAACCGCCTTGGCTGTGTCATTTGATCCGAACATCTCCTTGGACATTTTATCCTTAAGCTCAAGAATGATTCTTGCCGCCGATTTTGCACCGATTCCGGGGGACTTTGCAATAGCCTTTGCATCGTCTGTGCATATGGCAACGGCAAGCTTTTCGGGAGTCATAGTGGAGAGAATACTCATAGCCGCCTTTGGACCGATTCCGCTGACAGAGGTAAGCCTGTTAAAGCACTCCTTTTCCTCGTAGGAGCCGAAGCCGAACATCTCGATTCCGTCCTCTCTTACTGTTAGGTGGGTGTAAAGCTTCACCTGCTTTCCAAGCTTGGAGAGCAGGGACTCGGAGGTGATAAAGCTTACGGTAAGCTTATATCCTACGCCACCGCAGTCGATAACGCAGGTGCTGATATCTCTATAGGCGAGCTCGCCGTTAAGGTAATAAAACATTATTTATGTTCCTTCCGTGATTATATAATTATATTTGATGGTTGTCCGAGGGCAATACCTTTTTTATCATCTTTTCAAGCGACTCTCTCGGCAGAGTCATATCGCGTCCGCATCCGCAACATATTACGCGAACGTCACTGCCAACGCGCATTACCTGAAAAATATCAGAAGAGCAGGGGTGCTTTTTTTTCATTAATAAACGGTCACCGACCGATAGTTTGATGATCTGCATATTGCCTCCGTTTTCTCTGCGATATATATCTCTTTTAGCCTGATTAATATGCCTCTTGTTGTGTAGATACATAATTCCAATAATATCATACCATAAACTTTTCTCTTTTTCAAGTCGAAAATAAAATTTACTCTTTAGGAAAACCGCCTTTTTGATGAATAAAAATGCAAAAATATGCAAAAATCCGTCAAATCGGTTGACATTAATATAAAAATATAGTATAATATATTGATTTTATTTATTTTGCGAGGTTATTGACATGCAAAGAAAAATAGCAAGAGAAAATGCTTTTATGCTTATTTTTGAGAGCGTTTGCAAAAGAGATGAAACTGCAGAGGAGATCTTTGATAAGGCGACTAACGTTCGCGGTCTTGAGGTTGACGATTACGTAAGAGAAGTGTTCTTCGGATCTTACGAGAATGCGACCAAGATCGAGGAGGCTATGGAAAAGCACTTTAAGGGCTGGAGAAAGGAGAGAATTTCTCCCGTATCGATGGCAATTCTCAGACTTGGATGCTATGAGATTATGTTTCTCTCTGACATTCCCGCCAAGGTAAGTATAAACGAGGCTATCGAGCTCTCCAAAAAATACGATGACGAGAAGTCCTATTCCTTCGTCAACGGTGTGCTCAACTCGGTAGCGGTTGAGTATAGTAAATAATTATGTGTGAGAAGGTTATTCTCGGAATAGATACCAGCAATTATACCACCTCGTTAGCTATACTTACGGTTAACGGTGAGCTTATAGCTAACCTCAAGAGACCTCTGCCAGTAAAGGCGGGAGAGAGAGGACTTCGTCAGTCGGATGCGGTTTTCGCTCATACGGTTAATATTCCCGAACTGATGCACCAGGCGCGCGAGCTTCTTATTGGCAGGAAAATCGTTGCAGTCGGTGTGAGTGCTACGCCGAGGAATGAAGAAGGCTCTTATATGCCTTGCTTTCTTTCTGGAATTGCTGCGGCGGAGAGCATTTCTGCCACTCTTGGCGTGCCTCTTTACCGCTTTTCCCATCAATGCGGACATATAATGGCTGCCGTCTACTCCTCGGGAGAACACAGTGTTCTTGACGGAGAATTCGGTGCCTTTCATATCTCCGGCGGAACTACCGAGTTGGTTCGTGTAAAGCCTACACAAAACGGCTTTGAAACTCAGCTTCTCGGCGGTACGTCTGATCTTAACGCAGGTCAGATAATCGACCGCATTGGCGTCTATCTTGGTATGAAATTTCCCGCGGGACCCGCCCTTGAGGTCGAGGCTATGAAGAATACCGAAAGAATACCTCATAAAAAGGTATCATCGAGGGGTATGACCGTAAATCTTTCGGGACTTGAAAATATGGCGATAAAGCTTTATCGCGACACCTGTAACGCACCTCTTACAGCCGCGTTCGTCTTCGATTATATCGGTCGGGCGATATCCGCTATGATTGATGCGTACGTAGAGAAGTACGGTGACGGTTTGGTCGTATGTGCAGGCGGTGTTATGTGCAACGGTATAATTAAAAAAATGCTCTCCGAGCGATACAACGTCTGCTTTGCAGAGCCTGCGATGTCTGCTGATAATGCGGTTGGAATTGCAGTGCTTACGCTCAGAGCATATGAATCGGAGAAAAAATGATTGATATTAATTCGCTGAGAGAGCGTGATAATATTACGCCGTTCTCGGTATCCGCCTTAAACGAGTATATAAAGAGCATATTTGAGAATAATCGGACTCTTTCCTCGGTGACCGTAAGGGGAGAAATTTCCAATTTTGTAAATCACAGAAGTGGGCATCTTTACTTTTCCTTGAAGGATGGCAACGGACAGATACGGGCGGTTATGTTCAGATCGAAAGCCCAGGCACTAAGATTTATGCCCGAGTCGGGTATGAAGGTTATTGTTCACGGCTCGGTGACGGTGTATCCGCGCGACGGCTCGTATCAGCTCTACGTATCGTCTATGCAGCCCGACGGAATCGGCGCGCTTTATCTCGCTTACGAGCAGATGAAGGCAAGACTTGCCGAGGAGGGACTCTTTGATGAGGATCATAAAAAGCTGATTCCTGAGTATCCTCGCCGTATTGGTGTAATAACATCCCCCACGGGTGCGGCTGTGCGCGATATTATTAACGTGACGGGTAGAAGATACCCGAACGCCGAGGTTTTCCTTTACCCCGCTCTTGTGCAGGGCGAGGGAGCGGAGGAGAGCCTTATCCGCGCCCTTGATTATCTTGACAAAAGTCGGCTTTGCGACGTTATAATAATCGGTCGTGGAGGCGGATCTATTGAGGATCTTTGGGCATTCAATAGCGAGAGCCTTGCGCGCAGAATATATGATGCGGATACTCCCGTAATTTCCGCCGTCGGTCACGAAACCGACTTTACCATATGCGATTTTGTTGCAGATATGAGAGCGCCTACGCCCTCCGCGGCGGCAGAGCTTGCCGTTCCCGACAGACGCGAGCTTATGATGCGACTTGATTCCTTGGACGAGCGCATAGCTCTTGCTCTCGTGCGAAGGCTTGACCGAACCCGCGAGAGATTTGAACATTTGAAGGCTATGGCAGACGCTCGTTCGATCGATAAGCTTATAAAGGCGAGAGCTGATGCCGTGGTTGCTATCGGTGATAAGGCTGAACTGCTCATACAGGCGCGCGTTGATAAAGCGCGCGACAGACTTTCGGCAAACGCAGGGAAGGTGGACGCACTCAGTCCTCTGTCAATTTTGTCGAGAGGATACGCTATAACCGAAAAGGGCGGAGCTTTGATCAGAAGCACCGATCAGCTTAGTATTAACGATGAAATTGGCGTGATTCTATCCGACGGTAGTGTTAGAGCAACCGTCATTCATATCGAAAAGGAGAATTAACCTTGAAGGATATAAATTTTGAAGAAGCTATGACCAGGCTTGAGGGCGAGGTTAAAAAGCTTGAAAGTGGAAATATGACTCTTGACGAGTCGATCGCGACATTTGAGGAGGCTGTGAAGCTTATTCGAATATGCAACGAAAAGCTTGAAAATGCAGAGCGCAGAGTTCGCGTTTTGACCGAGGCATCAGACGGAAGTATAACCGATGTGCCCTTCGATCCGACCGATGAGACTTGACGTTTATTTAGCCGATGCCGCACTTGTTGATAGCAGAACTGATGCTAAGAATTTTATTCTCGGCGGATCCGTTTCTGTGAATGGAAAAACGGTGAAAAAGCCCGCCTTTGAGGTTTCGGGAAATGAGGAGATAACGGTTGACAAAAGCTCAAAAAAGTACGTCAGCCGCGGCGGCCTTAAGCTTGAGGCGGCACTTGATAAGTTCTCGATTGACGTTAGTGGCGCGCTTGCAATTGACGTAGGAGCAAGCAGCGGCGGATTTACAGATTGCCTTCTTAAAAGAGGCGCGCATCGCGTTCTTGCCGTTGACTCGGGGTCGGGGCAGCTTGTCCAGTCGATCAGGAATGACTCGCGTGTTTTGGTTTATGAGAACTTTAACGCGCGTTATATGAATGCTGATGATTTTGACTATACTCCCAGCCTTGCCGTTATGGATGTTTCGTTTATCTCGGCAAAGCTTATTATTCCCTCGGTCAGCTCGGTGCTTGCACCTGAGGGGCGCTTCATCTGTCTGATAAAGCCACAGTTTGAGGTGGGCAGATCGGGTCTTAATAAAAAGGGAATAGTCAAGAACGTAGAATTAAGACGCAGAGTAGTGAACGACGTGGTAGAATCCGCTTCACTTTGTGGATTTACACTTATGGGGCTTATGGAATCTCCAATAGTCGGCGGCGACGGAAATATCGAATATCTCGCATACTTTACTAAAAATAAATAATTATATAAAGGATAAATGCTATGAAAAACGCAAGACAGCAAAAGATTCTCGAGATTATAGCAAAATACGACATTGACACCCAGGACACTCTTATCAAGAGACTTGCTGAGGAGGGCTACACCGTCACTCAGACCACAGCGTCAAGAGATATAAAGCAGCTGAATCTTATCAAGGGAGTGACTGCAAATGGCACGTATAAATATATTGCTCCCGGAGCGATGGTAACCAACGAGTCAAAGGCGCCCGTTTTTAATTCTGCTATAACAGACGCGGTTGTCAGAGTAGAGGCGGCGGGACATATAGTAGTTATCAGAACCTTTTCGGGTATGGCAAACGCTATTGCAGTATGCTTTGACTCTCTCCGCAGAGATGACATTGTTGGCTCGGTAGCGGGTGACGATACTATTCTTCTTGTAGTAAAGACCGGCGAGGGCGCTCTTCGTCTGGAGTCCGAGCTGAGAGAAACATTTGGTATGAAGTAAACAATTGGAGAAAACTAATGCTACTTTCGTTGCATATAGAAAATATTGCCGTTATAAAGTCGGTGGATTTTGACTTCACCGAGGGCTTTATGGTGCTCACGGGTGAGACGGGAGCAGGCAAATCAATAGTTATAGACAGTATAAATCTTCTTCTCGGCGGAAAGGGAGAACGTGAACTTATAAGACACGGTGAGCCATATGCTATGGTAAGCGGTCTGTTCGGCGAGCTTTCTTCATACACCGCCGAAAAGCTCTTGGAGCTTGGCATTGGGGTAGGTGAGGATGGAACCATTCTCGTTCAGCGCACACTGGGGGCTGACGGAAAGAATAAAATAACCCTGAACGGCAGGAGCATCAGCCTTGCCGTGCTCAAGAATGCTATGCCGTATCTGGTCAGTATTCACGGACAGAGTGATACTGCAAGCCTTATCAACGCTAAGAATCACCTTGAGCTTATTGACGTATATGCGGGATGTACCGAGCTTCTTGAGAAATACCGAGCCTCGTACGGCGTTCTTGAAGACATCCGAAAGGAAAAGAGCGAGCTTATCAGAAAGGCTCGCGAGGGAGAGCGACTTAAGGAGATACTTGAATATCAGATAAATGATATTGATTCCGCATCTCTTCACGCGGGTGAGGAAGAGGAGCTGGTAGATAAAAAGGTTAAGATAAAAAACAGCGAAAAGATTACAAAGAACTCCGAGTTCGTTTTTAAAGCATTGAAGGGAAGCGAGCGCGGTAGCGTGTCTTATCTTCTTGACAGAAGCATTACGGCGCTCTCGCAGTTATCCGACGTTGTACCCGGCTTCGTGGAATACTCCGAGCGGCTTCGCGATATGCTCTATCAAGTGGAGGATGTGGCTGAGGAGGTTTATGCAGTTCTCGCCGAAATCGACGATGATCCCACGGCTACGCTTAACGATATCGAGTCAAGGCTTGATAAGATATCAAAGCTGAAGCGCAAGTACGGTCTAACCGTCGAGGAGGTTCTCGCCTTCAGAGATAAGGCGTTCGCTGAATACGAAGCACTTGAAAACTCCGACGAGATGATAAAGAAGCTTTCGGCAAAGGAAAAGGCGGCATACGACGAGGCGCTTGAGTTGGCTAATCAGCTTCACGATATACGCGTCAGCGCGGCAGAGAGCCTTGAAAACAAGGTCAAGGAAACCCTTGAGTTCCTTGATATGCCAAAGGTGGTGTTCTTCGCATCTATTAAGGAAAGGTTTGACGCAGGAGAAAAGATCTTGAACAGAGATGGCTCTGATAACGTAGAATTTTACATCAGCGCCAACAGAGGTGCAGAGCCTCAGCCCCTTTCAAAGATTGCCTCTGGCGGCGAGATGTCGAGAATTATGCTTGCGCTCAAGAGCGTAATTGCTGACAAGGACGGAATTCCTACCGTCATTTATGATGAGATCGACGCGGGAGTATCGGGTAAAACGGCAAGAAAGATCGGTATCAAAATGCTCGACCTTTCCAAAAATACTCAGCTCTTCTGCGTGACACACAGCGCGCAGATCGCGTCACTTGGCGATGTGCATTTTCTTATCAGCAAGTCGGATGTGAACGGGGCTACCGAAACAAGCGTTAAAGAGCTTGATTATGAAGGCAGAGTTGCCGAGCTTTCAAGAATTCTGGGCGGTATCGACGTCACCGACTCTCAGCGGGCGGCGGCAGAGGATATGCTCTCCGAAAGAGCAGATTATCAATAAATATAAAAGGAGCATTCATGACAGGAGAGCTTTTTGAGTTCTTAAAAATGAATGACGTTGAATATAAAGAAAGCCTTTCGCTTGCAAGCATTTCGCCCATCAGAATAGGCGGGGAGGCGACAGCCGCCTCATATCCGGATAGTGAAAACAAGCTTGTTTCACTTGTAAGGTTTTTTGAGAAATCGAAAATCAAGTATAAAATCGTGGGCAGAATGTCAAATCTGCTTCCGCCTGATGAAAAATACGACGGTGTGGTCATCAGGACCGACCGTATTAAGGATTATTATCTCGATTCAAACGTCCTGAACGTTTGCTGCGGAATTTCACTTCCGCATATTGCTCGGGTATTGCAAAAGGCAGGGCTTAGCGGCTTTGAGGGATTGTCCGGAATTCCCGGCAGTATTGGCGGTGCTATAGTTGGAAATGCGGGCGCATTTGGCAGGCAGATATCCGATCTTTTACTTGACGTTCGTGTATACGACAGATCAAACGGCTACTTTTACAGCATAAAAGCATCCGACCTTAACTTTGGTTATCGCAGCTCGTCGATTATGCGTAGCGGGATTGTTATTACTTCGGCGCGTTTTAATCTTTCGCAATCCGATCCATTAAGTATAAAAATCGAAATGGACAGGTGCACAAACATCAGGCAAAGCACTCAGCCCACCGATAAGCCATCTCTCGGCAGCTGCTTTAAGCGACCGAGGGAGGATCTGACTGCCGCGCGGCTCATTGATAAATGCGGTCTTAAGGGGCATAGAATCGGCGGAGCGCAAATCTCCGAAAAGCACGCGGGATTTATTATTAACACAGGCGGAGCGACGGCAAAGGATTATATTGCTTTGTCGGATTATACTGCAAAAAAGGTATTTGAGAAGTTTGAAATCAGCCTCGAGCGAGAGGTAGAAATAATGTAGAGGAGGATAGAGCCGTGTCGGTATCAGCGGAACAGAAAAACGAAATAATTACCAATAGCTATAAGTCCTCCTGTTGCAGACGCGCTATGCTTTCGGGTATACTTTTTGCCAAAGGCAGAGCAGAGGGCAAGACTGTCACCCTTTCGCTTGAAAAACAGGAATACGCCGATTTTACAGCTAAGCTAATACGCGAGTTTTATACCAAGGATGCAGATGTTTTCCGATTTTCAAAGGGCGGTAGAAGTGTTAATCTCTCCTTTGATTCGCCTGCCGCGGCAAAGCTGATTGACGATATTGGTCACCTTGATGAGCTTCCCGAGTATTCGGTTTGTAATATCATAGCTCAGAAGTGCAACGGTTGCTTACCCGCATTTCTCAGGGGGGTATTTCTCGCCTCGGGTAGACTTTCCGATCCGAAAAAGCAGTTTTCACTTGAATTTTCTCTCGGAGAGCGCACCGAGATATTTGTAAAAATACTCACAGATCTTGATATGACTCCACTTGTTTCTCATAAAAAAAGCGGAACTACGCTTTACTTCAGAAAGGGTGACGAGATCGAGAACTTTTTCGGTCACGCAGGACTTAACACTCTTGTTTTTGAAATAATTGAAACGAAAATTAAGTCCTTGGCGCGTAGAGAATCCCAGAGATATCTTAACTGCGTCACCAACAATTACGAAAAAATGGCTGCCGTATCCAAAAGGCAGATCAGCATTATATCCCGTCTTGAGGAGCTACAGCTGCTCTCGTCGCTACCCGAGGAGCTTGAGGAGACCGCAAGGCTAAAGCTTCGGTATCCCGATCTGCCTCTGTCGGCGCTTGCGACGCAAATGACTCCGGCTATTTCAAAGTCGGGACTTTCACACAGATTAAAAAAAATTGAGGAGATCGGCGCAAGACTGCTGAAGCTTAGCGACGACGATTAATTTATAATTTTCAAGAAAGGTGGTGCGAGCTTATGGGAGATTTCGTCCATTTACATCTTCATACCGAGTATAGCCTGCTTGACGGCGCAGCAAGGATTTCTTCCATAGCGGATAAGGCTCTCTCTCTGGGGCAGGACGCGGTTGCGATTACCGACCACGGCGTTATGTACGGTGCAGTTGAGTTTTATTTGGCACTTAAGGAGAAGGGGATCAAGCCGATCATTGGCTGTGAGGTTTACGTTGCACCCAGATCCCGTCATCTAAAGGAGGGAAAGCAGGACTCCTCAGGAAATCACCTTATCCTGCTTTGCAAGAATGAAATAGGTTATAAAAACCTTTCGTATATGGTTTCTATGAGCTTCATCGACGGCTTCTACTCGAAGCCGAGAGTGGATATGGAGCTTCTGCGTGCGCATAGCGAGGGGCTTGTTTGTCTTTCGGGCTGCATCGCGGGAAAAATCCCCCAGCTCATTTTAGCGGGCAGTATGCCCGAGGCGGAGGCGACGGCTCTCGAGCTTAAGGAAATATTTGGTGACGACCTGTATCTTGAGATACAGAACCACGGTCTTGACGACGAGCGCAAGGTCTGCTACGGACTTAAGCTTATTAGCGAGAAGCACGGAATTCCTCTCGTTGCCACCAATGACGTTCATTATCTTGAACGTGCTGATGCGGAAACTCAGGCAACCCTTATGTGTATACAGATGAATACCCTGGTAAGTGACGGCAGACCTCTCGGATTTGAGACCGATGAGTTTTACTTTAAAAGCACCGAGGAAATGAAGGTGCTGTTTGCGGCCTATAAGGAGGCTGTTTCCAATACTGTAAAAATTGCAGAGAAGTGCAATTTTGATTTTGAATTTGACAATCTTCATCTGCCCGACTTCATACCCGAGGGCGGCATATCTCACGTAGATAAGCTTCGCTCGGATGCCTATAACGGATTTAATCTGGAGATAAACAGAGGCAGAATTAAATTTGATAAACATACAAGAGAAGAATACGAGGCGAGAATAGAGTACGAGCTGTCGGTTATTGATAAGATGGGCTTCAATGCGTATTTCCTTATCGTCAGCGATTTCGTCACCTATGCAAAGAATAAAGGAATTCCCGTTGGTCCCGGCAGAGGCTCGGGTGCTGGAAGCCTTGTAGCATTCCTGATCGGTATCACAGACGTTGATCCTATGAGCTTTGATCTTCTCTTTGAAAGATTCCTCAATCCCGAGCGTGTATCTATGCCCGACTTTGATATTGACTTCTGCTATAACCGTCGTGAAGAGGTTATTGATTACGTCAAGTCCAAGTACGGCGACGATAAGGTGGCGCAGATTGTCACCTTCGGTACACTTGCTCCAAGAGCGGCGGTGCGCGACGTTGGACGTGCTATCGGTATGCCGTATAGCAAGGTTGATACGGTTGCCAAGCTTATTCCCCGCGATGCGGCAAGGATCGAGGATGCTATTGCCACTGCCGAGCTTAATGCACTTTACAGTGGTGACGAGGAGATAAAGAAGCTTATCGACCTGAGTATGAAGCTTGAGGGAATGCCCAGACATGCCTCTACTCACGCGGCCGGCGTCGTAATGACCGAGAAGCCTACCTATGAGTACGTTCCTCTCTCCTATAGTGGCACGGGTGTTGTCACTCAGTTTGATATGAATACAGATGCAAAGCTTGGTCTTGTTAAGTTTGATTTCCTCGGTCTAAGATATCTTACGGTTATTGACGATGCGGTTAAGGAGATAAGAAAGCATACCCCCGATTTCGATATAACGCGCATCGACTATAACGATAAGGCGTCCTTTGATCTTCTCTGCGAGGCAAAAACCGACGGTGTGTTCCAGCTTGAGTCAGGCGGAATGAAGCAGGTTTTGATCAAGCTTGCTCCTAACTGTCTTGAGGATATCATCGCTTGCGTTGCACTTTACCGTCCCGGCCCTATGGATTCCATAGACAGCTTTATCGCCCGCAAGCACGGTGTGGAAAAAATTGAGTACAAGATTCCCGAATTAAAGGATATTCTTGACGTCACCTACGGTTGTATTGTATATCAGGAGCAGGTAATGCAGATCTGCAGAAGCCTTGCGGGATATTCCTACGCCCGCGCGGATATCGTTAGACGAGCTATGTCGAAGAAAAAGACCTCTGCTATGCAGGCAGAGCGTGATGCCTTCGTGTCCGGCTGCCTTGAGCACGGTGTATCAAAGGCTGATGCCGAGGAAGTGTTCGAGGAAATGCTCGGCTTTGCAAAGTACGCCTTCAACAAGAGCCACGCCACAGCTTACGGCATTATTTCATATCGCACGGCATACCTTAAGGCGCATTATCCTGCGGAGTATTTTACAGCTCTGCTAACCAGCGTCCTTGATAACGCGGGAAAGGTCGGGGAATATATCGCTGATGCGGCTCGCTTTGGCGTGCGGGTTTTACCCCCCGATATCAACGGCAGCAGCGAGTATTTCTCCTCTGACGGCAGAAATATTCGTTTCGGACTTCTCGCTATTAAGAACGTTGGACGCAATTTTGCAAGAGCGGTGATAAATAACCGTTCCATATCCAAATACAGCTCATTTGATGAGTTTATTTCGAGAATGATAGATTCCGATCTTAATAAACGTACGGTTGAATCACTTATAAAATGTGGTGCATTTGACAGTCTCGGTACACCAAGAAGCGCGCTTTTGCAGTGCTATGAGAGCATTATTGATTCCGAGCACGACAGATCAAGGAACAATATTGCAGGACAGATGGATCTGTTTTCCCAAGCAACGGGAGGCTCGGGTGCTTCTATCAAGTACAATTATCCCGATATACCCGAATATCCTATGAGAGAGCTTCTGCTGCTTGAAAAGGAAAGCTCGGGAATGTACTTCTCGGGACACCTGATCGACGGATTTTCCCGCCATCTTGAGGCTATCTCTCCCGACAAGATATCCGAGATTATCGAGCAGTCCTCCGACGATGCCGATACGGGTAGCAAATATAAGGACAAGTCCCAGGTAAATATCGCGGGCATTATCACCTCAAAGCGTACCAAGGTGACTAAAAACGGCGACGTTATGGCGTTCTTAACCCTTGAGGACAGATATGCCGAGATTGAGGTTATCGTCTTTGCCAAGAGCTACGGAAAGTTCAGCCGGATTCTTGAGGCCGAGGCCGCCGTGGCAATTCAGGGGAATATCTCCACCGAGGAGGGGGAGTCGCCGAGAATACTTTTATCCACAGCCACAGCCCTTATACCCGATTCGGAATATTCATCAAAAAAAGCAAATACGGACGAACCAAAGATTTATATTAAGGTTCCCAACCTTTTGGACGGTAGAATAAACAATTTGAAGCGTATTGCCGCCCTCAACCGTGGAAATGCTAAAATTGTGCTCTACGATAATAGCAGAGGTAAGTATTGTGCGCTTAAGGATGCGCTGGTTTCCCCTTCCGACAAGGTTATGGGAAGACTTTCGTCTGTTTTCGGAGCAGAAAACGTAATTTTGAAATAAAATCTACACAGATTTGTTCATAATTATGTGGTAAAATGTTCTCGGAGGTATACCTTGCTTCTTAACCTGGTTTTCGATGTGATTTTAATTTTATTATTGGTGCTTGGATCCTATTTTGGATATACACGGGGATTTTTCAGAATGGTCGCGCGACCTATGCGCCTCGTTTTGTGTTTCGGTATATCCATCGCATTATGCAGGCCATTTGGCGAGAGCCTTGTTGCGCCGCTTATCGAAGCACCGATAAGTAATTACATCGAGGAGCTTATGCTGGAGAAGCTTACAGGTCTTTCTCCCGATACATCAGTCATAGAAATACCTATGGTTATGAGGATCGCGGCGGTAATCTTTGATTTGCCTGCCGACCTCGCGACTGATACGTCAGAGGGAACCGTTGAGCATATAGTATCATCACTTGCCACTCCTGCGGTAAATATGATTTCGGTTGCTATTGCTTTCTTGATTTTGCTATTATTTTTGAGGATCACCTTCAACCTTTTGGTGGAGCTTGCCGACGGAGTTTTTAGCATTGGTGTAATCGGTAGCTTAAACCGATTCTTCGGTGCCATACTGTCCTGTGCGCTAGCATTCGTTGGCGCGTGGCTGTTCACACAGGGCGTGGATCTGCTTTTCCGCACTCCCTTGCTGCTTGACTCGGAGATGACGCGGGATTTTGACGGTGGACCGATATATAGATTTTTTATCAGCTTCAGTCCTCTGCGACTGCTGTTGTCCTTTTAGTTATTTACAAGTTAAACTTTGTCGCACCTGCGACGGAATGGAATATAAATGAAAATACAAGTTTGTGCCAGATGTAAAAAAAGACCTGCATCGGTCTATATAACCCGTCTTGACGGCGGAAATTCAATAAACGAGGGGCTATGCTTCCAGTGTGCTGCTGAGCTTGGCATTAAGCCTCCGCCCGTGGTGGATATGCTTAAGAAAATGGGCATTGACGAGGACGCTATCCAGGGAATGACCGAGGAGATAAACGGTATGATGGAGAACGCGCTCGTTGAGTCCGATGAGGAGGGCGAGAACGGCAAGGTTCCTACTCTTAACCTCGGTGAGATTTTCGGTATGCCCGTAAAGCCTCAGCCCGACAAGAACGGTGATAATAAAAAACGCCCCGATGGAAAGAAGGAGGATCCTTCAAAGAAGCTTCTTTCTACCTATTGCTCGAATCTTAACAGAAAGGCTGCGGAGGGCAAAATTGACAGAATTGTCGGCCGTGACAGAGAGATCGACCGAATGATACAGATTCTCTCCCGCAGACAGAAGAACAACCCTTGCCTTATTGGCGAGCCGGGTGTTGGTAAGACCGCTATCGTAGAGGCTCTTGCGCTTAGAATAGTCGAGGGAAAGGTGCCCGAAACTCTCAGGGAGTTTGAGATATGGCAGCTTGACCTTACCGCTCTCGTTGCGGGCACCCAGTTCCGCGGTCAGTTCGAGTCGCGCATTCTCGGTTTGCTTAAGGAGATCAAGGCGGCAGGCAATATTATCCTTATGATTGACGAGGTGCATAATATTGCGGGCGCAGGCGAGACCTCCGACGGCAGTATGAGCGCGGCGAACCTGCTGAAGCCCGCACTGTCAAGAGGTGAGATCAGAGTTATCGGTGCTACTACACTTAAGGAGTACAGAAAGTGCATAGAGAAGGACAGCGCTCTTGAGCGCCGCTTCCAGCCTATAAAGATAGAGGAGCCCTCGGTTGAGGATACCGTTGATATTATCAAGGGTATAAAGAGCTATTACGAGGATTATCACGGTGTTGCTATTTCCGACGAGGTTGCTCGTCTTGCGGCAACTTTATCCGAGAGATATATTACTGACAGATTTTTACCAGACAAGGCAATCGACCTTATCGACGAGGCGGCGGCAAAGGCGGCTCTTAACTGTCCCGAGCTTAACGAAAGGCGTCGAAATGACAAGCGTCTCGACGAGATAGCGGCAAGAACTGCAGAGCTTGAGACTAAGGTAGAAAATCCCGATGGACAGACCGAGGAGAACTATAAGGAGCTTGCTGATCTCAAGTCTGAGAGAATAAGAATTGAGACAAGGCAGAAAATCATTATCCCCGTGATCAACGATCTTAGGCTAACCCCCGAGGATCTTCTTCGCGTAATTGAGATATGGACGGGCATTCCCGCGGCAGAGCTTTCGGTAGGTGAGCTTTCCGAGCTTTCGGGACTATACGACCGCATCTCAAAGAAGGTTATAGGACAGGACGAGGCTGTAAGCTCTGTCGTTCGCGCCATCAAGCGCAAGCGTGCAGGCGTGTCTTATAGACAGAATCCCGTGTCAATGATCTTTGCAGGACCTACGGGTGTCGGAAAGACCGAGCTTGTAAAGGTGCTGGCGCAGGATCTATTTAAGCAGCCCGAGTCGCTTATCAGGCTTGATATGTCCGAGTTTATGGAGAAGCATTCGGTTTCCAGAATCGTAGGCGCTCCTCCCGGATACGTTGGCTATGATGAGGCGGGACAGCTTACAGAAAAAATCAGACGCCGTCCATACTCGGTCGTTCTCTTTGACGAGATAGAGAAGGCGCATCCCGACGTGCTTAATATACTTTTGCAGGTGCTTGACGACGGAAAGATAACCGATGCGCAGGGCAGACAGGTTAATTTTGAAAACACGGTTATTATTATGACCACCAATGCAGGTAGCGATAATTCCTCTGC